>CAYVJP010000009.1:0-25238 GCA_964451745.1 uncultured Anaerolineaceae bacterium | reverse complement strand
AGGAACACGAAAACCGACCAGACTCATGGTCGGTCGGTTGCACTACTCGCTCCGCCTCACCCTAAGTGCCCATTTCAGGTGAGGCTTCGGCGCGTCCGAGCGTCTTAACGTTACTTCCTAGTACTCGCGTACTAGTCAGTGACCGGACTCTACGGATGCCCGACTAAACCGGTCAATACGGAACCTTACCTATCACTACAGCGATTCCAGGCTCGGCGGCTCGACACCAAGCTCCTCGCGCATCACGGTCGCGTAATGCGCGTACTGCTCCGCGGCCGCCGCGTGAGCGCCGGTGACCAGGTATAGGCGCAGCAGAGAGACTTCGATGTTCTCGGCTGTCGAGTCAATGTCGAGGGCGCTACGCGCGAACCGAATCCCACGATCGTGGTGTCCCGTTCCAAAATCATCAAGGACGGAGCGCTCGACCACCTCAAGATATGCGGCGTGGAGTGAGTCCCGGTAGGCGTTTGCCCATTCCTCGTACTCAAAATCCAAAGCAAATCTACCGGTGTACATGCGGACCAGGGCCTCAACTTCATCCGGACTCGGTTCCTTCGAGAACGCTCGCAGTAGTGCCCGGCACTCGATACTCCGGCTCGAGACAAGATCGCTATCGAGCCAAATCACGTCCGAAGTGTGGTGGACATACCCAGGAGAAAGGTCGTCTTCGTAGTCCTCCTCGAGTACACGACGGAGGAAGTAGAGCGTCTGATTGAGTGAGTTCACGGCGACATCTGGGTCGAGGTCGGGCCAAAGGGCTTCCAGTACTTGGTCTCGAGTGCTCGACATCTGTGGCCGAGAGATCAGAAAGCAGACCAGGCCGAGCACCTTGCGCCGGACGACGGAGCCAGCGACTTCCGCGGATCCCACGTGTATTCGGACTCGGCCCAAGTCATCGACGTACACGGGTTCGGCCACGCGCCGGGCCAGACCCCGACCTAGGGTTATGGTGTCCGGTCGCCGTTTGTGATCTCGCGCCAATCCGCGCAGGCGGCGGACGTCCTCCTTCTCGCCGATTGCCTCGAGGAGCTGTGCGCAGGCCAGGGCAGATGGTCCGCGACTGTCGACCACTCGACGCAGTGGTGGCCGCCAGCGCGCCGCGTGGAGCTTGGCTGCGCTTTGAATGCAGCCCATCGCAGATCCATCGAGTCCGGCTAGCCGCTCCACCATGAGGTCGGCGACATAGGTGAGCGTATGGGGAGAGTCGCGCCCGACCCTGAGGATCGGCGCGCTGAGATCTGTGTCAGGTCCAGCAAGGGCCCGAAGTACTTCTGCGCAACGCCGCCAGCGATGTGCTCCTTGCACCCGCGCGTGCGTGATTGCGTCGTCTGCGAGGGAGGCGGCGTCCTGGTTATGGCCGGCGACCGCGACGAAAGCGCGCGTTGCGCGGAGTTCGGATTCGATACCAAGATGGGACGGTCGTCCCGACGGGTAGCTCAGCAGGACCTCGGCCGCCTCATCGTGGCGGCCGCGTCGCGCCAACATTCGTGCGTTGCTGAGGGCCGCGAGGCGTCTCCCTGCGGGAGTGGTGATACGTCGAATGTGCAGATTGCTGAATAGGGAGTCGGCGACGCCGGGGTCGATGTAGCTGTCGTACACGTCGGCAACGCCAATCGCAATTTCGTCCTCCTGATAACTGGCGCCCGTCACCTGCGAGAGGGCGACTTTGATCTTTGCCTCTGCAACCCTGCCCGTCATTGCGAGTGCCTCAGCGCTGCGAATCCGCGCCGCCGCGAGTTCGATTGCGGCTGACCCGGATTCGAGAACCTCGAGCGCCGGTTCTAGTTCCTCTAACGCGTCCACCGGTTGGTCCTGAACGACTAGGTTCGACGCTAGGTTGTATTGGCTAACGGCGAAATGATGCGGGCGAGCGGACCTCTGGTGGCGCGCCATGGTTGTCAGGAGTCGGTTGATCCGGTCGATGTCATCTGTCTCGGAACCAGTAACCATCGCCTGGGACGCCCGTGCGATTCTGGCGAGGTTCGGATCCTGCGACGCTTCCAGCTGCTCGGCGTATGTGACGGCGCGATCGCCGTCGCCATAGTTCAGGTATAGCGTCACAAGGTTGAGGAGAGCATGGTCGCGCTCGATGGGACCGCTGCTTGTGGAATCAAGGACCGCCGTTGAAGCGGCTATCGCAGCTTGGTAGTCCCCTTGCTGCATGTCGACGCGACTCAGGATGACGTCGAACCGGGCGGATCGTTCGCTCGGGTGTGCTCGCTCGATGAACCCCTCAGCCGCCGAGTACTGTCCGTCGCCCATGATTGCCGGGATCGCATCTCCGATCACATCGAGCATCGCCGAGATGTCACCGGCCTCGTGGTAGTGGTGGGCCGCGATGCGCCAGTCGATTGCCGTCGCGGCGAGGGCGACCCTCCGGTGCAGATTGGAGACTCGTTCGTTTCCATCACTCGACCGCAGCCGGCCTTCGAGGAATTCCCGCACCAGCGGGTGATACCGCTGGTGGGTCCTCGGGTCCCTCGTCGACCTGCTCAGCAGTGTCAGCCGTTCAGCCACATTCATTAGGCGCGAAGCTGCCTGCTCGTCGAGTCCTGACGCCGCTGCGGCGAGCTCCGGGGTTACCACCTGCAAGAGCGACGTCTCCATGAGGAATCGTTGGAGGTCCTCTGGAAGGTCACCTACGACCTCCTCTGCGAGGTAGTCATACAACTCGTGGTCTGCGCCGTTGAGTTCATGAATGAACCGCCTAATCTCGCCCGGGGAACGATCGCGGAGCGCCGCTTGGACGAGGTGTAGTGAAGCCACCCACCCTTCAGTCCTGTGCGTCAGATCGAGGAGGACCTCCTCGTCAAGATCTCGGCCGTATGTTTCGTTGAAGAGCCTTGTAGTCTCCTGGAGATCAAACCGGAGGTCGTCGGTTCGGAGCTCGCGAACCTCGCCGCTCGCCCGCAACCTCCCTAGGGCCACGCCTGGCTGTCTCCTGCTCGCAACCAGGAGTGTGAGCCGGTCAGGCCCGCGCGCCAGAATCTCCTGAACGATGTGACGAACATCGGCGGACTCGTCAACCAGGTGGAAATCATCAAGGATGAGGACCACGCCATTCGTGGCAATAGCGTTGAACTCTGGAAGGAAGACCTCGAGAACGTCGTCGACACTCGGCCCTGAAGGTCCCGCATCAGCGAGGATCGCCATCGAGTCTGGTGCGAACGAACTCGCGGACTCTCGGCCCGCCGCGATCAGGTGATACATGAAGGGAACCCAGTCCCGGTCGTCTTCATCCAGCCGATACCAGAGCGTTCGCAGGCGCGTGCGGCGCGAGAAGTCGGCCAGCAACGTCGTCTTGCCGAATCCGGCGTCGGCCAGCACGAGGACCACCCGGCTGTGGATGTGGGTGCGCAGCCAATCCAACAGCCGCGGCCGCTCCAGGGTCTCGTCCCGGAGCGCCGGGGGCTGGATCTTCGAGAGCTGGATCGGGAATCCGCGAGGCTCGTCCAGGGGAGCGCTCCTAGCCGGCACCGCCATCGGCTGCCGGCCCGGACCTACGGGGATCGGCGGCCGTACCGCGGGGTGATGAGGGTCGGCGCGAGTCTCGGGCGGCGGGAACGATACGGACCGGTCTCGCGCACTGTCAACGTGGCGATCAGTGGCGTGGACCGAACGAAGCGGACTGGGCATGCGCGACATGGTGCCGCGCACCGCTCATCCGGCGATTAGCTGCGACCGGGCGACCGCGATCGCCTCGCCGCCACTCGCGTCAGCCCTCGTACTCGAAGCCGATCTTGACCTCGACGCGGTACTCGATGATCTCGCCGTCCTGGACGACCGCGCTCGATTTCACGACCTCGACGGTCTGGATGTTGCGCACCGTCTTCGATGCCGTGGCCACCGCCTGGCGAGCGGCGTCACTCCAAGATCGCGGACTCGTCCCGACCATCTCGCGGATGATGATGACGCCCACGCTTGCACCTCCAGTGTCCACCCGGGTCGGGTGGACATCATGGCATGCGCCGCGCCGGAGGATGCCTAGGCGTGGGCCGCCGTCGTCCCGATCGTTCCCGCTCGGACCTTGTCGAAGCACGAGCTGCAGTAGACCGGGCGGTCGTTCCGTGGCGCGAACGGCACGACGGCCTGCCCTCCGCAGGCCCCGCAGATCGCGGCGTGGAACTCGCGTGGCCCGTCGGTCGAGCGTGCACGCTTGGCCGCGGCACGACAGGACGGGCAGCGCTGCGGGTCGTTGACCAGGCTCTTGCTGGCATAGAAAGCCTGCTCACCGGCGGAGAAGACGAACTCCTCGTTGCAGTCGCGACAGGCTAGCGATCGGTCCGCGTACACCCTCTCCAGACCCTCCCTCGGCTCGGACGCGATGACGGTCGAGGCCCGCGCCTGGGGACGGCTTCACGGATCGGCCGCCGACGCGCTGGAACAGGGGGCGCGCTCGGGTCGGTCCGGGCCTGGCCCGGGACTCATAGGCGTGAAGATACGCGCGCCGTCAAGCCCTTTGGGCCACGTTCTGCGTCCTTCGGGTCGCGGACCGCCGCAGCGTTCCGGAAACGGCGCTATCGAAGCGCCCTCGATGGTGCCTGGGTGCACCGCCATGGGACCGTCACTGGAGCCCGCGGAACCGTCGTTGTCGGATCGGCGTCCGGCTCCCATGTCAGACCGATCGCGCCGCAAGGCCTTCCTGTCATTGCCCGCCCTCGCCATCCTGGTCGTCGCCTGCAGCACGGCCGGCGGCTCGGCGAGTCCACCCTCCAGCGAGGCTCCGTCCGGCGAGCCGTCGTCCGCCCCGAGCCCATCCCCGGACGTCGACGCGATCGAGCACCCGACCGGCGCCACGGATGTCGTCCTGCGCTACGAAGAGGGCGGCGGATTCATGATGGCCAGCTTCGCGGCGACGATGGTCCCCCACTTCACCCTGTACGGCGACGGGACGGTCGTCTTCCGCGATCCGTCCATCGAGTTCCCGCCCATGGAGGGGTCCGTCGGGAAGATGAACCCGATGCGGATCGCGAAACTCACCGAGGCCCAGATCCAGGATCTGCTCCGGCTCGCGCTGGGCGAGGGCGGCCTGGCCGTGGCGCGACCCGAGTACACCAACGACATGATCGCCGACGCCTCGACGGCCAAGTTCACGGTCCAGGCGGGCGGTCTGACCAAGACCGTGTCGGTCTACGCTCTCGGGCTCGAGACGGAAGGGGATCCGGATGCGCCGGCCCGCGCCGCGTTCTCGAAGCTCGCCGAGACGCTCACCTCGATCGAGGACGGCGGCGTGATCAGCGCCACTGACTATGTCCCGACCGCGTATCGCGGTGTCCTCTTCGAAGGCTCAGGTGTCGTCGAACCCGGCGCGATCCAGTGGCCATGGACCGACATCGCCCCTGCCGACTTCGCGCCGGACGCGGACCCCAACGGTCTCCAGTTCCCGCACCGGACGATGACCCCCGACGAGGTCGCCGCGCTGGGGATCACCGGCTACGAGGGCGGGCTCCAGAACGTGACGCTCATCGCCGCTGACGACACCACGCATACCTTCTCGCTCCGACCGCTGCTGCCGGACGAGGCGGAATAGGCGTCGTCAGCCGGCCTCGGCGTAGCGCTCACCTGCATACGACACGAAGCGCGTCTGCCGCTTCTTGAACCAGAGCTGGACTTCGCCCGTCGGCCCGTTGCGATGCTTGGCCAGCTTGAGGTTGACGATCTCGCCGTCCGTCTCCTGATCGTCTGCGCCGCGCTCCTTGTCGCGCCACAGGAACATCACCAGGTCCGCGTCCTGCTCGATCGCTCCGGACTCGCGGAGATCGGACAGGCGCGGCTCCTTGGATTCACGCATCTCCGGCTGGCGGGATAGCTGCGACAGCGCGATCACGGGGATGGACAGTTCGCGCGCGAGGGCCTTGAGACCCCGCGAGATCTCCGACACCTCCTGGACGCGGTTGGCATCGCGGTTCGTCGTCGTGGCCTGCATGAGCTGCAGGTAGTCCACGATGATCAGGTCCAGGCCGGCCTCCGCCTGGAGGCGCCGTGCCTTCGTGCGCAGCTCCATCGCGCTGATGTTCGGGGTGTCATCGATGTACATCGGTGCCTCCGACAGCGAGTTCATCGCCGGGGCGATGCGCGCGAAGTCGAGCTCTTCGAGGAATCCCGTGCGCAGGCGCTGTGAATCGATGTTCGCGACGCTCGAGAGCATGCGCAGGACCAGCTGCTCCTTGCTCATCTCGAGGCTGAACACGCCAACGCTCTTGCGCTCACGGACCGCGGCATGCTCGGCGATGTTGAGCGCGAAGCTCGTCTTGCCCACCGATGGGCGGGCGGCCACGATGACCAGGTCGCTCTTCTGGAGTCCGGTGGTGAGCGCGTCGAGGTCCTGGAACCCGGTCCGCACGCCGCTGATCTCGCCGCGGTGGGCGTGCAGGTAATCGAGCCGGTCGTACGCGTCATGGAGGAGGGTCTTGAGCGCGCTGAATCCCGCGTCCACGCGCTTCTGGCTCACGGCGAAGAGTTCCGCCTCGGCTCGGTCGATGGCCTCCTGGATCTCTGCCGGATCCTCGTAACCGATGCCGGCGATGCGGCCGGCGGCCCCGATCAGGCCACGCAGGACCGCTTTGCGCTCGACGATCCGGGCGTACTGGGCTGCGTGGACGGCGGTGGGCGTCTCGTTCGACAGGCTGGACAAGTAGGCGCGACCGCCGATGGCCTCCAGCTCGTCGCGCCGCTCGAGGGCCTCGGCGACCGTCACGATATCGATCGGCTCGCGGCGCTCGAACAGGTCCAGGATGGCGCCGTAGATCCGCCCGTTGGCCTGACGGTAGAAGTCCTCCGGGCGCAGGAACTCCGCGACTTCGACGACAGCGTCGCGGTCGATGAGGATGGCGCCGAGCACGGACTGCTCGGCTTCGAGACTCTGTGGCGGCAGACGATCGATCACGGCGCGGCAGGACTCCGACGGATGCTTGGGGGCGTCATTGTCCGGGCGCGAGTGCTGTCGGCGGTCAACGAAGGCGGGTCGTCACTCGCCTCTCGCTCCACGATTTCGCTCCCGATGTGGGCCGTCTGTGGACGACCCGTGTGGATATCCCCAGTCGTCGCGCCGCTTCAATCCAGCTTGCGGATCACGCCGATCAACTTGCCCTGGATGCGGACGTCGTCATAGAACTGGGGCGGGTAGGCCTCATTCGCGGGCTGGAGCCGGATCTTGTCCTTCTCCTTGAAGAACCGCTTGAGCGTGACGGCGTTCTCCTCGACCTGGGCCACGACGATGTCGCCGTTGCGCGCGGTCGTCTGCGGGCGGATGAGGACGAAGTCGCCGTCGGCGATGTGGGCCTCGATCATGGAATCGCCGCGGACCTTGAGGACGTACGCGTCACCGCTGGGTGCCAGCATGTCCGGGACCGCCATCGATTCCGACGCGTCCTGATAGGCCTCGATAGGTCCACCGGCGGCGATCTCGCCGATGATCGGCAACACGCGCGAGTCGGCGGACGCGGCCTGCGGGACGAGCTCGCTGGACAGACCGAGCCGGATCGCCGCGGTGGGCGTGAGCCGGATGGCACGGCTTTCCTTCTCGCCGCGCTCCAGGTATCCATCGCGCTCGAGGATCTGCAGGTGGTGGTGGACGGCGGACGTGGAGGCGAGTCCGACCGCGTGGGCGATCTCTCGCACCGACGGCGGGTACCCGCGCGCGCGCAACGTCGCGGCGATGAAGTCCAGGATCCTGACCTTGCGCTCGGCGTCGTGTTTGGTCACTCGCGCCTCCTTGCCGTGCATGATACCGAACGGACGTTCGATGTCAAGGCCATGCTGGCTCAGCGGGCGGCGGCCTGGCTGCGGCGCTACGATCGATGGGTGGAGCGCCCGCGGGTCCTGACACTCGTACGCCTCGGGTCGATCGCGCTCGTTGTGGTCGCGATGGCCGCGGCGGCCCTCGACCTGATGAGCGTGAACAACTTCGATGCCACGCGCTTCTTCGCGTTCTTCACCATCCAGAGCAACATCATCGGCGTGGTGGCGTTCGGCTGGCTCCTCGCCAGCCGGGGTTCGACGCGATCGCGCGGGCTCGACCTCCTCCGTGGCGCCGCGGTCGTCTACCTCACGGTCACCTTCTTCGTGGTCATCTTCCTCTTGTCCGGCGCCGATGTGCAGCTCAAGCTCGCGTGGGTCGACTTCGTCCTGCACAAGTTCTTTCCGGTGATCGTGGTGCTGGACTGGATCCTCGATCCCCCGGCGACCCGCCTGACGCCGCGAGATGCCTTGCTGTGGCTCGTCTATCCGATCGTCTGGGTGGTGCTCACGCTGATCCGCGGGGCACGTGACGGCTGGTACCCGTATCCGTTCCTGGACCCGTCCGATGGCGGGTACGGCCGGGTGGCGATCGTCGTCGTGGCCATCACGGTCGGATTCCTGCTGATCGCCGGCCTCACGGTCGCGATCGGGAATGCGCGCGGTCGACGCTCGCTGCCGTGACTCGGCGGGTTCGCTGGTAGACTGCCCGCCCGGGTCGGCACGCACCGCCGGCACGGACGTGGAGGACGGTGAGCGCGTTGGCGAAGAACGACGAGGGGCGATCACGACGGCGAAGTGTCGGCAGTGCCGGCGTCGCGCGGATGCTGTCGCTGCTCGCGTTCATGCCGGTGGCCAGCCGGATCCCCGACTACGCCCGACTCGTCACCGCCCTCGTGCTCGACGATCGGATGCCGGCCAACCGCAAGGTGCTGCTCGGCGCGGCTGCCGGGTATCTCGTCATCGGGCGCGATCTCGTCCCGGATGACGTCCCGATCATCGGCGGACTCGACGACCTCGTCGTCGTCGTGCTCGCGGTCGATCTCTTCCTCGAAGGCGTCCCGCAAGACCTGCTCGAGGAGAAGCTCGCGGAGCTCGATATCGACCGCGCCGCCTACCATCGTGACATCGCCCAGATCCGGCGCTTGACGCCGGGCCCCGTCCGTCGGACCATCCGGCGGGTCCCCGCCCTCATCTCCGGCGCCGGGGACGCCATCAGCCAACTGGGTCTGGGGCCGCGCTTGCGGTCCTGGATCAACAGGGAGGATCCCATCACTTGAAGGTCATCCTGACCAAGGACGTACCCAAGCTCGGCAAGAGCGGCGAGATGAAGCAGGTCGCCGATGGGTACGCCACCAACTTCCTGATCCCGCAGGGCGTGGCCGTGCCCGCCGCCGGGGGGGCGTATCGCGCCTGGCAGCACGACATCGCCAGCCGCGAAGAGAAGCGGCAGCGTGAGCGCGAGGAGGCCGAGATCGCCGCCACGCGGATCGCCTCGACGACCCTCACCATGGGCGTCAAGGTGGGTGAGGGGGGCAAGCTCTACGGCTCGATCACGTCCAAGGACATCGCCGACGCCCTGGCTCGTCGGGGCATCGAGGTCGACCGCCACAAGATCGATCTCGAGGAGCCACTCAAGACCCTCGGCACCTACAAGGTCGCCATCAAGGTCCTGTCCGGTCTCACGCCCGAAGTGACCATCATCGTCGAGCCCAAGGGGTAGCCCGGCGACTGGACGCACCGGGCGGCGTTGTCGTCTTCGCACCTTGGGGTGCGCTCGCTCCCATGCTCGACTCCGCGTTGCCCTGCACGCCCATCCGCCGGGCACGGGGCTGGGTCCCAGCTCAGAATGCCGTGAAGTCGATCGAGATGGCCCAGATCGCATAGGCGCAGATGGCGATGGAGGCCAGGGCCGCGATCCAGGCCAGTCGTGACATGCCGCGTTCGAACACGGTCGCGAGGATCACGAACAGGAACACCTGGACGTCGAGGCTGAACCGGTAGCCGAACTGCGCCAGGCCCACGTTGCCGTGGGTGACGATCGGGATGGCGACCAGCGCGGTGGCCACGGCGGCGCCCAGCACGCGCGGATCCTGCAGCCGTGCCCGGACGAGCCAGATCAGCAGCGGCGTCGTGAAGAACAGGCCGAGGCCCCACAGGCTCGGCTGGAAGAAGGGCGGGTCGTCCACGAAGTTCCACGACCGCAGGAAGATCGCGTGGATGTGTCGCGGGATGTGCTCGAGCGCGAAGATCCCGTACTTCTCGTAGATCGGATCCTGGAGGATCCCGGGGATGCGCGTGTACCCCTGATCGAGCACCGTGCCCCAGCGCGCCAGGTTGTACCCGAAGTACAGCCCGACCGGGACGGCCATCCCGACGCCGAACCCGATCGTCCGACGGAGTGCGGACGTGCGGTCGGCCGGCAACCGCACTGGCCATCCGATACCGAGGAGCAGCAGCAGCACGCCGACGCAGGCCAGCGCGACCGGAAGTCGCGAGATCGCCGCGAGCCCGAGCAGGAGCCCGACCGCTACGGGCCAGCGTCGGTCGAGGGCCAGGATCACCGCGGCGACGCTGAACATCACCGCGCTCACATGGCCCAGGTACCAGGCGGACCCCGTCTCGGCGACGTACCAGAACACCGTGCCGAAGGCAAAGACCATCGTGAGCATCGACCGCTGCGCGAGGCGCAGGTCGAAGCGTCCCAGAAGCAGCCAGACCAGCCCGACGGTCACGGCGCCGAACAGGCAGGAGGCGAGCTGCTGGGGGAATCCGGTGCCGAAGATGGCGACCAGCGGCATGAGCAGCAGGGCCGGGACCGGCGGGTACACGACGTACCAGCCGCCGCCGCCCGGCACCAGCTCGTTGAGCCAGGACGGCGCCTCGAGGACGTACAGCCGGCCGTGCAGGAACGCGTCCGCGAGGCGGACGAAGTAGTCGAAGGCCACGGGCTCCGGGTCCGTCGTGGCCAGGTACACGACCGCCGCCAGCAGCGTGACCAGGAGCGTACCGACCGTCTCCGTTCGGCGCTCCAGGTACCCCAGAAGCTGCCCGGGCGCACCCGTTCGCGACGCTGGTCGCGTCGGCAGGGCTGGGGGAGGCGGCAAGCGCTCGGCCATCGGGCGCGACGATACACTCTGGCCCGATGAACGGACGGCCCGGCCGCTTCGACCGATTCCCGGCGGGATTCCTCGATGCGGTCGGCCTGTTCCTGACGATGCGGGTCGCCCTGGGCCTGGTGGCGCTGTATCTCTGGTGGAAGGGCGGTCTTCCAGGGCCCTGCCACTTCGAACTGGCGCGCAACGGCTGGATCACGTTCCCGCCGCTCGCGGACGAAGGGGCCGGCTTCCCGCTCGTCGGTGTCTGGCAGCGCTGGGATGCCTGCTGGTATTCGAAGATCGCGTCGTTCGGCTACGAACCGGCGGAGATGAGCGCGAACTTCTGGCCGCTGTTCCCGGCCCTGACCGGGGTGGTGGCGCGGGTCGTGGGCGACTCGGTCGCGTTCGGCGGGCTGGTCGTATCGGCGGTCGCCTACATCGCGGCGATGACCGGACTCCATCGACTCGTGGCCCGCGACTTCGAGACGGTCATCGCCCGACGTACGGTGCTCTTCATCTCGATCTTCCCGAGCGCGTTCTTCCTGTTCGCTCCGTTCACCGAAGCCCTGTTCCTGGCCCTCGCGGTGTGGAGCATCGCGATGGCCCGCGAGCGCCGCTGGCTGCTTGCCGGATCGCTGGGACTGCTGGCCGGCCTGACCAGGATCCAGGGCGCCTTCCTGGTCCTGCCCCTGGGATGGGAGGCGCTCGTGGCGGCGGGCGTCAGCGCGTGGCGGCCGTGGCGCGACGTCCGGCTCCCCAAGGTCGAGTTCGGTCCGCTCCTCCGTGGCGGGCTGGCCGCCGGAGGCCCGCTCGTCGGGTTCGCGGCGTTCTTCGCGTATTCGGCGACGGTGGCCGGACAGACCCCGCTCGACACGCAGGACGCATGGGGCGGCAAGGAGTTCTTCCCGCCGTGGGATGTCGCGGCGGCCGCGTGGCGCTGGACGCTGGAGCGGCACGACCCGCTCCAGGCACTCAATCTGGTGCTGCTCCTGCTGTTCGGCCTGCTGCTCGTGGCCGGACTGCGCCGGCTGCCCGTCGCCTACACGCTGTTCGCCCTGCCCCAGCTCGTGCTGCTCGCGACACGGATCCAGCCGACGCCGCTCACGTCCACCAGTCGCTACCTGCTGGTGATCTTTCCCATGTTCGTCGTCCTCGCCCTGATCCCGTGGCCGAGGGTGCGCCTGGCGTGGGCCATCACCTCGACCCTGTTCCTCGCGGTCCTCGTCCAGTCGTTCCTCACGGGTGACTACGTGGCGTAGCGTTGTGGCGTGACGACCCGGACCATCCTCCACGTCGACCTCGACGCGTTCTTCGCGGCGGTCGAACAACGGGACCGGCCGGAGCTGCGCGGCCGACCGGTCATCGTCGGCGGCGATCCCGGTGGGCGCGGTGTGGTATCGGCGGCGAGCTACGAGGCCCGGCGGTTCGGCGTCCGGTCCGCGATGAGCCTGCGCGAGGCCGGGCGCCGATGTCCTGACGGCGTGTTCCTTCCGGTCGACGGCCGGCGCTACCAGCAGGCATCACGGGACGTCATGGCCGTGCTGCGGCGCTACACCCCACAGATGGAGCCGATCTCCATCGACGAGGCGTTCCTCGACGTGACCGGATCGATCCCGCTGTTCGGATCGGGCGAGACGATCGCCGGGGCGATCAAGGCCAGTGTCCGCGAGGACGTCGGCTTGACGGCGTCCGTCGGCGTCGCGACGACCAAGCTCGTGGCGAAGATCGCCTCGGACCTGCGCAAGCCGGACGGCCTCGTCGTGGTCGCGCCCGGAGCGGAGGCCGCGTTCCTTGCGCCCCTGGCGATCGGGCGCTTGTGGGGCGTCGGTGAGAAGACCGCGGCGGCGCTCGCCGAATACGGCGTGACGACCATCGGCGACCTCGCCGCCTTGCCGCCCGACGTGGTCATCCGCCGGTTCGGCAAGCACGGCGCGTCATTGGTCGAGCGGGCGCGCGGCATCGATGCGGATCCCGTGCACGAGGGCGATCCAGCCAAGTCGGTCGGGCACGAGCACACGTTCGACGTCGATACGTCGGACCCGGAAGTGATCGAACGCACGCTGCTCGCCATGGCAGATGGGGTGTCCGGTCGACTTCGCTCGGCGGGTGTCCGCGCTTCGACGATCACCGTCAAGATCCGCGACACCTCGTTCCGGACCATCACCCGGCAGCGCACCCTGCCGGAACCGACCGATCTGACGGAGCCGATCTACCGCGCCGCCCTGGAGCTGGCGCGACCCGAGGTCCGCGGGATCCGGGTCCGCCTGCTCGGGGTGAGCGCCTCGAATCTCGGCGAGCGGGAGCAGCTGGGCCTGTTCGCGACCGAGGATCCACGGCGGCGGGCCGCCATCGAGGCCGCCGACGCCTTGCGCCGACGGTTCGGCGCCGGGGTCGTGACGCGCGGTCGCCTGGTCGATGCGCGTCTTCCGGCTCCGTTCGAACGGGACCCGCGCAACCCGTTGGACCGCCGCGCTCGGGGGGTCCCGATCGACGCGGATCCGGGGACGGCAGGCCCGTCGGCGTCCGGATCCGGTCGTGACAGCCTAGGTGACACGGACGTCGACGACATTCCGCCCGACGACGCTTGACATCGAACACCTGTTCGGTCTACGGTGACGGCGTCATCGAACAGATGTTCTGTCGGACGAGTGCCCCGGACGACGACACCACCGCCCCTTCGACCTGAAAGGAGCCATCTCGCATGGCATTCATCCGAGTCGAACCGGTCGAAGTCCACGTCCGGACCGATTGGTTCAACGGTCGTCCACGGGAAGTCACCTGGGGTTCCCAGCGGTTCCCGATCACCCACCTTGCCGCCATCCGCGAGGAAGCGGCGGCGTATCCCGTCATCACCGGACCTCGCACATTGTTCGAGGTAGAGACCCCCCGCGCCCGGCTGTCGCTGACCTACCTCCATCGATCGCGTCGCTGGACGGTCACCGGCATGGACGAGTCGGACACGCTCGCGGCCTGATCGCCTTCTCCTTCGGTGGCAACCCTCCCAGCCACCGAGTCGTCGTCGGGACGGGGTGGGCGCGCCGGTACCGCGCCCACCCCGGATCGACGTCGCGGATCGGCCGATGCCTGCGTTGTCGGCTCCGCGGGTTCGCTCACGCACCTTGGGTGCGCTCGTTCACCTGCTCGCCTCCGGCTTGGCCTCGACCGCCCTCGACGTCGATCCCGTGCCTGCGGATCGGCCGATGCCGGCGTTGTCGGCTCCGCGGGTGCGTCTGATGCGACATCCGGCCGAGCGGCGCCGGTCGCGGCACCTACAATCGGACCGTGCATCCGTCCGATCCAGCCGCGCGATTTCGCGACCTGACGCTCGACGGCTTCGTCACCCGACTCGCCTCGGCAGAACCCGTGCCCGGAGGCGGCAGTGCGTCCGCGGTGGCGGCCTCGCTTGGCGCGGGCCTCGTCGCGATGGTCGCCTCGCTCTCGGCCGGCCGCCCCAGGTACGCCCAGCACGAGGATCTGCTCGCCTGGGGTGTCGCGACCGGGCAGGCGCTGGCCGACCGGTTCCTCGCCCTCGCTGACGAGGACGCCGCGTCATACGCGACGTTCTCCGCGGCCCTCAAGCTCCCCAAGGGCACGGACCACGAGATCGCCACGCGGACGGCGGCCATGCAGAGCGCCGCCCGCGAGGCCGCCGAGGTCCCGATGCGCTGCGTGGAGGCCTGCCTCGAACTCGTCGGTGCCGCCGAGGCCCTCGCCGGACGGAGCAACGTCAATGCGTCGAGCGACCTCAATGTCGCCGCACTCCTGGGTGAAGCGGCGGCGCGCGGCGCGGCGGCCAATGTCCTCGTCAACCTGCCGAGCGTCGGCGATCCGCAGTATGCCGACGCGATGACCGCTCGCGTGGACGCCTTGCTCCACGACATCGAGCGACTCGCGACGGCGACCCGCGAGGTGGTCGGAAGCGGCGAATCGCGCGATCCCGTCGCCCCACGGGCGTGACGCCGACCGTGCCGACCGGGCCTGCGCGACTTCTCGAAGGCGGACCGATCGCCGCGGAGATCCGCTCGGCCGTCGCCGAGGACGTCGCCACATTCACGGCGACCAACGGCCGGCCGCCGGGCCTCGCGGTCGTGATCATCGGACGCGACGCCCCCTCTACGGTCTACCTCGAGCAGATCCTCCGCGGGTGCGCGAAGGTCGGGATCGAGGCGCGCTTCGTGGAGCTCGAAGGCGAGGCGACGGAGCGCGCCGTGGTGGAACGGATCCGTGACCTCAACGCCGATCCGACCGTCGATGGGGTCATCGTGCAGATGCCCCTGCCCGCGACGATCCGACTCCGCTCGGTCATCGACGCCATCGATCCCACGAAGGACATCGACGGGATCCATCCGCTCAACGCCGGGCTGCTGCGACTCGGCTACGACGGCTTCCTGCCGGCCACCGCCCACGCGGCCGTCGAGATCCTGCGGCGCTCGGGGATCGAGATCGCCGGGATGGACGCGGTCGTCATCGGTCGATCGGCGGTGGTCGGGATGCCGGCGGCGTTCCTCCTCGTGAAGGAGGACGCCACGGTCACCGTCTGCCATTCGCGGACCCGCGACCTCGCCGCCCACGTCCGCCGCGCCGACATCGTCGTCGTCGCGGCCGGGCATCCCGGCCTGGTGACCGGTGCGATGCTGAAGCCCGGTGCCGTGGTCGTCGATGTCGGCATCAACGTCGTCGACGGACGCCTCGTGGGCGACGTCGACTTCGCGTCCGCTCGCGACGTCGCGTCGGCGATCACGCCGGTCCCCGGTGGCGTCGGACCGCTGACCAACGCCCTGCTCCTGACCCACCTCGTCCGCGCGGCTGAACGCCAGACCGCGGCGACCACCACCACGGCATCCCGAGGAGACCGATGAGCTTCCCGTCCGATCTCGACATCGCCCGCTCCGTCACCCCGCGACCCATCGTCGACGTCGCGGCCGAGCTCGGACTCGGGGGCGACGACCTGGAGCTGTACGGACCCACCAAGGCCAAGGTCACCCTCGAGGCCATCAGCCGACTGGAGGCGGAGCGACCACGCGGGAAATACGTCGTGGTGACGGCGATCACCCCGACGCCCCTGGGCGAGGGCAAGTCCACGACCACCGTCGGGCTGGCCCAGGGCCTCAACAAGATCGGTCGGCGGGCGTCGGTCAACATCCGCCAGCCATCCCTCGGACCGGTGTTCGGGATCAAGGGCGGCGCGGCCGGTGGCGGGTACAGCCAGGTCATCCCGATGGAGGACTTCAACCTGCACCTGACCGGAGACGTCCACGCCATCGGCGCGGCGCACAACCTGGCCGGGGCCTTCCTCGACAACAGCCTCCATCACAAGAACCCGCTGGGCATCGACCCGCACAGCATCCTCTGGCCGCGGGTGGTCGACATCAGTGACCGCGCGCTCCGCCATGTCGTGATCGGACTCGGCGGCAAGGAGGACGGTGTCCCGCGCCAGACCGAGTTCGTCATCACGGTCGGCTCCGAGGTCATGGCCGTCCTGGCCTTGGCCACCGACCTCTTCGACCTCCGGGCGCGGCTCGGCCGCATCGTCCTCGCCACGCGTGGCGATGGCACGGCCGTGACCGCCGAGGACCTGGGGGTGGCGGGCGCGATGACCGTCCTGCTGCGCGACGCCATCAAGCCCAACCTGCTCCAGACGCTCGAGGGCGGACCGGCGTTCGTCCACTGCGGACCGTTCGCCAACATCGCCCACGGCAACAACTCGATCATCGCGGACCGTGTCGCCCTGGTCACCAACGACATCGTCTGCACCGAGGCGGGCTTCGGGGCGGACATGGGCGCCGAGAAGTTCTTCGATATCAAATGCCGGGCGTCGGGTCTGGCGCCGGACGCGGCCGTCGTGGTCGCCACGGTCCGTGCCCTCAAGATGCACGGCGGGGTGGGCAAGATCGTCGCCGGCAAGCCCCTGGATCCCGCCCTGCTCGAAGAGAACGTCGAGGCGGTCCGGGCTGGTGCGGCCAACCTCGCCAAGCAGATCGAGAACGTCACGATCTTCGGGGTCCCTGCGGTCGTCGCCATCAACTCCTTCCCGACCGACACCCCGGCGGAGGTCGAGGCGATCCGCGAGGTCGCGCTCGCGGCCGGCGCGCGATCCGCGGTGGTTGCCACGCACTTCACCGAGGGTGGGGCTGGCGCGACCGCTCTTGCCGAGGCCGTGTGGGACGCGACCGAGGCTCCGTCGAGGTCGTTCAAGCTGCGCTATCCCGACGAGATGCCGCTCACCGAGACGAGCGAGACGATCGTGACGAGGATCTACGGTGGGGCCGGGATCGAGCTGCTCACCGCCGCGCGCAAGCAGCTCAAGCAGTACGAGGATCTCGGCTATGGGCACCTGCCGGTGTGCATGGCCAAGACCCAGTACTCGCTCAGCCACGACGCCGCGCTCAAGGGTCGCCCCAGCGGGTTCACCGTGCCGATCCGCGAGGTCCGCCTGTCCGCTGGTGCCGGGTTCATCTTCCCGCTGTGTGGCGAGATGCGGACGATGCCGGGACTCCCGTCCAGGCCGGGCGGCGAGAACATCGACATCGACGCCGACGGGAACGTCGTCGGGCTGTTCTAGGCGTCGTCGCGACCGCGCCGCCCGAGGATCCCGAACAACCCGCCCACGAGCCCGACGGCGAAGAGCCCGCCCAACAGGAACGGCAGGACCGCGTCGAGCAGGGACGTCGTGTCGATGTCGTTCTGGTCCGCGACCGGCGGGGCCGGGACGGCCGGGGCACCGAACACGTCCTGGGCGTCGGCGAGCAGCGCCTGACCCTCCGCGGCCCCGAGCGGGGCGTGGGTGGAGCACATGCTGACCGCGTACCGCCCGATCTCGTTGCGACCGGCGACGAAGATCCACTCGGTGCCTTGGTCTGGAGCGTGCGTTCCGCACGAGCCGCCCATCGGGTCGATGAAGCCGGCGGGATCCAGGACGGCGATGCCCGATGGCGGAACGGCGCCGTGGAACCAGCGCGTGATCTTGACCTGGACGCCAGCGGCTTCCGATGGCCCCGCGATGCCGGTGAAGACGGAGGCGGTCGGGTCGGTGGCGGCGTCGCGCATCGGCGCTTCGTTCATGGCGCAGGAGCACGCGACCGTGACCGGCGGCACCGCCAACCGGACCGTGGCCGCGAACGTGAGGGCGAGCAGGAGCACACCGATGCGTCGCACGGCACCCGGACGAGCAGAGGGCCCGCGAAGTTTCATCGGCCTGACGGGCGCAGGCCGCGCCGTCAGCCGGTCGCGACGATGAAGCAGGCGGTCACGACGATGCCGAGGGCGACGCCGACGACCCCAGCGCTCCAGGCGCGGACGTCGATCGGACCGAGCGCCTCCTCGCCATGGGCGTGGTCATCGTGTCCGTGGTCATCACCGTGATCGTCCGTTGCGTGGTGGCCAACGGCGCCCTCGTGACCCGGTGTATCGGCGTCGTGCGGATCGTTCGTCATGGCGGGATCGATCAACCTCCGGGCCGCATTCTGGCAGACGATCGCCCCACCGGGAACCCGTAGACTCGGTCCGGATGGACGTCGTTCCCGACGACCGCGGGCTGGTGGCGAGCCTCCGCGGCCTGGACCGCGATGGTCGCGCCCTCTTCGGCCTGCGAACCCTGCGGATGTTCGCGTACGGGTTCCTGGCGGTCGTGTTGGTCCTCTATCTCGACGCGATCGGTCTGGACCCCGTCGCGATCGGCATCGTGCTCACCCTGACCCTGATCGGCGATGCCCTGGTCTCCCTGTGGCTGACGACCAACGCCGACCGGTTCGGACGCCGCCGCGTCCTCGTCGCCGGTGGCCTCCTGATGCTCGGCGCGGGCATCGTCTTCGCCTTGACCAGCTGGGTCCCGCTCCTGATCCTGGCCGGGGTGGTCGGTGTCATCTCGCCGACCGGCAACGAGGTGGGACCGTTCCTGGCGGTCGAGCAGGCCGGGCTTTCACAGGTCGTGCCCGACCAGCGCCGGACATCCACGTTCGCGTGGTACAACCTCGCGGGCTATGTCGCGACGGCCATCGGGGCGCTGGTGGCGGGACTGGGTAGTCAGGCCCTGCTGGCCAGCGGCACCGCGCCGGTCGAGGCGTATCGGGCGATCGTGCTGGGCTACGCGGTGATCGGCGGTTCGCTCGCGGTAGGCGCCTGGCGCCTCGGCCCCTCGATCGAGGCCGCCCCGGCGGCGGTCGATGGCGACGATGGGATCCGACGCCGCCTGGGCCTGCATCGCTCGAAGGCCGTCGTCTTCAAGCTGTCGGCGCTGTTCGCGTTGGATGCCTTCGGCGGCGGATTCATCCCGCAGAGCCTCATGGCCTTCTGGTTCCACATGACATTCGGCGTCGACCCTGCCGTCCTCGGCTCGATCTTCTTCGCGGCCAACCTGCTCGCCGCCGTCTCGTCGCTGTCGGCCGCGCGGCTGGCGTCGCGATTCGGTCTGGTGAACACGATGGTCTTCACGCATCTGCCGTCCAACGTCCTGCTCATCCTGGTCCCGCTGATGCCGACCCTGCCGCTTGCGGTCGCGGTGCTGCTGGTCCGGTTCGCGCTCAGCCAGATGGACGTCCCCACGCGACAGTCGTACGTCATGGCGGTCGTGGATCCGGATGAACGGTCGGCGGCCGCGGGCGTGACCGGGATCGCGCGGACGACCGGCGCCGCGGTCTCGCCATCGTTCTCCTCGGTCCTGATGGCCAGCGCCGGGTACGCGGCCCTGCCGTTCTACCTGGCGGGCGGCTGCAAGATCGTCTACGACCTGTTGCTCTATCGCGAGTTCCGCGCTCTCAAGCCTCCGGAGGAGCGAGGCGGCGCGGCTTGATGATGCGGAACCAGATCCACGCGAGGGCGATCACGACAAGGACGCCGACGATCGCGTACTCGAAGCGCTTGAGCCAGGTGCCGATCTCCTCCCAGTTGGCCCCCAGCTGCATGCCCGCGAACACCAGGAGCGCGGTCCACGGCGCCGAACCGAGGAACGAGAACAGCGTGAACTTGCCCAGCGGCATGTGGGCGACACCGGCTGCGAACGACACGAGCGAACGGATGACCGGGATCATCCGGCCGAAGAAGCTTGCCGCCTCCCCGTGGCGGGCGAAGAAGTCATCGGCCTTGTCGAGGTCCGCGGCGGTGATCCCGAGATAGCGCCCCCAGCGCTCGATGACGGGCCGCCCGCCCCACGCACCGATGGCATAGGCGATGAGTGCTCCGGCGGTCGCGCCGAGGGTTCCGGCGAGCACGGTCAGCCAGAAGTTCCACGGCTGTCCCGTCAGCGGTTCGAGCGCCGTGCCCTCGCCGATCAGGAATCCTGCGAAGGGAAGCACGAGCTCGGACGGGATCGGGATGATCACGCTCTCGATCGCGACCCACAGGGCGACACCGAGATACCCCACGGCCTCGTAGATCTGGGTGACCAGGTCGCGGACCGGGCCGTTGAGGAAGTCGAACCAGGCCGCGAGCATAGCCGACTATCCTCGACGCAGTGAGTGAACCGGAGGTCCCGCACTTCACCCCGGACCGCGACGGCCACGATGACGTGGTCCTGACCGGCGCGGACCTCACCATCGCCGACGTCGAGGCCGTCGCCCGGGGTCGTGCACGAGCCCACCTCGACATCCACGCGCGCGAACGGATGCAGGAGGCGCGCGAGGTCATCGATGGACTCGTCCGTGAGGGCGCGGTCGTCTACGGCGTGACGACCGGCTTCGGCGACCTCGCCTCGACCTTCATCGCGCCCGTCGACAGCGAACGCCTGCAGGAGAACCTGCTGATGAGCCACGCCGCCGGCGTCGGCCCGCCATTCGACCGCGATGTCGTGCGCGCGATGCTGCTGCTCCGCGCGAATACGCTGGCGCTGGGCCATTCGGGCTGCCGTCCGCTCGTCGTGGACCGACTGCTCGACTTCCTGCGACTCGGCATCCACCCGGTCGTCCCCGAGCAGGGCAGCGTCGGAGCGTCGGGCGACCTCGCCCCGCTCGCGCATCTCGCCCTGCCGCTCATCGGTCGGGGCCAGGTGGAGTTCGGTGGTCAGGTCGTCCCGGCCCTGATCGCGCTCCGTGAAGCCGGACTGGAGCCGCTGACCCTTGGGCCCAAGGAGGGGCTCGCCCTGCTCAACGGGACGCAGATGATGGGCGCGCTCGGGGCGCTGCTGTTGGCCGACGCGGACCGCCTGGTGCGCACCGCCAGCGTCGCCGCCGCGATGTCGGTCGAGGCGCTCCTGGGCACGGACGTGGCCTTCGCCGCGGCGTACCAGCTGGCCCGCCCGCACCCTGGGCAGGTCGCCGTGGCCGCGGAGCTGCGGCACCTGCTGCGCGACAGCGGCCTCCAGCGGGCGCACCACGGATCCGCGCACAAGGTCCAGGACCCGTACTCGCTCCGCTGCGTGCCGCAGGTCCACGGCGCCGTCCGTGACGCGCTGGAGCACCTGCGCCGCGTGCTGGATATCGAGCTCAACTCCGCCACGGACAATCCGCTCGTCTTCCCGGGCGGCGGCGTCGCCGACGTCGACACGGTGGCGACCGGTGGCGGGCGGGTGATCAGTGGCGGCAACTTCCATGGCGAGCCGATCGCCCTCGCGCTCGACTTCGCGAAGCTCGCGCTCGCCGAGCTCGGCGCCATCAGCGAGCGCCGCATCGCGCTGCTCGTGGACTCGCGACTCAACGGGGGCTTGCCGCCGTTCCTCGCCGCGGCATCGGGCGTGGAATCCGGGATGATGATCTACCAGTACACGGCGGCGGCCCTGGCCTCGGAGCACAAGGTGCTCGCCCACCCGGCCTCAGTCGATTCGATCCCCACGAGCGCGAACCAGGAGGACCACGTGTCGATGGGGTCGATCGCGGCCCGTCATGCCGCCGCGGTGCTCAGCGGGGTCCAGCGGATCGTTGCGATCGAGCTGATCGTCGCGGCGCAGGCCCTCGATCTGCGGCTGGCCGCGATGCGCTCCGCAGCGTCCGATGTCGATGGCCCGGGGCCGGGTACCGGGGTCGCCGCTGCCCACGCCGGGGTCCGCGCACGCATCGCGCATCTCGGGGCCGATCGGGAGCCCGGGCCCGACCTTGCCGCGGCCCTCGATCTCGTCCGTGACGGATCGCTCGCGGTCCTCGCCGATCCGTCCGCCTAGGAGCGGCGGAACGCCCAGCCGCGGTTCCCTGAGCGGTCCGAACCCGAACCTGGGCCGCCCGGGGCCTGCTGATCGCGGTAGCCGATGCGCTGGAGCGTCGCCTCGATCTCCTCGGCATAGGGCCTGCCCTCGCGTCGTTGGGCGAGCCAGTCCAGGTAGCCGGGATCCACGCGGGCGATCTCACCGATCGACCAACCGATGTGGCGTCCGAACGGGATGACGGTGCCCGAAGGCCGACCCGGCGGGGGACCGGCGCCGCCCGTCCCATCGCGCTCCTGCGACCACTGCATCCGGCTGCCCGACCCGTCGTCGGTCGAGGAGCGCGGCGTGCTGCCGGCGGTCGCATGGTCCAGATCGTCATAGGCGGCGCGCGCCTGCGCGGTCCGGATGGCATCGAAGGCGGCGTTGATGCGCATCATCTGGAGGGTCGCCGATTCACCCGCGATGTCTGGGTGGTACTCGCGAGCCAGCCGCTTGTACGCGGCGGCGATCGCCTTGTCCCCCACACCGCGGGTGACGCCCAAGATCTGGTACGGATCCTCGACCCTCGGGTCGACCATCGGCTGGTCGCTGCCTCCCATGCGCTCGGCGGCCATCACTGTAGCAAGCCGCGTCGACGCTGACGTCCCCCAGAGGTCCTAGACTCGGTGGTGCGATGGACGACCGCGCCGACCGGATCTCGGTCATCGACATCATCGACGCGACGGGCTTTGCCCGGATCCCGCCGTGTGCCGATCCCGGCTTCGACCATCGATCGTGCGACTACTGGGAGGACGCGGATCGCGGCTCGAAGGCGATCCGCCTCGACTGGCTCGCACCTGGGCCGGCGGCCGGCGACACCGCCACGCCGGCACGACCGGCCGTCCCGTCCAATCCGTTCCTCGCGGACCTCGAGGCCACCCGGCGCCCGCCCCTGAACCCGTTCCTGATCGACGACGAGGACGATCCCGGTGGGGTCGCCGAGAACCCGTTCGCGCCACCGCCGGTCGCGCGCCCGTCGGTGGGCGACTCGGCACCCAGGAAGCTGCGCCTCCTGGGCCGTGGCCTGGGCGTGACCGGGAGTTACGCCAAGGTCCTGCTCCACGATGGCGAGCCCGCGGTCTACTGCCAGTTCGGGCCCCTCACGGCCTATCCGCGAGCGCAGCGCACGCGGGATCTCTACCCGGCCCTTCCGGCGGCCCCACTCCCGGCGGTGATCACCTGCATCGCGACGACGCGGGCCGCGCGGGGCCTGGGCCTCGCCCGCCACCTCGTGGAGGCCGTCTGCGACGACCTGTCGGTGCGCGGGTTCGCGGCTGTGGAGACGTACCCGGCGACCGGGGCGAGCGAGGATGCCACGAGTGGTGCCACGCCGGCGTTCTGGATCGCGGCCGGGTTCGCCGTGGCGGCCCCCGATGACCGCTTCCCGGTCATGCGCCGCGACCTCGCGTGAGGTTGCCGACCGGCCGGGTCGTGGCGCTGGCCGCGATCCTGCTCGGGGTGGCCGGGTGCGGAGGCGACGCCCCGTCCGTCGCGCCATCGATGACCTCGACGGGTCCGTCGAGCGCGATGCCACCGACGTCCCCGACCCCGCCGCCGACGGCCGGCACGTCGCCGACGGGGGCTGCCATCGTGGTCGATGCCACGCTGCTCGACCTCCTGCCCTCGGACGTCGACGGGATCGCGCGTCGCGCCGACGCCGAGAGCGCCGCCGAGATCGCGGCGACCCCGGAGCTGGCATCGGACGTGCGCGGCATCGCCGTCGCCATCTACGTCGGGCCGTTGGCCACCGACTCCGCCGGTGACTACGCCGTCGCCACGGTCGTACGGCTCCAGGACGGCGTCTTCGACGACGACTGGTTCCGCGACTGGCGGGATTCCTTCGACACGGGCGTGTGCGAGCAGGCCGGCGGCGTGGAACCGGGTCGTTCCGAGGTCGAGATCGAGGGCCGCACGGTCCATCGCTCCACGTGTGCCGGCGGCGTGGTCATCCACCACGTCCATCTCGACGACGAGGGGGTCGTGGTATCGGTCCAGGGAGCCGGCCCGACCGATCTGGGCCGTCGCGTCGTCGCCGCGGTGAAGGAGTAGCCTTCGACCGATGAGCGGCCCCCGTCCTGTCCGAGCGCCCCGTGGCCCTGAGCTGAGCTGCAGGGGGTGGGCGCAGGAAGCCGCGTTGCGGATGCTCATGAACAACCTGGATCCCGAGGTCGCGGAGGACCCGGATCACCTGGTGGTCTATGGCGGGACGGGGCGCGCCGCCCGGAGCTGGGAGGCGTTCGACGCGATCGTCCGGGAGCTCCGCGCGCTCGCCGACGACGAGACTCTGCTCGTGCAGTCCGGCAAGCCCGTCGGGGTCCTGCGCACGCACGAATGGGCGCCGCGGGTCCTCATCGCCAACTCGAACCTCGTCGGCAAGTGGGCGACCTGGGAGCACTTCCGCGCCCTCGAACGCAACGGCTTGATGATGTACGGCCAGATGACGGCCGGCTCCTGGATCTACATCGGGACCCAGGGCATCCTCCAGGGCACCTACGAGACGTTCGCCGAGGCGGCCCGCCAGCATTTCGGCGGGACGCTGCGCGGGACCGTGACGCTGACCGCGGGTCTTGGCGGCATGGGCGGTGCCCAGCCGCTGGCCGTCACCATGAACGACGGCGTGTGCCTGGCGATCGAAGTGGATGAGGCCCGGGCCCGTCGTCGGTTGGAGATCCGCTACGTGGACCGGCTGACCAAGGATCCGGCGGAAGCCCTTGCCTGGGCGCGCGAGAGTGCCCGCGGTGGGGAGGCCGTCTCCATCGCGCTCGTCGGCAACGCGGCCGAGATCGAGCCCGCGTGGGCCGCCGCCGGCGAACGGTTCGACCTCGTGACGGACCAGACCTCCGCGCACGATGCGCTCGGCGGATACGTTCCCGCCGAGATGTCGTTCGAGGACGCCCTGAGCCTCCGCGAGACCCAGCCCGACGAGTACGTCCGTCGCTCGATGCGCGCCATGGCCGACCATTGCCGCGCGATGCTCGCGTTCCAGGCGTCGGGCGCCGTGACGTTCGACTACGGCAACAACCTGCGGGCGCAGGCCCAGGAGGCCGGGGTGGCGAACGCGTTCGACTACCCGGGGTTCGTTCCGGCCTTCATCCGCCCCCAGTTCTGCGAGGGTCGCGGCCCGTTCCGATGGGCCGCCCTGAGCGGCGACCCGGCCGACATCCTGCAGACCGACGCGGCGATCCTGGAGCTGTTCCCGAACGACGCGGGCCTCCACCGCTGGATCGCGATGGCCCAGGAACGCGTCCCGTTCCAGGGGCTGCCGGCCCGGATCTGCTGGCTCGGCTACGGCGAGC
>CAYVJP010000008.1:21797-26421 GCA_964451745.1 uncultured Anaerolineaceae bacterium | reverse complement strand
ATCGGGAACGAGCGTGCCGGGTGGGACGAGGTGCTCGACCTTGTCCACTCCCTCGATCCGGCCGACATCGTCAAGCCCGGCTACCTTCGCGACCCGGACTGGTCCGTGGCCGACCTGGTCGCCCACCTTGGGACCTGGCTTGCCGAGGCCGGGATCCAGCTCGAACGCATCGGCGCCGGCACGTACGAGGCACGCGATGTCGACATCGACGCCCTCAACGCCGAGTTCCGCGCCGCGATGCTCGGACAGCCGTGGGAGGTCATCCTGACGCAGGCGCAGGCGTCGCGGAACCGAATGCTCGAGTCCTGGTACGCGCTCCCGTCCCGCAGCGATGCGGCGGCATGGTGGGTCGCGAAGGCGGGCGCGGATCACTATCGCGAACACCTCGGCCGGCTCCGGGCATGGGTCGCGACGTTGCACGGCGACTCTTGATCCGCCCGCCTCCGTCGGTGCCCTAAGCGGCCAAGGACGGCACAAGACCTCGGCCTGGGGGCCGAGGTCTTGTGTGGCCGTCACAGGGCTGCCCATCTCGGGATCGCGCCTCTCGGCGGGTGACCAAAGGGTTGTAGGCGGATGTCGGATCCCGTCAAGACCCAAGACCACGGGAACGTTGCCGCCATCGAGCGGCGCATTCACATGACGTTCATCGCGATTTCGGCGGCACGACATCCGCGGCCGATACGGTCGGGCCATTGCCGAAGCCATTGGCACCGACGAGGACGTCCAGATGACCGTCTCGAAGCTCTCTCCGCAGCCTCGCATGTACCAGCACGGTCAGGAGGTGCAGCCTTTCGGTACGATCCGCCTTCTGCCCGTCGCCCTCTCGGCAGAAACTCGGATCGAGAGCGCCCAGCTGCTCAATCGGATCCTGGCCGACACCACCATCCTCCATGCGCTCTACAAGAAGCACCACTGGGTCGTTGCGGGTCCCACGTTCTACCAGCTGCACTTGTTGTTCGACAAGCACGCCAGCGAACAGCTGGCGCTCATCGACCTGCTTGCCGAGCGAGTCCAGAGCCTCGGCGGGGTCGCACTTGGCGACCCTCGGCATGCGGCTGAACTCACGTGGATCCCACGACCGCCAGACGGCGCCGAGGAAGTGCCGGTGATGATCGGGCGCTTGCTCGAGGCGCACGAGCTGATCATCACGGTCGCCCGCGAAGCCATCGAGAAGACAGCGAAGAGCGGCGACTGGGGTTCGAACGACCTCCTGATCAGCGACGTTCTGCGGCGTCACGAACTCCAGATCTGGTTCCTATCTGCACACCTGGTCGACATCCCCCTCGTCGAAGCCTGAGGGTCATCACCGAGACGACCGCGTCGGACTAGACGCTGGGAGGCTGTCGTGGACATCGCTGGTTTGGCAAGTCACATCGACCATACGGTCCTAGCACCGGATGCGCGACGGGCCGACATCGAGCGGGCATGTCAGGTCGCCGTTCAAATGGGATGTGCCGCAGTCTGTGTCAACCCGATCCACGTCGCCTTAGCGGGTCGACTGGTTGACAGCTCTTCGGTCCGCGTGGTCGCCGTCGTCGGCTTCCCGTTCGGGGCGACCCACACTGCGGTGAAGGTGCTCGACACCGAACTCGCTGTCCGCGATGGGGCCGACGAGATCGATATGGTCCTCGCCATCGGCCATCTCAAGGATGCCTGTGTCGAATACGTCGAGCGTGATATCGCGGCAGTCGTGCATGCCGCGGCGGGTCGGTCCGTGAAAGTGATCATCGAGTGTGGCCTGCTTTCGGACGTGCAAAAGCGACAGGCCGCGGAGATCGCCGCCAGGGCGGGCGCTGCCTTCGTCAAGACCTCGACAGGTTTCCTCGGTTCGGGTGCGACGGTGCATGACGTCGCGCTGCTCGGTGACGCGGTGGGTGACAGGCTCTCCATCAAGGCCACCGGTGGCATCCGGTTCTTCGAGGACGCCGTGGCCCTGATCGAAGCGGGTGCGTCCCGACTCGGTGCGAGCCACACCGAAGCGGTTCTCGGGTCGCGCGTCGAGCGCGTGAAGGTCGAGGTGCCATCCGCCTCCTGATCTGGAAGGGCAGTGCTACTGGTCGGTCCGTCGCCCAGTTCGTCTTCACCTGACGTTCATGTCCGTTCGGGCGGCGGTTCCGCCACCGTGGTTAGGGTCGTGGGTGGGCAGACAGCCTCGAGAAGGAGTCAATCCAATATGCGACCGAAATTCCTGGGCGTGCTCGTCGCCGCCACCCTAGCCATCAGTGCGTGTGCCAGCGGATCCGGGCCCACTTCGAGCCCGGTCACCGATGCGCCGTCCGGAGAGACGCTCCAGATCACGGTCGGCACCGACACTGGCACGGAACTGAAGTTCGACCCAGGCGAGGTGACGGTTCAGCCGGGAACTGACGTTCGCGTGACCTTCGAGAATCGATCCGAGGTCCCGCACAACCTGACCTTCGAAGCGCCGATCAACGTTGCCTCGTCCCCAGTGGTTGCGCCGGCGACGTCAGAGACGCTGGAGTTCGTGACCCCCGGCACAGGTGAATACGCGTTCGTTTGCACGATCCACCCGGGGATGGAAGGAAACCTCCTCGTCGCAGCCTCCTGACGAGAGATCGCGCTACACCGTCGTTGCGGCGATCGAGTCTCAACGGCCGATTCGATCCGCCTGAACCCGCGTGAAGCCTGGAGATGGAGAACCGATGGCAAAGAATGTGGCCGAACACCTGGTCGACCTCATGGTTCAAGCCGGGGTCCGAAACGTCTACGGGATGGTCGGGGACTCCGCGAATCCGGTGGTCGACGCGATCCGTCGAGCCGGTGATGTGCTGAGCTTCATCCAGGTACGCAACGAGGAGGCCGGGGCCTTCGCCGCCGGGGCTGAGGCCATGGTCACGGGTCGTCCGAGTGCCGTCCTCGGATCGTCGGGCCCTGGCAGCCTGCATCTCCTCAATGGGTTGTACGACTGCGATCGCAACGGCGCGCCGGTGTTCGCCATCGTCACCCACGTTCCGAGCCCGGAGATCGGGACGGACTACTTCCAGGAGACGCGGCCCGAGCTCATCTTCGCCGACTGCACACGGTACGTCGGCTACATCACCTCGCCAGCACAGATGCCTCGTCTAGCCGAACTCGCCATGGAGGCGGCGACCCTGGATCGAGGCGTCGGGATGGTCATCCTGCCCGGCGACGTCGGCGTCATGGAGGTCGATGACCGGGGCGGCGCCCGACCTCTGGCGAAAGCCGCGCCCAAGATCCGTCCATCGGATGCCGACCTCGACACGCTGGCTGGTCTCATTGCTGCAGCACGTCGTCCGATGATCTTCGGCGGCGAGGGCTGCCGAGACGCACGCGCTGAAGTCCTTCAGCTCTCTCGTCTACTTCATGCGCCGGTGGGGTACTCCTACCGCGGGAAGGACGTGCTCGAGGCGGACAACCCGAACGCCGTCGGGATGACCGGCCTGCTCGGCTGGGGTGGCGCGTACCGGGCCCTCGACGAGTGTGACCTCCTCCTCCTGCTCGGGACCGACTTTCCGTATCGCGACTTCATGCCAACGAGTACGGCGGTGGTCCAGATCGACGTCAATCCCGAACACCTCGGTCGCCGCGCCAATGTGCGTCTGGGGCTCGTCGGAGACATCGGCGACACCTTGCGGTGCCTGCTGCCGCGACTGGGCCAAAGCGATGATCGGGCGTTCCTTGACGCGATGCTCGACGATCATCGAGACGCAGTCGAGCGCATCCAGACCTACGTCACCCATCAGGGAAGCGGCCAGGGCCTGCGCCCGGAGATGGTCGCGACGGCCATCAGCGAACTCGCCACGGATGACGCGGTCTTCACGAACGACACCGGCATGTGCAATGTCTGGGGAGCCCGCTATCTGCACATGCGGCCGGGCCAGCGACTGCTTGCCTCCTTCCGTCACGGCTCGATGGCCAACGCTCTGCCTCAGGCGATCGGCGCGACGATCGGTTCTCCCGACCGTCAGGCGATCGCCCTGTGTGGGGACGGCGGCTTCGCGATGTTGATGGGCGAGATCCTCACCCTCGGCGACTTGGGCCTTCCGGTCAAGGTCATGCTCTTCAACAACTCGACACTGGGGATGGTTCGGATCGAGATGGCGGTCGCCGGCTACATCCCATTCGGCACAGACGTTCGCAACCCGGACTTCGGGGCGATCGCGCGAGCGGCAGGGATCCATGGCGAGCGCGTGGAGCATGCCGAGGATGTCCGGCCCGCCATCGAGCGCGCGTTCGCGCACGACGGGCCGGCGCTCATCGACTTCGTGACCGACCCACGGGCGCTCTCGATGCCACCCAAGACCACTGTCGCCCAGGTTCGGGGCATGGCCATGGCGATGACGAGGCTCGTGTTCGCCGGCGACAGCGCCGAGGTTGCCGAAACGATCAAGTCGAACGTCCGCAACATCCCGCAAGCCCTTTGATCCGCGACTGATGACGCAGAGCGGCCCGGGCTCGGTCCCTCGTGGTCCTATCTGGACCGTTGGGCACGGCACTCGCGCGACCGAAGACCTCGCCGACCTGCTTCGGGCCGCCGGTGTGGCAACGGTCATCGACGTTCGCCGCTACCCGCAGGGCCGCCGGCAGCCGCATCTCTCGCGCGAGCGACTCGAGGTCGACCTGCCACGGCTCGATCTTCGCT
>CAYVJP010000008.1:19196-21697 GCA_964451745.1 uncultured Anaerolineaceae bacterium | reverse complement strand
TCTCGAGGGACGAGCAGGAGCCGGCGAGGCCCTCGCCATCATGTGCGCCGAGGCCCTCTGGTGGCGCTGCCACCGGCGATTGATCGCTGATGCGCTCGTGTCCGACGGGTTCGAAGTCTGTCATCTGATCGATGGACCGCCCGGCCTCGTACACCGCATCTCGACGCCATCGGTCGACACGATCGAGACGCCTGGCCAGATCGACAGGCGGGCCGCACGCGACCGACCACCTGTCCACGAAGTGCCGGAATCGAGGAGATGAACATGACCCGACGACCTCAAAGCTCCACGACCACCGGCGGCAGTGATGAGCGCGAGGCGCGGTCGCTGAGCGGCCCGCTCCTGCGGTTCGAGCTCGCCGAGGAAGCGACCAGGCTGCGCTCCGAGTCGCCTTTCCTGGAGGGTGACCGGAACGCCCGAACGCTGACCAAGACCGGAGCCTTCCGACTCGTTCTGGTCGTCTTTCGGGCTGACGCGACATTCGACGAGAATGACCAGCGAGGGAGCGTGGCACTCCAGGTTCTCGAGGGGCGCGTCGACGTAGAGGTCGGGGGGGACGTCGTCGAGATCAGAGCCGGCGAAATCGCGGTCGTGTCGCCCGACCATCCGTGGAAGGCGGTCGCCGTTTCCGACGGCGTGATGTTGCTCCACGTGACATGGCCGCCCGAGCCCGGGTCGGGCTGAATGCGGAGGTGTGCCGACTTCTGACCCTTCAGTCGGTCATCGAGGCGTCCGGACGACGGCCGCAATGCTCTCGTCGTCTACCGGGACGCGGAACCCCTCATCCGATAGCGCAGGAAGAGATGATCGCCCGACCGACGGATCGATCCGAGCTCCGCCCACGGCGCCGTCGCCACGTCGAAGGCGGCGCCCTCGACGAGTGCGAGTCGGCGCACTGATGCATCACGGCCGGCGACTTGCGGAGCGACGGTGAGGAACAGCTCATCGAGCAAGTCCGCCTTCAGCAGCTCACCGATGAGATTCGGACCACCCTCGCACAGGACCAGACGCGCCCCGGCCGAAGCTGCCAAGTCAACGAGCCGGGAGGCATCGATCATCGGGCCCGCTCCGGCGATCTCGATCCGAACGTTCGGGGCCGGACCGACGTCCTGAAGGCGTTCGGCGCCGGCGTGCGTCGTGGCGACCACGACCGGAACATCGGGCGCACGCAGGCCTGGATGCTTCAGATCGAGTGATCCACTCGCGGTCGCAACGATGGTCGTCGGCTGTCTGCGTTGGACACCCATCTGTTGCCGCCAGGTCTCGTACAGCGCCGCCGATCCGCGATGCACATGTCGAGGTGTCCATTCGTGCGTCGAAGCCGCCCGCACGGTCCCGGCTCCCACCAAAACGACGTCAGCCATGGCCCGGAGCATGCCCATCACGAAACGATCGGGTTCGGAGAACCCGCTGACCTCTCCGCCGCCGGAGCGACCATCAGCATCGAACGCGACCACGCCATCGAGTGTGGAAACGAAGTTGGCGATCACGGTGGGCCGGTCGCCGTTGAGTGGCCGTCCGTACTACCTGCAGAAGCTCGGCTACTTCACGTTCGATGCAGCGACGGATGGACGGGTCGCCGGATCTCAGTTCGCGATCGGATTCGAGCGTGCATTCGCCTCGGTGAGCCAGGAGATCTTTGTCGCCCGCTGGTCCGCGATGTCCCCGATCGATCGCGAAGTCGTCGTGGTCCTCGCCCGCAGCTCAGAGCCGCGTCCGTCAGGCGATATCGAAGCGGAGGTTGCGCGGCGAGGGGTCAGACCGGGTGCGACCCGCCAGTCGCTTCGACGACTCGCGGCGAGAGGGCACATCGATCGTCTGACCAACGGGCACCGCGGTCGATACACCCTGCGAGACCGCCTGTTCCGGCGCTTCCTCGACCTGCAGCACGGGAGCGAGGCGTAAGAGTGCCCCGTCGTTCGTCTGCGACCAATCCGCGCCCAGTTGCCCGCAGGCGGACATCCACCCCACGTCGCCCTACTCCACTCGTCCGTCGGCGAATCCCGCTCGTCTTGAGGGTCCATCCGCCCGCGCAGAGACGGAACGACAGCGTCATCGCGGCGATTGCGGAGGTCATCCGCGATGCCATGACAGCCGACGGCGATGCAGAAACTGCACGCCTGGAGCCGGAGAAGGCTCTGGCTTAGAATGGCTATCTTCACGAACCTCGATGAATTCTGATGGCAATCGCTGTTCGCACACCCCGGCTGCCTAAGTCCCTCGAAGAGCTGGACGGCCTTCGCGCTGCCCGCTGGACCCGAGAGTCGACACGGGGTCAATACGACAATTACGGTCCCGAGGCTCAACGAGAGCAGCAGGATCGGGCGATCGAACGGTGGAAGCTCGTCGACGCCGGTCTCGAGTGGCAAGTCGCGCACTCAGGCCGGACCGTGGGTTCCACGTCCCAATTTCGCGAGATGGTGGCCCGTGCCGGCCGCGACTATGACGTGCTGCTCGTTGGGTACGTCTCGAGGTTTGCACGCAATCTTCGAACCGCCGTC
>CAYVJP010000008.1:0-19159 GCA_964451745.1 uncultured Anaerolineaceae bacterium | reverse complement strand
GATGAGGACGAGTGGGAAGAGTGGGCGCGCGAGACGGTCGAGGCGGAGGCGTACAGTCGCCGGCTCGGCAAGCGGATCCGCGAAGGGTATGCGGCGAAGTTCCGCCGGCACGCCGATCCAGGGGGTCGCGCGCCGCTTGGCTTCCGAAGGACTTCAGAGCGGCCGCAGACTCTCGAGGTCGACTCATCCGCGATCGGTCGCGCAGTCAGCGTTTTCGAGAGATACGCGGCGGGTGCCGTATCGATCGACGAACTCGCCCGCGAACAGGGCATGAACGACCGGACGCTCAACGATATCCTGAAGAACCCCATCTACAACGGATGGGTAGTTCGAAAGGGCGAACGAGCTGCCGCTGCCTGGCGGGATTTGCCACCCGTTGACGACGTCCTTTGGGCCCGGGTCCAAGCGCTGCTCGAGGCGCGAACTCGCGGCGGCGGGCCTCGGCGAAGCGAGGTTCCGGACCCGTTGCGGGGCCTACTGCACTGCGTTTGCGGCTCGACGATCCGATCGGCAGGCTTCATGGGTGGCAAGCGCCGGCGCATCCACTCGACCCAGCCATGCCCTGAGGGCGTGACGAAGAAGATCTGGGACAGCGAGACGTGGCTCTCCCCGCTTGAAGCGCAGATCCGTGGGCTCCGCCTCGACGAGGCCACTGTTTCCGCCATCTTGGCCGCCCTTGTGCAGCCCGATCACGCGATCGTGTCGATCGACGGGGGGCGGTTCGAGCGTCGACGGCGAGAACTCGCGTTCGACGTCGGGGCGGGCCGGGTGAACGAGCGCGCGTTCCTCGCGGCCATGCGGCGACTTAACCAGGAGCACGCCGCCTTGAGCGAGGATCTGCCGAGGACGAGCATCGATGTCGGGACGGCAGTCGAGTACATCCGGACCTTCGCCGCAAGCTGGGCGAAGGCAAAGCCGCCAACGAGGGCGACGATGATCCAGTCGGTCTACGAGGAGATCGTCGTTCGCGGAGAGGAGTTCGTCAGCGTCCGCCTCACACCTGAGGCGTACGCCCACGGTCTCGCGCTTGCCCTCCCCGCCGAGGTTGTCGTTCCCGCTCTTCCGACGTGGGGCGGACCGCGGCGCGGATCAAATATGGCATTGGCGCGCCCGACAGGATTCGAACCTGCGACCTTCGGCTCCGGAGGCCGACGCTCTATCCACTGAGCTACAGGCGCGCGAGCGGCAAGGATACCGCGCCCGGCTTTGGGTATCGATCGCGCCGTCGGGATGCGGGTTGACCCTGACGCGGTCCGCGGGTGGTCCCCGATGACCGTGTACCGACCAAGCCCGAGGCTGGGGCTGACACCGGATGACCGATGTCCCGCGTCGAGATGCCCTCGCGCGGACCCAAGCCTCCGAGGACGACACCATGTCCCACCGAACCTCTCCGGTCTCCCGGGCGGCGCTCGCTGCCCTGGCCATCCTCTCGATCGCGGCCGTGGCAGCCTGCTCGACCGCCGGCGCCAGTGACGCGCCCGCGTCCGAGGCGCCCGCGTCCCCGGCTCCCTCGGCCCAGGCGACCGCGGCACCGCAGCCGCCGACGCATGTCGTCCTGTCCCAGGCGACCGGGAACGACGTGTCGATCGACATCGACGACGCCTCCGGCGCCCTGGTCGACGCGACCTCGGGTACGCCCGGTGACGGCGCCTCGGTCGAGCCCTATCAGCTGGTCGTCACCAATGACGACCTGTCCACCCTCCGGCTGACCTGGGTCGGCGGCCCGTGCGATGCGATCGACTCGCTGTCGATCGACGCGGACGCGCTGTCGTTCCTGCTCGTCCAGCCGGAGTGCCCCGGCGACGCCGTCGCGTCCGACCGGATCCTCATCCTCGAATTCTCGCGACCCATCGCCGCCGCCGACGTGCAGGCCTCCATCCAGGACGGCCTCGACACGCCCGGCTGAACCTTCCACCCGAGCAACCGACCCAAGGAGGTCAATCACCATGCACCGCTTGTTCGGCATCGCTGGCGCGATGCTCCTCTCTCTCGTCATCCTCGTCCCGGTCGCCGCGGCGGCCGAGCCCTGGAACGACGCGCACGACGTCCTCGTCACGAGTGGCACCACCACGATCGCTCCCGACCAGGAGCTCGATCTGCTCGTCGTCCTCAACGGCACCACGACCATCCACGGCGACATCCAGAGCGTCGTGCTCATCGGTGGCACCGCCGAGCTCGTCGGCGGTCATGCCGGCGGGATCGTGGCCATCGGCGGCCGCCTTGGCCTGGACGCGGCCTCCGTGGTCGACAGCGACATCCGTGTCGTCGATACCGACCTGCAGCAGGCGGCGGGCGCCGTCGTCGGCGGTCGCGTCATCGATGGCGTCGCCGATGTCGACTGGGCCGTGGTCTCGGTCGTCGGCGCGTCGCTGCTCTTCGTCCTGTGGATCGGCCTGGTGCTCGCGGCGATCGTCGTGGCACTCGTCGCCTCGGCAGTCGCGTCGCGCCAGCTCCGCCAGGCGGGCGAGGTCATCACGCGCGAGCCGGCCATGTCGTTCGTTGCCGGCCTGGCCGGTATCGTGGGGATCGCGCTCGTGAGCGCCCTCGCGATGATCACGGTCGTCGGGATCCCCCTCGGGCTGACGATCATGTTCGCCGGCCTGCCCCTGGTCGCGTTCGTCGGGTTCCTGATCACCGCGGTCTGGATCGGCGACTGGATCGTCGCTCGCACGTCACCCGGCGTCGAGCGCGAGCGCCCCTATCTCGCGGCGTTCCTCGGCGTCATCGTCCTGAGCGGACTCAGCCTGATCCCCTTCGTGGGCGGCATGATCTCGCTCTTCGGCGTCGGCGCGGCGCTGCTGCTGATGTGGCGCACGTTCCGCGGCGAGGGCAAGCCTGCCTCCGCCGGCAGCCAGTGGGTGACGCCCGCCGCCGGCTGATCAGGTCCATCTCGTTCAAGCCAGCCGTCGGGGTTCCGGCGGCTGGCTTCACCATGCCCGGCTGGCGATCAGGCGCCGCCCGACGGGGAGGCGGCCGCGAGACGAGCCCGGACCGCCTCGGCGCCCCGGTCGAGGACACCCGGATCGCCGCGGAACGCGAAGGCGGCGTGGGCGTACAGGAGATACGCGTCGAGCTCGAAGAAGAGCTGATCCAGGTCCTCGTCGGGCGCGAGATCGCCGGCCTCCTGGGCGATGCGCAGATTCTCGGCGAACCGCGCCTTCCAGCGCCGGTCGAACGCGGCGATCCGGTCCTTGACGGGGCCCGGCCGTGACTGCAGCTCCGCCGATGCACAGGCGAAGAAGCACCCGCCGGGGAAGATCCGTCGGCGCAGATGGTCCAGAAAGGCGTCGGCCAGCGCGAGGACGGCGGGCAGGCCGGGCTCGGCGTCCTTCATCGGACCGACGACGACCTCATCGAAGATGGCTTCGGCCGTATCGATCGTCGCGAGCTGGAGCTCCTCCTTGGAGCGGAAGTGCGCGTACAGGCCGCTCTTGCTCATGCCGATGTGCGCCGCGAGCTCGCCGATGGATAGGCGATCGAGGCCCGTCTCCGTGGCCAGCATCGCGGCGGCTCGCAGGATCGTGCGGCGGCTGCGCTCGCCGTCGGCTCGGACGCGGCGCTGGTTCGGCGTTGCCGGGGCGGTCGAGGGGGTCGTCATTTGTCCATCCCCGAACGTTGACGCTCGTCGGGCGAAAGATAGCACGACCAGTCGTACGGTCTTGGCGGACCTAGAAAGCACGACCGGTCGTTCTGTTACGAAGGCCCGCCGGTCCCCCGCAGGAGATCGTCCGATGCTCGTCCCGCTCACCGACAGCACGAACCCCTACGCCGCGATGATGCTCGAGCTCATCCGGATCCAGCAGGCACCGCGGATCCGCCGTGAGAGGCAGCGGGTCCGAGCGACGGTATCGCGCCCGACCGGCGCACGTGGTCTCCTCCATCGCCTCCGGCTGGGTCGTGGCCGGCGAGCGCTGGTCGAAACCCCCGGCTTGAGGCCGGCGAGATGACCGAACACGAGATGCGCTTCTGGGCGCAGGTCCGGACCCACGAGCTGCTGGAGGCCGCCGAGATGCATCGGTCGCTCCGCGCCGCCGCAACGGCGCGACCGACCCCGTCCTGGTGGAGCCGGGTGGCCGTGCTCGTCCGTCGACCCGGCCCCGCCAGTCGCGCGCCGCTCAGACCGTGATGACGACCTTGCCCTGGGTGTGGCCCGCCTCGAGATAGCGGACCGCCTCGGGGGCGTCGCGCAACGGGTACGAACGGTCGATCACCGGCCGCACCTTCCCCGCCTCGATGAGCGACTTGAGCGCCTCGAGGTCGGCGCGGTGCTCCTTGGTGACGAAGACGGCGAGCCGCTGGCGCACGAAGGGCGACAGGACGAGCGCCTTCACGATGCGATCGATCCCGGCCATCCGGCCCTGGCCGTTGCTCAGGACGAGCGTGCCAGTCGGGGTGAGGATGCGCCGGAGCCGGCCCGGCGAATCGGTCCCGGCCGCCTGGAAGATGACGTCGTACCGCGCATCGAGCGCCGTGATATCCGCCTGCGTGTAGTCGATGACGTGGTCGGCGCCGATGCTCCGCACGAGCTCCAGGTTGCGGGTGCTGCAGACGCCGGTGACCTCGGCACCCAGCGCCTTGGCGATCTGGACCGCGAACGTCCCCACGCCGCCCGACGCGCCGATGATCAGCACCCGCTGTCCGGGCCCGACGCGCCCCTGATCGCGCAGTCCCTGCAGCGCGGTCATCCCGGCCTCCGGGACCGTGGCGGCTTCGGCGAGCGTCAGGTTGGCGGGTTTCGGGATGAACTGATCCGCATCGCCGCAGGCGTACTCGGCCAGCGATCCCGCCGTCCAGCCGAAGACCTCGTCGCCGGGCCGGAGGGCTGTGACCCCCGCGCCGACCTCTTCGACCACACCCGCGACATCGATGCCGGGGATGGGATTCTTCGGTCGACGCAGACCGGTGGCGAAGCGCAGCACGAACGGACTGCCGCGCATCACCCGCCAGTCGCCGAAGAATACGGAGGCGGCGTGGACCCGGACGAGGACCTGGCCGGGCGCGGGCACCGGGCGATCGACTTCCCGGAGGGCGAGGACGTCCGGTGATCCGTAACGATGCTGGACGATGGCCTGCATGGTGGCTGCTCCTTCGGTCCGACCCCCGGTGGACGCGTCCCCGGGTGCGGACGTACAATGTAAGTCTGATGCCACCGAGTCTAGACATACGTTGTAAGTCTGTCAAGGAGCGGATCGCGGATCGGAGGCGGTCCCGTGCCTAGTCCGACCCGGCGCCCTCGGCAGCGGCAGACCCCGCTGGACCGCCCCACGATCCTGGCGGCCGCCCTGGCGCTCGCCGATGCCGATGGCCTCGAGGCGCTCACGATGCGCCGCCTCGCCGCGAGCCTCGGCGTCGAAGCGATGTCGCTGTACAACCACGTCGCCAACAAGGACGACCTGCTCGACGGCGTGGCGGATCTCGTCGCGTCCGAGATCGAGGTGCCGGACCCGGAGCTCGGCTGGAGGGAGGCCATCCGGCGCAGCGCGATCTCGGCGCACGACGTGTTCATGCGCCATCCGTGGGCCAGCGCCCTACTGGAATCGCGGACGAACCTCGGTCCGGCGCGCCTGCGCTACATCGATGGGGTCATCGGCGTCCTGTCCGGCGCCGGCTTCCCGTTGACCACCGTCGGGTTCGCCTTCATGGCACTCGACAGCCACACCTACGGGTTCACGCTCCAGGAGCTGAGCTGGCCGTTCGACGCGGACCATGCGCCCGAGTTCGCGGCGACGATGGTCGAGACGGTCCCCGCGGATGACTACCCGAACCTCGCGGCGATGGCCGAGGCGGCCGCGGCGAGCCCGGGCAGCTTCCCGCTCCGGTTCGACTTCGGACTGGACCTCATCCTCGACGGGCTCGAGCGCCTGCGCGACCAGGAGGTCGCCGGATCGGACTGACGGTCAGGCCTTGCGGATGGCGTCACCGACGCGGACCGTGCCGCTCTCGACGACCCGCGCATTCATCCCGCGCAGCCGGAGCGCCCGACCCTCCGGGGCATTGACCCAGCGCACGGCGTCATCCCCGAACCGGGCGCGGAACTTCGAGCATCCGGTGTGCGGCGTCTCGCTGACCTCCACGACCGCGCTGCCGACGGCGAGCCGGGCCCCGGGTGGCAGGTTCGCGATGCTGAGGTCGAAGTCGACGATCAGCTGATCCCCGGCCTCCGGCCAGCGCGACCGATCCGGCGCCATCGCCGCAAGGGCGCGAGCGCCCATCAGCGTGAGCTGTCCCTGGAGGAACGCGGGCGTGGATGCGAGATCCTGCTCCGCCCACCGATCCCCGATGAGGCCCAGCTCCACGTCGAGACGCGCCTCGTCCACGACCTCGCGCGCGTCGATGGCGGGGCGTCGCACGATGAGCTCCACGGTGCCGACCTCGGTCGGGGCGGCGCGGAGGTCGTCGAGGGACCGGTCGAGCGGGTTCGCGGCGGTGTCCTGCATCGGCACATTGTCACCCACCGGCCGTCGCCTGTCCGCTACCCGATGACGTTGCGCTCCTCGACCCGTCGTCCGGCGGCGATCCGCTCGTACCCGAAGACGGCCAGGTCGAGGCTCACGTACCGGCCATGGAGGACGAGCTCGGCGATGGCGCGTCCCACCGCGGGCGCCTGCTGGATGCCGTGCCCGGAGAAGCCGTTGGCGAAGAGGAGGTTGGCGATCTCGGGGTGGCCGCCCAGGATCGCGTTGTGGTCGAAGGTGTTCACCTCGTAGTAGCCGGCCCACGCCCCGGTGCGGCGGAGGCGATCGAACGCCGGGACCCGGTTCGCGAGCGCCGGCCATAGCGCCGCCTCCCAGATCCGCTGATCGACCTCGAGTGGCAGGTCGGCCAGGTCGTCCGCCGCGGGCGGGGCGATGGCCCCGATGAAGGACCCGCCTTCGGGGCGGAACCACGCCCCGGAGGGATCGATCACCAACGGATGGTCGGCCGGTGGATCGGGTGCCGAGAACACGAAGACGCAGCGACGCCGCGCTTCCACGGGGAGCGCGACCCCGGCCATCGCCGCGACCTCGCGAGCCCATGGTCCCGCGGCATCCACGAGGGAGCCGCATGACACCATCGTGCCGTCGTCAAGCTCGGCGGCCGTGACGCGGCCGCCGGTCACGCGCAACCCGACGACCGCTGCCGCGCGGTATTCGACGCCGAGCGACGCCGCCTTGCGGCGGAAGGCGCGCGTGAGGCCATCGCCGTCGAACCAGCCCTCGCCGGAGCGACCGAGGGACCCGAGGGCGATCCCCTCGGTCGACATCCAGGGAAACCGGCGGGCGAGTTCCCCAGACTCCAGGAGCTCGACATCGGCGCCCTCGGCGCGCTGGACCGCATGGACCTCGCGCAGCGTCGCCGCGTGGGTCTGCGACGCGAGATAGAGGTACCCGCGTTCCACGAGCCCGATGTCCACCGCCGGCTCGCCATCGATGGCGAGGTGCTCGCCGACGTCGCGCAGGAAGCCGAACCCGAATCGCGACATCCGGATGTTCTCGGGCGTCGAGAACTGCTGGCGGATGGAGCTCGCCGACAGCGCCGATGACGCCTGCCGGTACGTCGGGTCGCGCTCGATGACGACGACGCGACCATCGAACCCGGGGGCGCTCGCCAGGAAGTAGGCGATCGCGCTGCCGACGACCCCGCCGCCCACGATGACGACGTCCGCGCGATCGACCATGCTCAGCGCAGCTCCTCGCGCAGCAGGTCCAGGAGCAGCCCGTCGTGGAAGGTCCCGTCCGGGCCGCGCTCGTACGCCCGCATGGTCCCCACGCGCCGGAACCCGACGCGCTCGTAGACCCTGATCGCGCGCTCGTTCGCGGCAGATGGATCGATCGTCAGGCGGTGGTGCCCGCGAACCTCGAACAGGTAGCGGGCGACCGTTCGGATGGCGTCCGTCCCGAGTCCCCGGCCCTGCCACGCCGTCGCGATGAACAGGTCGATCCCGGCATGCCGGTAGTCGGGGTCGGACTCCTCCGTGTACTGGATGCTGCCGATGACCCCGCCATCGACCTCGATGACGAAGATGACCGTGTCGTCGTCGCCGGCGAGCCAGTCCTCGGCGACGTCGGGGTTCGAGTCCGGCGGTCCCCACCAGCGAGCCACCGAGGGCTCCTCGAGGATCTCCCGCAGGCGATCGCGATCCCGGGCCATCGGCGGTCGAAGGCGGACGCGGTCCCCGTGGAGCACGGTCGGCCCGTCGCCGCCGGTGGCGTCGCTCACGGTCGTCCGAGATACGCGCGGAGCAGGTCCGTCCCGGCATCGTCCTGTAGCCGGCACCACCAGGCCCCATCCGGCGCGCCCCACGTCACCGCCGTGACCGCCATCGCGGGCTCGGCCGGGCGCGCGTACTCGAACCGACCCAGGCGGGGCAGGGCGCGGGTCGCGGCGACCCCGGCGGCACCTCCGGCGGCCATCACGCGCTCCTCGACCCAATCCGCGTAGACGGCATTGTTGGCATGGTCCATCGGATCGAGCTCCTGCGGGCGGACCACGAAGACCGCCCGGTCCGCGTCCGCGGGGGCCGACCCCGGGTCCACGCGCCCCAGCGGGAAGGTGGCATCGGGGGCGCCGAACGCTCCGTCGAACTCCGGCGGGATCCGGGTCGGCGCTCCTCGGGCATCGAGCAGGACCCAATCCACGTGCGTCCACCCGACGAGCTGCCCGTTCGCGTCGGTGAACTCCGTCCGGCGGCGCGCCCAGACGCGACGCCAACCCACGACGCGCGTCGTGCCGGCCAGCTCGTCGCCGACACGGACCGGGGCGACGACCGCCACTTCCGCGGCGCGGGCCAGCCAGACCAGCCCCCGCTCCGCGTACCAGGCCCGCGTGAACCCGCGCTGCGCCGAGTGGAACCAGGCAAGATCCTGCGCGTAGCGCAGGAACGTCGATGTCCGGAGCAGTCCGTCCGGCCCGCACTCATCGAACCGGACACGGTACGGCGCCGTGCAGGCGTCGGGTTCCCGGGCGGGGCGAGCGCTCACCCGGGCCGGCCCGCGGCTGCGCCGGCCAGGACATCGAGCGATTCGATCGACACGATCGTCGTCGCCTCGGTCGGGGCCGTCTGGCGATCGAGACGGACGGCACAGGACCGCCCGGCGTCGAACACCACGAGCCCCACGCGCAGCGACGCCTCCTCGTCCGCGGCGTTGCGTCGCGCGTCGTCGAGCTGGTGGAGGACGTCCGCGTTGATCCCGCGCGCGCCCCACTTGCAGTCCCAGGCCTCGGCGGATCCATCGCGTTCGACCGTGACGTCGTACGGGTGGATCTCGGCCCGGACGCCGTCGAACAGGATCCGTCGCTCGCGCCGGACGTCGGCGCCCCCGGTCCGGCGGCTCAGGAGGCGTGCCGTCACCTCTTCGACGATCGCGCCGCGGAACTGGCTGCGGACCTGCTCGCCACGGTCGGCCACCTCCAGGGCGGCGGCCAGGATGGCCTCGCTGCGGGTCCGCTCCATCGGATCCGCATCCGGTCCGAAGAGCGTGGGGAACATGGCGCGCCAGCCATCGGGATCGGTCGTCTCGCCGTTCATGACGGCCCGGGCCAGGATCCGCTGCGGGGTCGTTGCGTCGAGGAGGGCCTCCGCGACCCGGCCGACGAGCGGGTCCGCCTGGATCCCGGCGTAGACGATCGCGCGGCCATCCCGCGCGGCATCCTGGAACCTCACGTCGCCTCTCCGAGCGCCACGAGGATCACCTGCGGGAAGGTCGACAACCAGTCGATGGCGCGATGCGGATCCTCGATGCCACCGATCTCGTCGATGGCGCGCCCGATCGCGGTCGCCGTCACGTCGTCGATCGTCTCGGTACCGCGTTCCGCCGCGACCGCCGCGAGTCGCTCCTGCCAGGCGGCGCTGAGCTCGGTGACGTACGTCCACTCGTCGTCGATGGTCTCGCCGAGGCCCGCCAGCGATTCGTAGGCGTCGAGGGCGTCGGCGATCGCGACGTGGATGGTGGGTCGGTCCGTCACCGTGCCAGCGTACGACCCGCCGGGCCGCGATGCGAATGGGCCGGTTCAGCGCTCGGGCGTGACCGCGGGCTGCGCCCGGCCGTGGAAGTCCCGCGCCGGCGCACGCCGCGTCCCGCGGCCCAGCAGGCGCTCCGATGCCGTCGGCTTGGCCGCGCGCCGAACGAGGCCCTCGAGCTCTCGGCGCGCGCGATCGTCCCAGGCGCGCGAATACGCCCGGGTCGCCGCGGTTCGCACGCGCGCGGCTTCCTGGCGATCCCCGGCCGCCTCGAGTTCGGCGACACGATCGAGGATGGCGCGATACAGGCCTGGGAGCTCCTCGGCCGGAGCGTTGGTCTCCATCACGTCCACTGTCGGGGACGATGGTCCCGGTTGGAATAGCCCACCGGTCCCCTTTCTCGTCCGCCGAAGGGATCACAGCAGGGCCATGCAGGCGGCGGGGTCCATGCAGGCGGCGGGGCGGTGCCCGTCAGTCGCCCGGGTGGGCATGACCCCGGACGGCGAACGGGCCCAGGTCCTGGGTGGCCGCTCCCCAGCGGACCGCCACGTCGTCGACGCGCGATCCGGACGGCCCCGCGCGCAGGGCTTCCAGCAGCTCGTGGAGGGCGTCCGCCGGCCCCTCCGCCCGGACGCGGACCGAGCCATCCTCCTCGTTCGCCACCCAGCCATCCAGGCCGAGCCTCGCCGCATGGCGGAGGACGAAGAACCGGTAGCCGACTCCCTGGACACGGCCGCGGACGACGACGTCGAGCCGCCGCGCTGCCGACATCACGCGGCGTGCGGGCGACGAGCGGGCCAGGCGAGGGCCAGGTCGTCGAGCACGAGCTCGGGCGACACGTTGCTGCCGAGCAGGACGCCCGCGCGACCGACGCGATCGAGGAAGGCGACCAGCGCGGCCTCGTCGATGTCCGCCGCGATCGCGGCCAGCTCCTCGAGCAGGCGCGGGTCCTTGAGCGACGCTGCCAGCCCCATCCGGCTCAGGAGCAGATCGCGGGCGACATCCGCCCAGATGGCGACGACGACGTCCGCCGCCCGACGGCGTTCGGCAGCCGGGATCCGCGTGGCGACAGCCTCCGTCCCGGGTTCCGCCTCGGCCGGCGCACCGCCGTCCGCCGCTGGGCGCTCGCCGATCCCGCCGATCGCGATCGCGCTCGTGGTGGCGGACCGGACCGCAGTGAGCCGCTCCGCTGGGCGAGCGGCGGTGAGGTCGAGCAGGACGCGCGTGAGTTCGTCGCGCTGCCGGAGCGCGTCGGGATCGGCGGCCCAGGCGAGCGCGTGACCCGGCCGACCGCCACAGATCCGCGCCAGACGCGCGGCGAGCGCGGGGTCGTCGATCCCGTGTTCGACGAGGATGGCCTCGACGGCGCGCGGACCGACCGGACCCAGCCGGATGCGCGCGCAGCGCGACCGGATGGTCGGGAGGAGGGTCTCCTCGGCATCGGCACAGAGCACGAGCGTGACGCCGGCCGGGGGCTCCTCGAGCGTCTTGAGGAGGGCCGCCTGAGCGTCGTCGTTCATCCGCTGGGCCTCATCGATGATGGCGATCCTGGCGCCGCCCTCCACCGGCATGAGGGCCAGCTCGGCGATCAGGTCGCGCACACCGCGGGTCTTGGAACCCGGCCCACCGATGACGACCTGGCGGCCGGGACCGTCGGGGCCTAGCCGATGGAGGTCGGGGTGGCCACCCGACGCCACGAGGCGACACGCCCGACAGCCACCGCACGGTCGCTCCGACACCTCAGGCGCCGTGCACAGCAACCCGGCGGCGAGATCGAGGGCGAGGGTCGTCTTGCCGACCCCGGCGGGGCCGACCAGCAGCACGGCATGGGGCGCCCGTCCCCGGATCATCGCGGTCAGCGCGCCGAGCGCGACCGGCTGTCCCCGGGTCCGAACGCCCTGCATGGCCCGAGGTCAGGCGGTCTCGGACTCGGCCTCGGCCGGTTTGGCCTTCGGCTTGCGGGTCGCCCGCGGCTTCGGGGCGGCCGGCTCGGCGGCGTCCGGAGCGGCCTCGGATGCGGCCTTGGCCCTGGTCGTCGCGGACTTGCGCGTCGCCCGCGACTTCGGGGCGGCCGGCTCGGCGGCGTCCGGAGCGGCCTCAGCGGCCGGGGACGCCTTGCGGGTCGTCCGGGGCTTCGGGGCCGGCTTCGCGTCGTCGAGCGCGGTGGCATCGGGCGCGGTGGTGGCCCCGTCCGGCTCGCCGGCTGCAGCTGACGCCGAACTCGTCGACGGCTTCTGCGCGACCTGGGACCGGAGGAGGGCCTCCAGCTCCGGCGGGACCTCGCTCCACGGCTCGCTGGACGAGCGCGGTGCGGCATCGCGGTCACGCGGACGCTCGTCGCGACCCCGGCCAGGCGACCGGTCGTCGCGGGATGGAGCCCCGCGTCCGGCGGGCGGGCCTTGGGTCGTGCGTCCGGACACGTCCGGGTAGCGGTTGATCCCACCGCCGCCGCCGCGTCCGTACCGCTCGCGCTCCATCGCGGACTGGTACGCCGACCGACCGCCGCGCGGTCCGCGGCCACCCTGGCCACCTTGACCGCCTCGGCCGCCGCGCGACCCGCGACGCTGCTCGGCGATCAGGTACTCCGGGATCTCGGGCTCGTCGAAGTCCTCGTCATCGGCGAGCGGTTGCAGGCCGGCGGCGGGTGCGCTCGGCGTGCCGAGCTGCGAGTCCCAGACCGATCCGAACGGGGTCGTACGCGGGCCGCGCGGTGCGGCGATCGGGGCATCGTCCTCGTCGGACTCGTCGGCCTCGTCCGACTCGAACGCGGCGTCGGCCATCTCGGGCGCCGGCATCGGCGCACCCTCGTCCCGGCCGCGACCTCGGCCGCGACCACGGCCGCCGCGGCGACGGCGGCGGCGCTGGCCGTCCGCGCCGTCATCACTGCGCGCGTCGCCCCCGTCGTGGTCCACGACAGCGGCGTCCGCGGGCGCATCGAGATCGTCCAGGGTGAACACCTCGGCGGCGGCGAGGTCGGCCTCCGTGAGGCTCCCGACCGCCTTCGACAGGCGCTCACCGGGCAGGGCCCGCAGGCCAGCCTCGGCGCCATTCTCGCCGACCTCGGCGGCGATCGGGGTGCCTCGACCCCGGCCTCGGCCGCGCGATGATGCCGCCACGGGCTCGGCCTCGCCGAGGCGACCCCGGCCTCGGCCGCGACCCCCACGACCGCGCCCGGCACCGCTGCCCTCGGTCTGCTTGTCGGGGACCTCGGTCATCGACAGGTCGTCATCGGTGGCCACCCGGCGACCCGATCGCGAGCCCTTCTCGACGCGGGCCAGCTGGGTGATGTCGGTGAACTGGTCGGCGACCTCGATGAGGTCCGAGCTGGTGTTCCCGCGGAAGCTGATGACCTCGACGCGAACGCCCATCTCCTGGACCGCGCGGATCGCCGGCGCGAAGTCGCCGTCGCCGGACACGACGATGGCGATGTCGAGGTTCCGCGCCGTCTTCATCATGTCGACGACGAGCTCGATGTCCAGGTTGGCCTTGACCTTGCCGTCGCCGTACTTGCGGATGTCCTTGCTGACCACCTTGTAGCCGTGGCGACGCAGGAAATCATGGAAGTTCCGCTGGTTCTCGTTCTCGGGGTCCAGCCCGGTATAGGCATAGGCCCGCACGAGATCGCGGCCCGCTGACGCGGCCTTGAGCAGCGTGACGTAATCGATGTCCACGCCGGCGGCCTTGGCCGCATAGAAGATGTTCGCGACGTCCACGAAGACGGCGACGTTCTTTCCCACATTGACTCCTAGAGGGTCACGATTGACGCTGCGACGGCGCGACGACGCTGCTCGACGAAGCGATGATCACGTGCGGCGCGCGGCACTGCCGGCCGCGGCCACGGGTCGATGGATGCGCGGACCGGCCGGGGCGAATCCCAGGCGGGTCCAGCGTTCGGTGGCGATCGGATCGTCGGGCGTCACCGCCTCGACGACCGTACAGCCCTTGTTGCTCGCCGACCGGATGACCTCCTCGAGGAGGGCAGCGGTGACCCGGTCGACATCATGGTCGGGATCGACGACCAGCAGATCGATGGTGCCGACGAAGCCACCGGCGCGGACCGACGGTCGAAGAGCCAGGACGGCACCCCCGACGACGTGGCGCTCGGCTTCGGCGACGAAGATGCTCGCCTGCGGCAGGTAGACGAGCTGACGGAGCAGATCCGCGGCATCGAGCGGGCTCGCGCCACGGTCCATCGTCCCGTCTGCGTCGCCCAGGGCGACGAGTCGATCGATATCCGTGACACGGGCGGCTCGGACCAGGTATTCCACGCCGAAGGTTCATCCTCGCAGGGCGGCGACCGTTGCCCCTCGACCGGGGCTCCGACCATGGTCGGTACCTTGCGGCCTGCTACCCCGTTCCGGGAGCGAGCGCAGATGACGCTCACGACCGCGCGATGGCGCGAGGTCAAGGGTGCGGCCGACCGGTATTGCATTCGGGTCGCCGATGCCTAATATACGGCATCGCTTCGGCGGTCACCTGCGCACCGCCCGAGCTCGGACCTGCCATCGCCGTCCGTCAAGCACCGCCACTCGCTTCCATCGACGTCCTGGGAGGGTCGCGTCAACGGATCCACGAGGCCGCGGGCAACGGTTCGGCCATCGCCTGTCCGTGCCGGATGGCGTCAGGTGGCACCGACCGAGGGTCGCTCCGGGACCGCCGGACGATCGGTCTTCCAGGAGGAGAATGCATGAAGCTCACCAGGGTCGGAGCGCTCGCCGCAAGTGCGGTGTTCGTCTTCGCCGCTTGCTCAGGGACGCCGGCTGCGTCCGAACCGGCCGCCAGCGACGGTGGCACCGGCGCCAAGCCGGCCGTCTGCGAGAACAAGAAGGGCACGAGTACCAACGAGATCCACGTCTACTCGTCGCTGCCGCGGCAGGGCTCCAACACGGCCCAGACCAACGCGCTCGTCGAGTCGATCCGACAGCAGCTCGATGGCAAGGTCATCGGCGACTTCACGATCAAGTACACGGACCTCGACGACTCGTCGGCCGCCAACAACGGCGACTGGGACGGCGCGGTGGCCCAGGCCAACGCGACGACCGCCGCGAACGATCCGGATGCGATGGTCTTCATCGGCCACTTCAACTCCGGCGCCGCGAAGCTCACCATCCCGATCCTCAACGCCGCCTGCCTCGTGATGATCAGCCCGGCCAACACGTATCCGGGTCTCACCACGTCGGTCGAAGGCGTGACGGAGCCGGGCGAGCCGGACAGCTACTACCCGAACGGCTACCGCAACTACACGCGCGTCATCGCTACCGATGACAAGCAGGGTGGCGCCGGTGCCGCGTGGGCCAAGGAGCTCGGCGCGACCAAGGCGTACGTGCTCGATGACACGCAGGTCTACGGCAAGGGCCTCGCCCGCGCCTGGGCCCTGTTCGCCGCCGAGCTCGGCATCGAGATCGTGAGTGCCGGTGGCACGAGCGAAGGCTTCGACGCGAAGGCCACGGACTACGCGGCTCTCGCCCAGAAGGTCAAGGACTCGGGCGCCGACTTCATCTACATCGGCTCCATCACGGGCCAGAACACGGGCAAGCTCTGGAAGGACCTTCGGGCGGCGATGCCGGACATCAAGATCATGTCCGGTGACGGCGTCTTCGAAGAGGCGTGGTACGAGGGCACGGGCGATGCCGGCAACGGCACCTACCTGACCTTCGGCGGCGTCGGCCCGAACGAGCAGACCTCGGACGCCGGCAAGCAGTGGGTGGCCGACTACAAGGCCGCGCACAACGGCGACGATCCGCCCGTCTACGGCATCTATGGTGCCGCGGCCGCGCAGGTCGCCTTCGACGCGCTCACGCGCGCAGCGACCAATGACCGGTACGAGGTCCTCAAGGCCGTCTTTGCGACCAAGGACTTCGCGTCGTTCCTTGGCACGTTCTCCATCAAGGAGGACGGCGACACGACCCTGGCCGAGGCCACCGGCTACCAGGTCGAGACGAGCTGGCCGCCGGCCTTCCAGAAGGTGCTCGCCGCACCCGAGTGAGGCTGGAACCCACCCCGTAGTGACAGCGTGGGGGCGGACCACCCGGTCCGCCCCCACCGCTCTACCACCTTGATGCGACGGAGCCGCCGAATCCATGGATGACGCGTTCCTGCAGACGATCATCATCGGCCTGTCGAACGGGATGATCTATGCGCTCGTCGCGCTCGGCTATACGCTCGTCTACGGGATCATCGAGCTGATCAACTTCGCCCATGGCGACGTCTTCATGCTCGGCTCGATGCTCGCGTTGACGCTCCTGACGGCCTTCGGCGTCATCCCCGGGATGGATCCGGCGCTGACGCTCCTGCTGATCCTCGCCGTCCTGCTCATCACGATGGGCCTCACGGCCCTCCTGAACGTCTCGATCGAACGCGTCGCGTATCGACCGCTCCGACACGCGCCACGACTGGCACCGTTGATCTCGGCCATCGGCATGTCGTTCATCCTCCAGAACGTGGGCCTGCTCTGGAAGGGTCCGTCGAGCCTTGGCTTCCCGGACGTGATCCCGAACACCAACGTGCTGACCGATGTCCTTGGGATGAACACCGCGGTCGTCATCACCTGGAAGCAGATCTTCGTGGCGGTCGTGACGATCCCGTTGCTGATGGTCCTCACCTGGTTCGTGTCCAAGACGCGACAAGGCAAGGCGATGCGCGCCACCGCACAGGACCCGGACACCTCCGGCCTGATGGGCATCAACGTGGATCGCACCATCGCCATCACGTTCATCATCGCCGGCGCCTTGGCCGGAGCTGCCGGTCTGGTCCAGATCCTCTACAACAACACGACCGTGTGGAACCTCGGGTTCCGGTTCGGCCTGAACTCGTTCACGGCGGCCGTCCTTGGTGGGATCGGGAACCTCCAGGGCGCGGTGCTGGGTGGGCTGGTCCTCGGGTTGATCAACGCATTCAGTGACCGGTACCTGTCCCCAGCCTGGACCAACGCCATCGTCTTCGGCGTCCTGATCGCGATCCTCGTCTTCCGACCCACCGGCCTCCTCGGCCAGAAGCTGCCGGACCGCGCATGAGCCACCTGACGACCCCGGTCCGCCCCGACGCCCCCGGCGGGCTCCGTCGATGGTTCGGCCTGCTGGCCGATGCCGTCGCAAGCTGGCCCCTGAGCTACCGCGCGGCACTCGCGCGCAACCGTCGACGAACGATCGGGCTCACGCTCCTTGTCCTCGGGATCTTCACCTACCCCGTGCTCAATGACGTGGTCTTCCAGAACTTCAGTCGATCGTTCCCGTTGCCGTTGCCGGACGACACGGTTCTCGTCTTCATGCTGATCTTCGCGATCATGGCGGTCGGCCTGAACATCGTCATCGGGTTCGCCGGCCTGCTGGATCTTGGGTACGTGGCCTTCTATGCGCTCGGCGCCTACACCGCGGCCTTCATGGCCTCGCCGCACTGGGGATGGACGGGGATCACCCTCGTGCTCTTCAGCGATGTCCCGCCGGGATTCCCCGGGATCCACCTGCCGTTCTGGGTCATCGTCCCCGCCGCGGCCGGGGTCGCCGCGCTCTTCGGCGTCCTGCTCGGGGCCCCGACCCTGCGACTCCGCGGCGACTACCTCGCCATCGTGACCCTCGGGTTCGGCGAGATCGTCCCGATCTTCTTCAAGAATCTCGTCAACGTGAACTTCGTGTTCGGGCCGATCATCCTGATCAACGCCAACCTGACCGGCGGCCCGCTCGGCATCAACCCGGTCGACCCACCGAGCTTCCTCGGGATCAAGTTCGGCGTCATCAGCGGGTATAACGCCGTCTACCTCGGTTTCCTGCTGCTGCTCATCGGGATCGTCGTTGCCCGCAACCTGGAGCGATCCAGGATGGGGCGCGCCTGGATGGCCATCCGCGAGGACGAGGTCGCGGCGGAGATGATGGGCGTCAACACGGTCCGGACCAAGCTCCTCGCCTTCGGTCTCGGCGCGGCGTTCGCCGGCGTCGCCGGGGCTTTCCAGGCGTCCTACCAGGGCGCCACGACATCGGAGTTCTTCCAGTTCTCCACGTCGATCCTCGTGGTGATCATGATCATCCTCGGCGGCATCGGGAACATCTGGGGCGTGATCCTTGGCGCCGTCGTCGTGCAGTACGTGGACAAGTCACTGCTGCCGTACCTCGGTCAACGCCTGCGGGACCTCGGCGAGATGACCGGAAACCCGGCGTTGGGCGACTTCAACCCGTCCACGTTCAGCTTCCTGCTGTTCGGGATCGCCCTCGTGGTGATGATGCGCTTCCGGCCGGAGGGCTTCCTGCCCAGTCGCCAGCGCGCTGCCGAGATGCATACCGCACCCCCGGGCCAGGGCATCGGGTCACCCGGCCTGATCGATGATCCCGAGGTCCTGGCGGCGGACGAACAGCTGCGTTCGACGCTCGCCGCCGAGGACGAGGCGGCGGCCATCGAGGCCGAGGCCGAGGCGCAGGCCATCGCCGCCGAGATCGAAGCCGGTCGCCCCGCCGATGAGGGCGACGACGACCGGCCGGCGAACGATGGCGATGGCGATGGCGGTGACGGTCCCGGTCCCGGTCCCGAGATCATCGACCTGCCGAACGACGACCCGGGGACGCGCTCATGACGGTCGAGACGATGGCGGTGGGAGCGGATCTCCTGACCGGCCACGTGGCCGATTCCGACATCCTGGTGAAGGCCCGCGGTGTCACCAAGCGATTCGGTGGCCTCGTCGCGGTCAACGGCGTCGACTTCGACATCCCCAGGGGCTCGATCGTCTCGCTGATCGGCCCCAATGGCGCGGGCAAGACGACGTTCTTCAACATGATCACCGGCGCGTACGTGCCCACGTCCGGCGACATCACGTTCGACGGTCATCCGATCGTCACCACGACCGGGCGCAAGGTCAAGTCGATGCGGCCGCACGAGGTGACCAAGCTCGGCATCGGCCGGACCTTCCAGAACATCCGCCTGTTCGGGACGATGTCCGCGCTCGACAACGTGCTCGTGGGTCAGCATCCGCACTTGCGCAGTCGCTGGTGGGACGCGATCCTGCGCACGCCGCGCAACCACGCTGAGGAGCAGGCGGCGATCGAGCGCGGACACGAACTGCTCGAGTTCGTGGGCTTGGGTGGACGACCCCATGCGTGGGCGCGAAACCTCCCCTACGGCGACCAGCGCCGGCTCGAGATCGCGCGCGCGCTGGCCACCAGCCCGAAGCTCCTCCTGCTCGACGAGCCCACGGCCGGGATGAACGCCAGCGAGACGCGCGACCTGACCGACTTC
>CAYVJP010000007.1:0-27226 GCA_964451745.1 uncultured Anaerolineaceae bacterium | reverse complement strand
CGTCAGCGCGGCCTCGCGCTCGACGAGTGCGGCGGAATCCCGGTCGGCGCGGGCCACGCGCTCCTCGGCCATGGTCGCAGCCGCCTCCGCGCGGGCACGGGCGTGCTCGGCATCGCGGCGCGCGCTCTCGTGCGTGGCCAGCCGCGCGGCGAGCCGATCGCGCCGCTCGCGCAGCTCCGCCGCGCGTCCCTCCCACGTCGCGATGGCGGAAGGATCGTCGAGCCCGGTGCTCGCCACGGACTCGGCGGCAGACGTCCGATCCGGCGCGCTATCCGGGTCGCCGACCATGGCCGCCGCGGTCTCGCGGAGCCGCGCCAGCTCAGCGCCCAGCCGCGTCCGCTGCGCCTCATGCCAGGCCACCTCGCGAGCGATCGCCTCGCTCTCACGGGCGGCCGCGCGCTCGGCCTCCTCGGTGCGCCGCCGGTCGGCGGCAAGGCGCGTCTCGTCGGCTCGCGCCGCTTCGACGACGGCGCGGGCCGCGTCGGCGCCGCGGGTCGCCGTCGCCGCCGCCGCCTGGAGTTCCGCCACGTCCGCATCCGCTCGCTCCAGATCCGCGGTGAGCCGGGCATGCTCGGCCTGGCGCTCGAGGACCGAGTCCGCCGCGCCGAGTGCCACGCCGACGTCGTCGACCACGGCCGCCCCGTCGCGCGGGACGAGGATCCAGCCGGCCGGGATCTCGGACTGGAGCCCCAGGCACGCCTCGAGGTCTGGCAGCCAGGCGCTGCGTTCCAGCAGCCGGCGGACGCCCCCGCTGGTATCACGCCGGACCGCGTCGGCCAGACGACCGCCACCGGCAGCCCCGACGGCATCGAGGAATCGCCGCGTCATGGCATCCGGGGATCCCGACGGTCCGGCTCCCAGGCGTTCCTCGATCACCAGGCGGCCACGCTGACCGGTCAGCTCCGTCACGCTGGCCGCGCCGACCAGGTAGGCCCGAGCCCGGTCCGCGAGCGCCGCCTCGACGGCCGCCCGGAGGTCAGGGTCCACGACCAGATCCTCGTCCAACCGTCGTCCGCCCACCTTGCGCGCGGCGCGCGCGATGGGTCGTCGCTCCTCCTCGGCCAATCGCTCGGTCAGAGCATCGCGGCGACCGCGCCGCGCCGCGGCGCCAGCCGATGCGGTCGCGGCTCGGTCCGCCATGGCCCCGCGCTCGGCGTCCGCGCGCTCCAGGGCCGCCCGGGCGGTCTCGCGAGCCATGGCAGCCGTGCCCTCGGCGGCGATGGCGAACTCGAGGGCGCGGCGGGCCGCCGCGAGTCGCTCCTCGACGTCGGCCCGCCGTCCCTCGACGACCTGCGCCGCGGCGGCCTCCTCGTCGGCGCGACGTTCGGCCTCCGCGAGCCGGCGCCGGGCGGTCTCGGCCTCGGCCTGGCGGGCGGCCTCGGCTCGCCGGACCGCCGCGAGTTCCTCACCGCGTGCGCGGGAAGCGGAGCGCAGGGTCGCGAGCTCCGCGAGCGCCTCGGCGAGCTCGCGATCGGCCTCGGTGACGGCCGCCTCGAGGTCCAGATCGCGGGCCGGGACGGGCGACGCCATCGAGCGCCGCTGGCTGGTCGCCTCGGCTTCCGCGGCCGTCCGCTCGTCGGCCAGGCGGACCCGGTCGCGCGCGAGCGCCTCGAGATCCGATGCGATCCGCCCGTCGCGCAACTGGAGCCCGGTCAGGGCCGCCCGCATCGCCTCGTGGAGCTCGCGTCGCTCGCGCTCGATCGCGGAGCGTGCCGCGAGATCCGCCGCGAGCCCCGTGGCTGCCGCCTCGGCGGCCTCCAGCTCGGCCATGGCCCGCTCGGTCTCGGTCTGGGCGCGCGCACGACGCGCACCGGCCTCGGCAAGCCGCCCAGCCGCCTCGTGCCATCGAGCGTGGGTGGCCGCAAGCAGCGCCGCCGCCAGGTCGTCGCCGACCGACGAGCGCGTCGCCTGCTGTTCGGCCTGGGCCGCGAGCCGCCGCGCCTGCGGGCGAAGCTCCGCGAGGATGTCATCGACGCGGGCGAGGTTGGCCTCCGATTCCGCGAGCTGCTCCTCGGCCTTGCGTCGGCGGCGCTCGTGACGGCGGACCCCGGCGACCTCCTCGAACAGTGGCCGGCGCTCCTCGGGACGGAGGGCCAGGGCCTGGTCCACCATCCCCTGCCCGATGAACAGGAAGGCGTTGTCAGCCAGGTGGGCGCCGTCGAGCAGGTCCACCAGGTCGCGCAGTCGGATGCGCTGCTTGTTGAGCAGGTATTCGTTCTCGCCGCTGCGATAGAGGCGCCGGCCCAGCTCGAGGACCTGGAACTCCACCGGGAGCAGCCCATCGCCGTTGTCGAGGACCAGCGTGACATCGGCCATGCCCTGCGCCGCGCGCTTCTCGGAGCCGGCCCAGATGACGTCCTCGGCCTTGCGTGAACGAAGCGCTCGGCCCTGCTCCCCCAGCGCCCAACGAAGCGCGTCGGCAAGGTTGCTCTTGCCGGACCCGTTGGGTCCCACGATCGCCGAGATCCCGCCACCGAACTCGACGTTCGTCCGTTCGGCGAAGGACTTGAACCCTTGGAGGCGCAACGCGAGCAGCCGCGGTGCGGCGGGCCAGCCAGCGGCGTCCACGGTCTCGACGCGCTCCGTCGTCATGCCCCCACCGCCTCGGTCGACGAGCGACGCTCCCGGGTGGCCGATTCGCGCGCTCCGCGGATGGCCTCGATCGCCTGCGCCGCCGCCGCCGTCTCGGCTTCGCGACGTGACAGGCCCTCCCCGACCCCGACGACCTGACCGTCGACCCAGACTTCGACCCGGAACGACTTCTCGTGGTCCGGCCCGGTCGCATCCACGAGCCGGTACTCCGGGCGCTCGCCCGTCCGCCGTTGCGTGTACTCCTGCAAGCGACTCTTGGGCGACTTCAGGGAGATGACCGGCGCCTCGAGCGTCAGTTCGGGCTCGGCGAGACGCATCAGCCAGTCCCGCACGGGTTCGTACCCGAGGTCCAGGTACAGGGCGCCCGTGAGAGCCTCGAACGACGAGGCGAGGAGGGATGGCCGTCGCCGGCCGCTGCGCTGGGATTCGCCTTCGCCCAGCATCAGGTCGCGGCCAAGATCGATGCGGCCCGCGAGCCGGGCGAGGCCGGCGGTGGACACGATGGCGGCGCGTCGGGCGGAGAGGGCGCCTTCGTCATCGTCGGGATGCCGCGCATACAGCGCCTCGGAGATCGACAGGTTCACCACCGCATCGCCGAGGAACTCGAGTCGTTCGTTGTGGCCGCGCGCGGCGTCCGGGTGCTCGTGCAGCCAGCTGGAGTGGACGAGGGCCTGCTCCAGCAGATCCAGGTCCCGGACCGGGAGGCCCAGGCGCTCCGCGACGGCCTGTCCCGGTCGCACCGCGGACGTGGGCCGGCGCCGGCTAGGTGGAGCGCTCGTCGATGTAGTCGACCGCGTCCTGGACCGTGCGGATCTTCTCCGCGTCCTCGTCCGAGATCTCCGTCCCGAACTCTTCCTCGAGGCTCATGATGAGCTCGACGAGGTCCAGCGAATCGGCGTTGAGGTCGTCGACGAACGACGCCTCGGGCTTGACCTCATCCTCGTCGGCGCCGAGCTGCTCGACGACGATCTTCTTGAGCCGGTCGTACGTTGTGGCCACTGACTCCCTCCTCGGAGTTGGGTGGTGGGGCGAGGGTGCCGAGCACGCCATTCATGAGGCGTCGCATCGGGTCTCCACTGTAGGTTCGTGCCAGCTCGACCCACTCGGCGATGGCCACCCGGGCCGGCGTGCCGGAGTGTAGCACCTCCCCGATCGCCGTTCGGAGCAATGCGCGATCCATCTTCGCGAGGCCCGTGACGGGGTACTGGGGGGCGACCTCGGTGATCCGCGCGTCGATCTCGTCGCGGTGGGCGCCGACCGCCCCGACCAGCTCGCGGGCGAGCGAGGCTGCCGTCTCGTCCCGCTCCGATTCGGCGAGGTGGCGCTCCAGGATCGCGTCGGCGGTTCGTTGGCCGAAGTCGGCCTCGAAGATCGCCGCCAGCGCGAGTCGACGTCCGGTCCGTCGGCCTCGCTGCCGGTCAGCCTCCGACGCCATCGACGACGACCGTGACGGCACCCAGATCCAGGCCCAGGAAGCGCTCGACGGTGGCCGCGACGGCCGTGCGGACCTGCGCGGTCAGCGGGCCGAGCGCGTGGCCCGGGCGGGCCACGATGCGCAGGCGGACCAGGACGCGGTCATCGCGAACCCGGACCGACACCGCACGACCCAGGAGCCAGCCCCGCCAGATCGGCCCGCCGTGCCCGACCCGCGCGACACCCGGGACCTCGAACGCGGCCAGGCGGACGAGCTCGGTGATGACACCGCGCCCGACGGTGAGTTCCGGTCCGCTCATGTCGCCATCCTTTCGGGCGTCGGATCGTCGGCTGCCACGGTCGGCACCGGTTCACGCGCCAGGGCCGCCGCGATCAGGTCCGGCACCCGCGTCCGGGCCGTCGTGGCGGCCACGTCGCAGGCGAACCCGACCATGCGTCGCTTCGCGCGTCCGTGGGTGATGATGACGGTCCCCTTGACCCCCAGCAACGGCGATCCACCGACCCGCTCGTAGTCGAAGATGGCGCGGATGCGGTCGATCCCGGGACGCATCAGCAGATACGCGAGCCTGCCCCGCAGCGAGCCTCGGAACTCGGCCCTCCACAGGTCGAAGATGAAGCCCGACAGTCCCTCGAAGAACTTGATGACCACGTTGCCGACGACCGCGTCGGTGACGACGACGTCGGCGAGGTGTTTGGTCAGGTCCTTGCCCTCGATGTTGCCCACGAACCGCAGCGACGAGGCATCGAGGAGTTCGGTGGCTCGCTGGATGCGGGCGTCGCCCTTGCCCTTCTCCTCACCGATCGAGAGCAGGGACACGCGCGGGTCCGCGACACCCAGCACCTGCTCGGCGAAGATCGCGCCCATCCGGGCGAACTGGGCGAGGTTCTCCGGGGTCGAATCGGGATTGGCTCCGATGTCGAGGAGGACCATCGGGCCCGAATCGGTGACCATCTGGACGGCGAGCGCCGGGCGATCGACACCGGGCAGCCGCCCGAGACGCAGGACGGCAGCGGCCATCCCGGCTCCGGTGTGACCGGCGGTCACGACGGCGTCGGCCTCGCCTCGTTTCACGAGGTCGGTGGCGACCAGGATCGTCGCGTCCTTCTTCTCGCGCAGGGCGAGCGCCGGGTGCTCGTCCATCCCGATGACCTCGGTGGCGTGGACGATCCGCACATTGGGCGGCAGCGTGCCCGCGATGGCCAGGATCGTGGGCTCGTCACCCACGAGGATCAGGACATCGCCGGGGTGGGACCGGGCGAACTCCAGTGCGCCGGGGACGACTTCGGACGGGCCGTGGTCGCCGCCCATGGCGTCGACGGCGACGCGGACGCCGCCGGAGGTGGTCGCCTCGCTCGGATGGAGCGGAGGCCCGGTCACCGGGTCAGCGGTCGGGGCTGTTGCCGCCGCTACCGCCGGCCGGCTTGAGCTCGACGGCCTGACGGCCCTGGTACCAGCCGCAGTTGGGGCAGACGTGATGCGGCTGCTTCATCTCGTGGCAGTGCGGGCACTCCTCGAGGGTCGGCACGTCGATCGCGAGATGCGAGCGTCGCTCGCCCTGGCGAGCATGCGAGACGCGTCGCTTGGGTACACCCATGGGGTCGTGGGCTCCTTGTGTCGTTCAGCGTGGGCGGACCGGCAGTGGGCGCCCGAAGTCGTGGGGGCGCGCGGCCGCACCGACGGCGGAGTCTACCGCGAAACCGGGCGCGGCGTCAGGACGGCGACTCGACCAGCGGGAGGTCGGCCTTGACCGTGATGCTCTCGGCTCGGGTCGTGTAGCCGAGGCGCTCGTTGAGGGCGCGCATGTCGGCGTTGCCCACCTGCGTCCACGTGTAGACCTCGGTGACGCCGTTGGCTGCGGCGAACGCGAGCGTTCGACGCTTCAGGTGGCTGGCGATGCCGCGCCGGCGCCATCCCCGCGCCACCGCCGTCAGGGCGTGTTCCGCGCGATGGGGCGCATCCTCGTCGTATTCGAGGCCCGCGCATCCCACGATCTCGTCGCCGGCGAGGGCGAAGAACATCGCCTCCGGCCATGACAGCCAGTCGCGCTCCCATTGCTCGCGCGACACGACGATCGGCCGATACGTGGCCATGTCGGCGAAGGCCTCGAGCGCGAACGGGTCGTACGCCGCGGCCCACAGTCCCGGACGCTCGGCGACGCTGACCACCGAGACGCCGTCCAGCGGCTCCGGCCACGGTTCGTCCCCGATGACGCGGATCTGCTCGGTCTGCCGATCCATCTCGTGGAACCCGAACCGCCTCGCGAAGGCGAACGATCCCTCGTCGTCCACGTTGGTCCCGGCCTCGCTGAACCCGAGCGCGAGAGCGTGTGCCTCCAGGGCGCGCAGGATGGCGGTCCCGACGCCCTGCCGACGCGCGCTCGGCAGCACCCGTGGGTGCAGCCCCGCGTAATCGAAGCTGGAGCGGCCGCCGAGACCCGATCCGACGACCTCGCCGTCGCGTTCGGCGAGGAGGTACACCGTCTCCGGGGTCATCATGGCCCGCATCTCGTCGACGGGCAGGGCCCGCTCGTTGGGAAGCACCGCGATCCGCACCTGCCGCCAGGCCTCGAGATCGGCATCGGACGACGCGACGCGGACGGTGATCGCCATCACTCGGGCCGGAAGGCGCGCAAGGCGTCGAGACGTGGGTCGATGTCGTCGTCGGGATGGTCGTGGGCGCCTTCATCCAGCGGGAGCCCGCAGACGATGCACAGTCCCGGGCAATCCGGGCGGTCCAGCGGGGCGATCGGCTCGGCCAGCGAGATCGCGTCGCGGACGGAAGGCTCCAGGTCCACCTCGTGGTGGTCGGTCAGGCGCAGCGCTTCGGGTTCGTCCTCGAAGGCGAGCGGACGGCCCGTCGCGAGGTCCAGGGTGGGCAGGTACTCCTCGTCGAGTCGGATCTCGACGGGCGTCCTGACCGGGCGAAGACAACGGGCACATTCGCCGCTCAATGCCGTCGTGAGCTGGGCCGTGGCCAGGACGCCGCGGTTCTCGCGGGTCAGGCGCACATGCCCGGCGATCGGTTCGGCGAGGACGAGATCGTCGGGCAGGTCGATCCGCACGTCGGCGACATCGAACGTGCGGGCGGCACCGACGTCGTCGGCGAGCAGCCCGGCGACGTTGAAGACGAGTGGCCCGTCGAGGGGCTTGCCGCTCACGGGCACAGGATCACGATCGAGCGGGCGCGGAGGCGTCCTCGTCCTCGGGACCCCAGTCCGCCTCCTCGTCGAGATCGCCGGTGGGCGCGACGCTGAGATCGGCGCGCCGCTGGTCGAGGAGGGCGATCCCCTTCTGGATGCTCTGCAGGGTCTTGGTCACGTCGCCCTCGAGACCTTCGAGGACGCTCACCGCGTATTCGTCGGCACCCGCCCGGATCCGGTCAGCGTCCTCGTGAGCCTCGGCGATGATCCGGCGGCTCTCGGCCTCGGCGACCTGCATCAACCCGCGCTCATCGATGAGGAACGCGGCCTGCTCCTGGGCCTTGGCGACGATCCGCTCCGATTCTTCCTGCGCCTTCTCCATGATCCGCTCGCCCTCGGCGTTGATCCGCTTGGCGGCGCGAACCTCCTCGGGGACGGCGACTCGAAGCTCATCGATGAGCCCGAGTGCGGCGTTCTGGTCGACGACGACGTTGGTCGTGAGCGGCAACTTCTTGCCGTTCGCGATGAGCGATTCGAGGCGCTCGACGAGGAAGATGATGTCGATGGCTCGGACCTCCTGCAGCCGGGATTATGTCACGCGCGAACGGCGCTCAGCGCTTCGCGATGGCGTCCTTGAGGGCATCCGCGGCAGGACCCGGCAGCATCGCGGAGACGTCGCCACCGAACGTCGCGATCTCCTTGACGAGACTCGAGCTGACGTAGCCGTGCTCGATCGAGGTCATGAAGAACACCGTGTCGACGTCCGGGGCCAGGACGCGGTTGTTGTGGGCCAGCTGCATCTCGATCTCGAAGTCGCTGATGGCCCGGAGTCCGCGCACGATGGCGGTCGCTCGGCGGGCATGGCAGAAGTCCACGGTGAGGCCATCGAAGGCGGCGACCTCGACGCGCTCGGCGGTGGCGGGCGCGATCGTCGCGTGGATCACGCGGATGCGATCCTCCACGGTCAGGAGGGCCGACTTCCGTGGGTTCTCGAGGACACCGATGATCACGCGGTCGAAGACCTTGGTCGCGCGGTCGAGGATGTCGAGGTGTCCGTAGGTGATGGGGTCGAACGATCCGGGATAGACCGCGACGCTCATGCGTCCTCCGTGAGGGCCCGTCGATAGAAGGTCAGCGCCGTCTCGCCGAACCGCCGTTGACGGTCCGATGCTAGCAGCCCGACCCGAGGCGGGGGCGCGTCTCGCCAGAAGTGCTTGGCCACGACCTGCGCGCCCGGCGCGACCAGCGGCCCCACGGACTCGAGGGCCGCGACCATCGCCGCGGGATCCTCGTAGGGCGGATCGACGACCACGAGGTCCCAGGCCACGTCGCCGGCCCGCGCGTCGTCGCGCAACCAGGCGAGGACGTCGGTCCGGACCACCGTGACCCGCTCGGGCCCACCCAGATGCGTGCGTGCGAGGTTGCCGACGATGACCCGGGCCGCGCTGGCGTCGCGCTCCACGAACGTGGCGTGAGCGGCGCCCCGGCTGAGCGCTTCGATCCCGCCCGCGCCGCTGCCCGCGAAGAGGTCCAGGAAGCGTGCCCCGGGCAGATCCGGTTCCAGCATCGCGAAGAGCGTCTGCTTGACACGATCGCCCATGGGGCGGGTACCCGGCCCAGGCGCCTCGAGGCGGATGCTGCGGGCCGTCCCCGCGATCACGCGTCCGGCGTCAGCCACGCGGCACGTCGATCATGAGCCGGTGGCCGGTTCCGCGGCCACCAGATGCCGTAGCCACCCGGAACGCAGCTCCGCGGCCAGCGGGCCCAGGTCGGGCCGGGTCCGCTCGTCGAGGACGCCCGCAGGATCGAGCAGCGCCTCGGCGTGCTCCCGCGCCCGAACCGCGAGGACCTGGTGATCGCGCCGGGTAAGGGACGCGACGCGCAAGCCCGGAAGTCCGCTCTGGGCGAACCCCAGGACATCACCCTCGCGGCGGAGCTCGAAGTCGCGCTCGGCGAGCTCGAACCCGTCACGGATCTCGGCGATGGCCGTGAGCCGGGCCCGGGCGGTCTCGTCCTCGGCGTCCGACACGAGCACGCAATACGACTCCACGGAGCCGCGGCCGACCCGCCCGCGCAGCTGGTGGAGCTGGGCGAGACCGAATCGGTCGGCGCCCTCGATGATCATCATGGTGGCCTCGGGCACGTCCACCCCGACCTCGACGACGGTCGTGCCGACGAGCACGTCCAACTCGCCATCGCGGAACCTGGCCATCTCGGCATCCCGATCGGCCGGCTTCATCCGGCCATGGACCAGCCCCACGCGCAGCGGGGCCAGGAGCTCGGTCAGGCGGACGGCCTCCGATTCGGCGGCCACCGCACTGGAGCCCACGGCATCGGCGAGCGCTTCGACGCTGTCCTCGATCAGCGGGACCACGACGAACGTGCGATGACCCGCAGCCGCCTCTTCACGGACCTTGCGCCACGTGCCGTCGAGGTCGTGCGTGCGCCGGATCCCGGTCCGGATCGGCATCCGACCGGCCGGGGGCGTTCGAAGGTCGGAGACGTCGAGGTCCGCGTACAGGACCTGGCCCAGCGTTCGCGGGATGGGCGTCGCGGTCATCAGCAGCACGTGCGGCGCGACACCGCCGCCGGCCTTCGCCTCCAGCTGACCGCGCTGCTCGACGCCGAACCGGTGCTGCTCATCGATGACCACCAGCCCCAGGCGGGCGAACGACACCGCCTCCTGGAACAGCGCGTGCGTCCCAACGACGACCGACGCCTGCCCGGACTCGATCAGTTCGAGGGCCCTCGTTCGTTCGGCGGCCTTGAGCGACCCCGCCAGCAACAGGACGTCGACGCCGATGTCGGCGAGGAGAGCGCCCACCGTGTCGAGATGCTGGCGGGCGAGCAGGTCCGTCGGCGCGAGGAGGGCCCCCTGGAACCCGGCACGCGCCGTGGCCGCCAAGGCGAACGCGGCGACGGCGGTCTTCCCCGAGCCGACGTCACCCTGGAGCAACCGGAGCATCGGGGTCGAGCCCGCGAGATCGGTGCGCACGTGGTCCATCGCCTCGGCCTGATCCTCGGTGAGCTGGACCTCGTGCCCGACCCGCTGCGACAGGGCGCCCCGCAACGCTCCCCGGATGGCGGCATCGGCCGCGCCATCGATCGCGATGACCGGGGCGTGGTCGCGGCCGCGCGCGCGCCGTCGGCCCACCATCCCCAATTGGAGCGCGAGCAGCTCGTCGAATGCGAGCCGCCGCAGCGCGGCATCCCGGGCTTCGAACGACGGCGGATAGTGCGCGCCTTCCAGCGCGGTCGCGATGCCCTCGAGACCCTCCGCGCGGCGCAGATCGCGGGGCAGGTACTCGGGATACGCGTAGCCGGCCCGGTCGAGCGCCTCGCGCATCGCGACCCGCAGCCGAGCGGCGGTCAGACCGGCCGTCGATCGGTACACCGGGACGATCCGTCCCGCGTGGAGCACCTCGCCATCGCCCTCGACCGCCTGGAATTCCGGGTTGTCGATGCTGAGTGCCCCGCGAAAACGCTTGAGGCGGCCGCTCACCACGACCTCCTGACCGACATGCAGCCGCCGCTCGATGTAGCGGCGGCCGAACCACGTCGCGCTGATCCGGCCCGAGCCATCGTCGAGGTCGGCGACGGTCCGCTGGATGCGACGTCGGAAGCTGGCCTCCACCCGGACGTCCCGGACCGACCCGCGGATCGAGACCACCGTCCCGTCGTCCATGTCGCGCAGGGCGGCGATGGTGGTCATCTCGCGCAGGTCGTCGTAGCGCCGCGGCAGGTGGAAGAGGAGGTCGCGAACGTCGTACCAGCCCAGCCGCACGCCGGCCCGTCGCAGCGTCGCGGCGGCGGTCAATCCGGACTGGTGGAGCGGCGTGCCGAGCAGCTCCTGCGGATCGGTCGGGGCCGGCGGAGCCTTCGTCGTCACTCGGCGGCGATCAGGTACCGGTAATAGGGCTGGCCGCCATGTCGGACCTCGATCTCGATGCCGGGATTGATCGACCCGATCTTGCGGGCCATCGTCTCGGCCTCGGCCAGGTCGGCGCCGTCGCCGTAGAAGAGGGTCACCAGCTCGTAGCCGGGCGTGAGCGCGGCCATCGCCGCGAGAACGCACTTCTCCCGATCGCTATCGACCGCGATGAGCCCGTCGTCCGGATCGAGCGCGATCGTCTGGCCCTTGCGGACCTTCCGGCCGCCGATCGTCGCATCGCGGACCGCCTCCGTCACCACCACCGTCTGGACGGCGCGACCGGCATCGGTCATCGGTCCGACGTTGCCGGCGGCATCCATCGAGGGGTCGAGAGCGAGAAGGGCGGCGAACCCTTCGGCGGCGTTGCGCGTCGGCACGACCGCCACGGGGCGCTCGCTCATCGTGGCGACCTGACGCGCCGCGAGGACCACGTTCGGGTTGTTGGGGAGGAGCAGCACTTCCTTGGCGGGCACGGACCCGACGGCGTCCAGCAGCTCGCCGGTGCTCGGGTTCGCCGACTGTCCGCCCTGGACGACGGCCGCGACGCCGAAGTCGCGGAAGATCGCGGCAAGGCCGTCCCCGGCCGTGACCGCGATCACGGCGAGCGACGGGAGATCCGCGACCGGACCCGTCCCGTTGCCCGGGGAACGGTGCTGCACGATGCTGGCCTCGGTGGGTACCGGGGGCGGCGCGCCCGTGAACTCGGCAGCCTTGGTCTCGCGCACGTCCTTGGCCTGGTTGTCGAGGTTCTCCACGGTGATGCGGCTGAGGTTCCCGAGCGTGAGTCCGTACCCGATGACGAGGTCCGGACGCTCGTTGTGGACGTGGACCTTGAGCGCGCGGGTATCGCCGGCGACGAGGACGGATTCGCCGATCGATTCGAGGTGGTCGCGGATCGCATCGACGTCGAGGCCACGGTGACCCTCGGCACGCAGCAGGAACATCGTCTCGTAGCCGAACCCCTCGTCAGCGTGGGCCACGAGCGTGCTGGGCTTGACACCGGCTCCCGCGCGCTCGCGCGCGGCACCCACCGGGGTCTTCCCCGTCAGGTGGAGCAGGGCGCCCTGGAACAGCCGATACAGGCCCTGACCACCCGAATCGACGACGCCCGCCTCGCGCAGGATCGCCAGCAGGCTCGGGGTCCGCGCCACCGACTTCTCGGCCGCATCGAGGGTCGCCGCGAGCACGGTCTCGATGTCGTTGTCGCGCTCGGCCGCGACCACGGCCGCCTGCGCCGATTCGCGGATGACCGTGAGGATCGTCCCCTCGACCGGCTTGGCGACCGCCCCGTACGCGGTCTTGGCGCCTTCGCTGAGGGCGTGGGCGAGGTCCAGGCCGTTGAACCGGCTCTTGCCCCCGAGACCCTCGGCCATGCCCCGGAAGATCTGGCTCGTGATGACGCCGGAGTTGCCCCGGGCGCCCATGAGCGCCCCGAAGCTGATGGCCGCCGCGACCCGCTCCGCCGACTGCCCGGCCACCGCTTCCGCCTCGTCGAGCGCCGCCTTCACCGTCGCCAGCATGTTGGAACCGGTGTCGCCGTCGGGGACCGGGTAGACGTTGAGGCTGTTGATCTCGTCGACGTGCGCCTCGAGATTGGCGACGGCCGCGCGGAAGGCTTCGAGGAGTCCGTTGCCGTTGCAGGCCGTTCGGGCCATCTAGGCGACGTCCGAGCCGCTATCCGCGAGGTCGCGCGTCCGGATCGCGGTGGGCTCCTCCGCGGCGGCCACCGGGACCGCCCCGCCGGGATGGACGCGCAGGCCATCGACGTGGATGAGGATCCGACGGACCTCGCGATCCAGGGCGAGCTTGATCGCGTAGCGGATCGCCGAGTCGACCTGGCGGGCGACCTCTGCGATCGGGACGCCCAGCGCGACGGTCAGGTCCAGCTCGATCTCGATGCCGTCGTCCAGCCGGATCGCGAGCCCGGACTGGCCGAGGCCGAGCCACGCGGATAGGCGTGACACGGGACTGCCGGCGAACCCGGTCACACCGTAGGATCCGAGGGTCGCGGTCCGGACGATATCGCCAAGGGCTCGACCGGTCACGAGTGATCGGCCGGGAGTGGGTCGGATCGCCACGCGGCTGCAGTCCTCGCTAGGGTCGACCGGTTCGGGGCGTGCTCGGGCGGGCTGGTCGGGACCGTGTGCTATCATACCGCCCCGCTCGGGCCCCGCCGCCCGGGCCTTCCATTTCGACCCGTTCCCAGAGGATCCTGCATGGCCCGCTCCTGCGCGATCTGCGGCAAGGTCTCGATGGGTGGCTTCAACCCGCAGTCGTCGGGCATGAACCGCGTTCGAGCGCACCGCCGCTACCAGCCGAACCTCCAGCAGCTCGTCATCGACCAGAAGGGTGTCCCCACGAAGGCCCTCGTCTGCACGCGCTGCCGCCGAACGCTGCTCAAGGCGTCCAAGTAGCGGATCCCGCCGGCCCGCGCCGGTGGACGTCGCCGCCCCCCCACCGGTCGTCACCCTGACGGCCGGTTCGTCGTGTCCGACCGGCGTCAGCGATCGTCCGTGTCCAGCCAGATCGTGAACGGGCCGTCGTTGACGAGCTCGACCGCCATCTCGGCCCCGAACCTCCCGGTGGCGACCGGGACGCCAAGGCCCTCGAGGGCCGACGCCAATCGGAGGTAGAGCCGCTCCGCCTGATCGGGCGGGGCTGCGCCCGTGAAGCCGGGTCGGCGGCCGCGCCGGGTGTCGGCGAAGAGCGTGAACTGCGAGATGACGAGCGCGGCACCGCCCGTGTCCGCGAGCGAACGGTTCGTCCGTCCCTCGGCGTCGCGAAAGATGCGCAGCTCACCGATCCGTCGGGCCAGCGTGTCGGCCGTCGCATCGGCGTCGTCGGGACCCACCCCGACCAGCACGACGAGCCCAGGCCCGATCTCGCCCACGACCGCACCGTCCACGAGCACGCGCGCCCCGGTCGTCCGCTGGAGGAGCGCCCTCACGCCGTGGACGACCCGGCGATGAGCTCGGCTCGCCAGGCTTCGGCTTCCGTACCGAGGCGATCGCGCAGCGGGCCGAATCGGGCGATGACCGCGTCCTCGACGGTCGCTGGGATCATCAGTTCGTAATTGCGGACGCCGTCCGGATTGATCACGCCGTCACCGCGCAGCATGATCACCGGGACCCCGGCCGCTTCGAGCTCCCTCGACAGCCGGTCGCCCAGGTGCCTGGGCAGCGAGGCGAAGCCCACGATCTTGCCCGAGGGTGCGGGCGGTTTGCCGTCGTTGAGCGCGTACTGGAAGCCCTCGTCGGCGAGGGAGCGGATCAGGCGGATCTCACGGCTCATGTCGCGGCCGCGACGGAACAGGGCCGAGCCCACCACGAGCACGTCGCAGCCGAGTTCGCCGACCAGCTCGGCCGTCTCCCGGTTGACGCCCCCGTCCACGTGCACCTCGCCCCCGAACATCCGATAGCTGAGCACCTCGCGGGCCTGCGGCGCCTTCTCGCGGAGCACGTCCTCCATGAACGACTGGCCACCGAACCCGGGTTCGACGGTCATGATCATGATGATGTCGAGCAGGCGCGCATACGGCGCCACCGCCGAGATCGGCGTCCCCGGCTTGAGCGCGAGGCCGGCCGCACGCCCAGCCGCTCGGATGGCCCGCAGCACCGGTTCCTTGGGCTCGTCGACCTCCACGTGGAACGTGACCGTGTCAGCACCCGCATCGAGGAACTCCTGGATGTAGCGACCCGGCTCGCTGATCATGAGGTGCACGTCGAAGGGGAGCTCGGTCCGTGGCCGGAGCGCCTTGACGGTCCTGGCCCCGAACGTCAGGTTGGGGACGAAATGGCCGTCCATCACGTCGAGGTGGACGCGATCGGCGCCCGCCGCCTCCACGCGACGGACGGCATTGCCGAGGTTCGCCAGGTCCGCGTCGAGGATGCTGGCCGAGATCCTGGCGCGCCCGGCCCCGACGCGCACGCCGGCCCCTGTCGGCTTCCGTCGGCGCGTCACCCGAGCGCCCCAGGATCGCGCAGGTCCAGACCCGCCGGCACCGGCTCGTGGCTCCGCTCGCCGCGCAGCGCCGAGGCGCTCGCCACGACGAGCAGCTCCCGGCGGCGCGCCACCACGGGCGCGGGTGGCTCCCCTGCCCGCTCGGCCGCCAGTTGTCCGCAGGCGGCCCCCACGTCCTGGCCGCGGTTGCGCCGGATGGTGGTGGCGATGCCGGCGTCCTTGAGCATCGTCGCGAAGGACTCGATGACGGGCATCGGACTCGCCTGCCAGGGCGTGTGCGCGACCGGGTTCATCGGGATGAGATTGACGTGGGCGTGGTCGCCGCGCAAGAGGTCGACCATCGCTTCGGCATCGGCCACCGTGTCGTTCACCCCACCGATCATCGTGACCTCGTAGCTGACCCGCCGACCCGTCGCCGCAGCGTGCTCCCGCGCCGCCGCGACCACCTCGGCCACGGGCCAGCGCCGGTTGAGCGGCACCAGCACGTCGCGTAACGGATCGCGCGCGGCGTGCAGCGAGACGGCGAGCGTGAACTGCGGTCCGAGGGCCGTCAGGCGGCGGATGCCCGGCACGACGCCGGACGTCGAGACCGTGATGTGGCGAGCACCCAGCCCGAGTCGCCCAGGATCGTTGAGTGCCTCGACGGCATCCAGCACCCGATCGAGGTTGAGCAGCGGTTCGCCCATGCCCATGAACACGATGTTGGTCAGGCGCTTCCCGTCGCGGACCAGCCGGCGGGCCGCGTGGCGGACCTGGTCCACGATCTCCGCGGTGGACAGGTCGCGCGTGAAGCCAAGCTCGCCGGTCGCGCAGAACGGGCAGCCCACGGCGCACCCCGCCTGGCTCGAGATGCACAAGGTGTGGCGCTCGCGGGACATGCCGCGCGCCGGGTAGTGCATCAGCACCGACTCGACGAGGGCACCGTCGGAGAGCCGATGCAGGGCCTTCTCGGTCATGCCGCCGTCAGTGACGCGGAGCTCCGTGTCGGCCATCGTGTCCAGCACGAACGCGTCGGCAACGGCGGCGCGCATCCGCTTGGGCAGGGTCAGGATCCTGTCGGGATCGGTGATGCCACCGTCATCCCAGATGGCGTCCGCGATCTGGCGAGCCCGAAACGCCGGCTGGCCCTGGTCCGCGACCCACGCCGCGAGGGCGTCGGGGGTCAGGCCGGAGATCCCCGGTCGCGTCTCGATCGTCACCCGTCGATGCTAGCGCAGCAAGACACGGGACACGCTCGGATCACGACCTCCGGCACTTCCCGGCGAGAAGGCCGGGCGTCACGCTCCGGCCATGGATCACCACGTCGTCCAGCGCCTCGCCCGGGTCCTCGCCGTCGCCGTGCTCGCGGCCGGCGCGCTGCTGGCGAACGCGCCGCCGGTCGAGGCCGCGACGCGACCGGTGCGACTGGAGGCCGGGCCGCAGGTCGGGTTCCGATTCTCGTCGACGGGGGCGATCGTCGCGCGCAAGGACATCGTGGTCGGGAACCCCGTGACCGCCGCCACGGACCGTCGTCGTGTCGTCCCCGACCGCGCGGGGATCTACCTGCGGATCACGAGCGGGAGTCTGTCCGGGTACGAGGTCCTGGAATCCGCGGTCGCGTACATCCCCGGCATCGCTGGGGACACGGCCTACGCGCCCGCCGCCACGGTGACCCTGGCGGCAGGGAGGTATCTCGGCTATCGATTCGACGGCGCCTGGGACCTCGCATCGACCAGGTACGCCGCGATCGCGGCGGCCACCACGGCGACCACGACCCGTCGCGCGATCATCGACGGTCGCCCCTACGTGCACCTCGACGATGGACCCTGGTCGGGTACCTGGATGCCGGTCACCGCACCCCGTGGCCTGGCGGCCGCCCGAATCGCCTGCTCGGTCCCGGCACGACCGGCGGCGACGACCAGCACGGTCCTGCGCCGCATCCCGACCACCCAGGCGGGCGTCGCCCTGACGTTCGACCTGGGCGGCCGGCTGACGCCGGCGCTCGACATCATGGAGCGCCTCATCGTGGACCGCGTCTGCGCCACCATCCACCCGACCGGCGACGCCGCGCTCACGACCACCGGGACCGCGGTGATGGCCCTGATCAAGGCGCACCCGGAACTGTTCGAGGTGGGCAACCACACGATGCACCACTGCAACCTGCGCGACGGTGGTCGCGGCAAGATCTGTCCGACGACCCCACCGACGGTCGCACGCATCCAGGCCGAACTGCAGCGGGCGGAGGAGACGATCGTCGCGCTCACCGGCCGGTCGACGAAGCCGTACTGGCGCCCGCCGTACGGGGCCTCGGATGCCCGGGTCCGCGACGCGGCCGCCGCGATCGGCTACCGGACGACGCTGCTCTGGGACATCGACACCATCGACTGGAAGACGATCGCCGATGGCGGCCCGACCACCGCGGCGATCGCGTCCAAGGTCGTGACCAACGCGCAGCGCGGGTCCATCGTCCTGATGCACCTGGGCGGCTACCACACGTATGACGCCCTGCCCTCGATGGTCCTGCGGCTTCGCGCCGGGGGGCTCCAGCCGACGACGATCTCCGACCTCCTCGACTGAACGGCGTCCGCGCCTGGCCGCGGGTGGTCAACCAGCCGGCGGGTGTTCGACCAGCTGGCCGACGACGGCCGGGCGTCCGCGGAGGTATTCGGCCCATGGCATCCGCCGGCCGCCAGCGGGCTGGACCTCGAGGATCTCGAGGACGCCGTCGCGTACCGCGAGACCCCGATCCACGACGGTGCCGCGCTCGATCGGCTCGGCCGCGGCCGGTCCGACGCGGGCCGCCCAGATCACCAGGCGCCCGAGCGGCGTCTCGATGAACGACCCCGGCCACGGCTGGTAGGCGCGGACCTGGCGCTCCAGCGCCCCGGCATCGCGGTCCGGGTCCAGGCGGCCATCCTCCCGCCGGAGCGGCCGGGTCAACGTCGCACCCTCGGTCGGTTGGGCGTGGGCCGCGATCTCCCCGCTGATCCACGGACCGATCGCGTCGCGGAGCAGATCGGTGGCCACGATGGCCAGGTCCGCCTCGAGCCGTGGTGTCGTCTCCGTGCCATCGAGCGGGCGGCGCACCTGCGCCACGATCGGCCCGGTGTCCAGGCCAGCATCCATCTGCATGAGCGTCACGCCGGTCTCGGGATCGCCCGCAAGGACCGCCGCCGGGATCGGCGTGGCCCCGCGATGCCGCGGCAACAGCGATGGGTGGAGGTTGAGCGCCCCATGGCGCATCGCGAGCAGCGTGGCCGGCACGATCTGGCCGTAGTCGGCGAGGACGGCCAGACCGGGATCTAGGTCCAGGACCGCCTCGACCGATCCCGGCGCGCGCAGGCGTTCCGGGGTGAGGATCGCGACGCCCCCGAACGCGTCCGCGGCCACCCCGACGGGCGTCGGCATGGCCGCCTGACCACGGCCGGCTGGTCGCGGCGGCGCCGTGACGACGCCGACGAGGTCGATATCCGGGTGTCCGGCCAGCATGGCCAGGCTCGGGACGGCGAACGTCCCACTCCCCAGGAAGACCGTCCGGACCGGCCGGTCGGTCACGCGAGGGCGCTCGTCGCCTCGCGGACCTCGGCGTCGTCCTCGTTTCCGGCGCCCACGGGCAGGAGTTCGTCCATCGACTCGAGGTAATCGATGTAGAGCTTGCCGTCGAGATGATCCAGCTCGTGCTGGAGCGCCCGACCCAGCAGCCCCGATCCGGCCACCCGGAACTTCTTGCCATGGCGATCCTGGGCCACGACCCAGACGCGCTCCCGACGGGTCACGTAGGCGACGTAGCCGGGGATCGAGAGGCAGCCCTCGAGGTCGCGGTCGTCCCCGGTCGCGCGAACGATCCGCGGATTCACCAGTTCGTAGAGGTGGCTCTCCACCTCGATCACGCAGGCCTGCATCGCTTCGCCCAACTGCGGCGCCGCGAGCCCGACGCCGGGGGCGTCGCGCATCGTGTGGGCGAGGTCGTCGAGCAGCTCGTGGAGGTACTTGCCGAAACTGTCGACGGGCTTGCCCTTGAGGCGGAGGCGGGGGTCGCCGAGCAGGACGATGGGGCGGACGCTCATGGCCGGGAAGTATATCGGCGGAAGGTCGGCCATCCGCCCCGCGTCGATATCAGCTGACGTGGTCCTTCGCGTCCTCGACCGCGTCGCTGGCCGCGGCGACCGTGTCGTCCGCCGCGTCGGCAGCCTGCGAGCCGGCATCCTTGCCGCTCCCGGTCACGGAATCGGCGGCATCGGACAGCGTGGACCGGATCTCCGTGGCCCAGCCACGCGACTTCTCAGCAAGCTTGCCGCTCGCGTCGGCCGTCGCATCCCCGGCCTTGCGAGCCAGCGGGCCGGCCTTGTCGGCCGCGACCGCGGCGATCTCGGCGGCCTTGGCGGAGAACTCCTTGACCGTCGGACCGGCCCGGTCCGCAAGGTCATCGACGGCGTCGCGGAGCGACTCGAGGATGCTCGCTGCCGTGGCGGCGGCGGTGTCGGCCGGACTGCCGGACTTGGCCTCGCTGTCGGTCGCATCGCTCGCGGCGTCGGCGGTCGCGTCCGCCGCATCGGTGGCGGCATCGCCAGCGGCGTCCGCGGCAGCGTGCACGTCGCGGGTCGTATCGTCGGTCATGGTGCGTCCCTCGTGTGGCGGACGCACATGTTCCCACGAACGGCCGGAGCGGTCATCGGCGCGCTCCGCCCAGGGCGTATCATCGCGACAACCGTCGTGCGGACCACGGATCGGAGGATGCGATGGCCAGTCAATGGTCGTACGCCGAGCTCAGGCCAGACCAACTCGAGCTGGTCAATGAGGCGGAGCGCACGCTCGATACCGACGTCGTCATGGTGTATCGCCCGAGTGCCTGGGGCACCGTGGATCCCGAGATCGTCAGCGCCGACGGGCTGCACCCGGTGGAGCTGGACGCCTCGCAGCTGGAGTGCCTGCAAGGCCTCGAGCGGCGGGTCGGCGGCGTGATGGTGGCGTACCGCCGCGACACCGACTGACACTCCCCTCCCACGGCTCGCCGCCGACCCTGGGCTCGCCGCAGACCCCGGGCCTCGCCGTCCGACTACAGCAGCGATTCGGGGTCCACGTCCACGGACCACGGCGGTCCGGGATCCTCGCCCAGGACGCCGCGCGGGTCCGCGCCGCGCACCACGACGTTGAACCGCCAGCGGTCGTTGCGCCGCGCGATGTAGGCCGGGGCCGGGCCGGCCACCGCCGTCTCGCGACCGATCGCGCGTTCGCGCAGGCGCATGGCCAGCGCCTCCCCTTCCGTCTCGGCGGCGCCACGGTCGCCGAGCGCCACCGTGAGCTTGATGACCTCGCCGAACGGCGGCGACCCAAAGCGCCGGCGCAGCGCGAGCTCTGCGGCGTAGAACGCATCGGCATCGCCCGTGGCGACGGCCACGATCGCCGGGTGGTCGGGCTGGTACGTCTGCAGGAACGCGCGGCCCGGGCGATCCCCGCGACCGGCCCGGCCCACGGCCTGGCTCAGCAGCTGGAACGTCCGCTCGGCGGCACGCTCATCGGGCAGATTGAGCGCCACGTCCGACGACACGACGCCGACCAGCGTGACCGACGGGACGTCGAGCCCCTTCGCGACCAGGCTCGTCCCGACGAGCACATCCGTGTGGCCCGCGACGAAGGCATCGATCACCTGCTCGGCCGCGCCGCGGCGCTCGGCGACGTCGCGGTCCAGGCGCGCGACCCGCAGGTCCGGGTGCGCGGCGCGGACCTCGCGTTCGACCCGCTCCGTGCCGCCACCGAGGTAGCGGATCCGCGGTGACGCGCAGGCCGGGCAGCGCGTGGCGAGCGGCGTCGCCCGACCGCAGTGATGGCAACGCAGCGTCGTCCCGGCCTGGTGGTAGACGAGCGGACGCTCGCAGTCCGGACAGGCCTGGACGTACCCGCAGTCGCGGCACAGCACCACCGAGGCGGTCCCGCGCCGGTTGAGCACGAGGATCGCCTGTTCTCCCGACGCGGTATCAAGCGCGGTCAGTGCCTCGTCGAGGGGCCGCGACAGGAGTCCTCGGTTGCCCTCCGCCAACTCGGCACGGAGATCCACCACGTGGACCGCGGGCGCCTCCCCGATCGGCCGCGACGGGAGCCGGATGCGGGCCCACCTGCCATCGAGGGCTCGCCCCAGGGTGTCGACCGCGGGCGTGGCCGAACCGAGCACGCACGCCGCGCCGGCGAGCGACGCGAGCTCGATCGCCGTGTCCCGAGCCTGGATGCGCGGTGTCCGGTCGCTCTTGTAGGCGGCGTCATGTTCCTCGTCCACGATGACCAGGCCCGGGTCGTCGAGCGGTGCCAGCACCGCGAGACGCGTCCCGACCACGACGTCCACGGCGCCGGCCCGGATCCGGCGCCACTCGTCCGCGCGCTCGCCGTCACCCAGCCCGGAATGGACGAGGGCCACCCGCACGTCGAGATCGGCTCGGAGGCGGTCCACGAGCGGAAGTGCCATCGCGATCTCCGGGACCAGGATGAGCGCGGCGCGTCCCGCCTCGAGGCACGCGGCGATGGCGTCGACGTAGATCGCGGTCTTGCCGCCGCCGGTGACGCCGTCGAGCAGCAGCGGGCGCGCGTCCCGCTTCGCGATCGCCGACGCGATGTGCGCGACCGCCGCAGCCTGCGGCGCCGAAGGTGCCGACGCCGCCGGGCGACCGCCGCGCAACCCGGGCCGCCGCGCCGCAAGCGGTCGCCGCGGTCGCTCGCGGACCTCGGTCTCGGCAAATCCGCGGCGCACGAGTCCGGCCAGCCCGGCGGCGCCGTGGCGCCCTGCCAGATCCGCCGATGGGAGGCCCTCGCGACCGGCCGTGGCGAGCTCCCCGAGCGCCGTCACCTGCCGTGGCCCCAGCGGCCGACCGGGCGGTCGTGCCCCCCTCGCGACCATGGCGGCGGCCGCCTCGCCTTCGGGCAGGATCCGGATCCAGCGCTCGAAGCGCGGCCCACCCGACGCCGCGCCGAGCGTCCAGTCCAGCGCGACCAGGCCGAGACCCGCGAGCCGGCGGAGCCGGCGCAACAGCCCGGCCCGGCCCTCGGGTGCGGCGAGGTCCCGCGCCGGCCGCGCGCCGCCCTCGAGCTGGTCCAGGAGGTCGCGATCGACGGGGTCGAGCGACCCGGGATCGCCCGGTGGGACCTCCCGCGGCGTCCGCTCCGCCACGAGTTCGAGCCGCTCGAGGAGGCCCGGCGGCAGCATAGACCGGATCACCAGGGCCGGGGGTGCCAGGTAGTGCTCGGCGATCCACCGGGCAAGGCCCAGTTGGAGCGGCGGCAGGAGCGGACCGTCAGCTCGGACGCGCTCCACGATCGGCTTGGCCGCGACCGTCGGTGCGGCGGCGGCCGGTCCGAGGATGACGCCCAGGGCCTGGCGGCGCCCGAACTCGACGAGCACCGCCTCACCGTCCTCGAGGTCGGCGAGCGCCGATGGCACGGCATACGTGTACGCCCGGGCGCCACCAGCGCCGGCGGCATCCACGGCGACCTCGACCAGCCGGGATGTGACGGGCTCCTGATCCGGTTCCGGGACCAGGCCCATGGCCACGGTCGCTCCTAGACCCGGACGCGTCGGTCCGCGTGACGCCGACGTTCGTCCGCGATGATCGCCTCGATCCGGTCCGCGGTGCGTTCGATCTGTCCGGTCTCGTTCACGACGACGTAGTCGTAGTCGTCCTGGCGGGCGAGCTCGATGGCGGCGTTGCGCTGCCGGAGCTCGAGTTCGTCGGCCGTCTCGGTGGCTCGTGCACGCAACCGTGCGAACAGGGTCTCGAGCGTCGGCGGGATCACGAAGATGAGCAGGGCCTCGGAGACCTGCTCCTTGACGATCTGGGCGCCCTGGACGTCGATCTTGAGGATCACGTCGCGACCATCGGCGAGGGCCGCCCGGACCTGGTCGCGCGGCGATCCGTACCAGTTGCCGTGGACCTCGTTCGCCTCCAGGAACCCGCGCGCGGCGCGGATCCGCAGGAACTCGTCGCGGCTCACGAAGTGGTAGTCCACGCCGTCCACCTCGCCATCGCGTGGAGCCCGCGTCGTCACGGTCACCACGTAGTGGCGCGTGCCGGTCAGGCCGGCCTCCGCCTCGCGACGCCGCATCTCGTCGATGATCGTGTCCTTCCCGACGCCGGATGGTCCGGAGATGATCGCGAGCAGGGCCCCGGGCGCGCCGTCGATGACTCCGTCGGGGCGGCCCGGGTCGTCCGAGACGTGGGCCGGGATGACGAGCTCGTCGGACGCGTCGGTCATCGCCCGGTCTCCGTCACGCGCAGGTCCAAGAGGACCGCCTCGAGTTCGTCCGGAAGTGGCGCGGTCGCCCGGATGAGGTGGCCGTCGCCGGGTGCGGCGAGTTCCAGGCGCCACGCGTGGAGGAACAGGCGCCCCAGGCCGTCGGGTCCGCGGCGCGATGTCCCCGTGCCGTAGACCGGGTCCCCTGCCACGGGATGCCCGATGGCATCGAGGTGGACGCGGATCTGATGGGTCCGACCGGTCACCAGGTCAAGCTCCAACAGGGTCCACGCCGAAAACCGCTCGCGCACGCGGTACCCGGTCGTCGAGGCGCGCCCGTCGGGGATGACCGCCATGCGGGTGCGGTGCTTGGGATCGCGCCCGATCGGCGCTTCGATCCGCCCGACGGCGGCCGAGACGCTGCCCTGGACGAGGGCCAGATAGGTCTTGCGCACCCGACGCGCCTTGAGCTGGGTCATCAGTGAGGCCTGCGCCGCATCGTGCTTGGCGACCATGAGGAGCCCGCTCGTGTCCCGATCGAGGCGATGGACGATGCCCGGCCGCGCGACACCGGCGATGCCGCCGTACTCCGACCCACCCGCGCGCGCCAGCAGCGCATTCACGAGGGTGTCCCCGTCGTGGTGACCCGCCGATGGATGGACGACCAGCCCCGACGGCTTGTCCACGATGAGAAGGTCGTCGTCCTCGTAGACGATCCGCAGGTCGATGTCCGGCGCCGGCGCGAGGTCGAGGGCGACGGGTTCCGGCACGTCGAGCACGACCTCCGTTCCCGGCCCGACGATCGTGTTGGCCCGGATGGCCTCGCCGCCCGCGGTCAGCCGCCCGGCCGAGATGAGCTTCTGGACGTGGCTCCGGGAGAGCCCCGTGGCATCGGCCACGAACCGGTCCACGCGACCCGGCGCCCCATCGGGGATGCGCACGGTCCGGATCCCGGCGGTCACCGGCGCCTCACGCATCCGCAGTCTCGGTCCGCGCGCCGGTCAGCGACGGCAGGATCGCGATCAGGATCAGCAGCAGCACGGCCCCCGTCACCGCGCTGTCGGCAACGTTGAAGGTGTAGAACCGCAGGTCGCCGATGCCAAGGTCCACCCAATCGATGACGTACCCCAGCCGGAAGCGGTCGATGGCGTTGCCGATCGCGCCGCCGAGCAGCAGCCCGAGGGCGATCGACAGCAGCGTGTTCCGGCCGGACGACCCGTGGTACCAGACGATGAGCCCGACGACGCCGAGCGACACGATCCCGAACAGGAGCGCCTGATCCTGGAACAGGCCGAAGATCGCCCCGTCGTTCTGCCCGTGGACGAGGCGGACGAGATCGCCGACGACCGACAGCCGCTCGCCCGGGTCGAGCATCGAGACGAGCCAGGCCTTGGTGACTTGATCCAGGACGACCACGGTCGCGGCCAGGCCGAGGAACAGCGCCCAGCGGGGCCGACCTCGCGGCAGCGATGCCATCACCCGACCCGCCGGAGCGCGATGGTGACCGGCCCCCCGTCGAGCGCCACGGTGGCCCGGAGCGCATCCGGTGGGATCGGCCCGGCGACGTACTCGGCGAGCGTGTCGGCCAGGACGGTATCGAGATGGCCGGCGACCGCGTCCGGGAGACCCTCGATCCAGAGCGCGATCCGGTCGTCGAGCTCGAGCCCGGCGTCGCGGCGCAGGTCCTGGATCGCTCGCCCCAGTTCGCGCGCATCGCCCTCGGCGCGGAGCGCCGGCGAGAGCTCGGTATCGAGGACCACGACCAGGCCGTCGTCCTCCGCCACCGCCGTGCCGGGTCGTGGCGTGGCCTGGATCTCGATCTCGTCGGGCGCGAGGATCTGGTCCGCGATGGTCGCGCCGCCGTCCTCGTGGAACGTCACCGCGCCCTCGCGCGCCGCCGCCATCACGGCCGGGATCGCGGCGCCGAGCCGCTTGCCGACCTTGGGCAGCAGGACCTTGACCCGCCGCTCCACCAGGTCCGACCCGTCGGCGATGGGCTCGACGACCTTGACGTTGATCTCGTCGGCGACGAGGCGCAGGAGCTCCGGGTCGAGGACGACCCCACGGTCCGGCACGGCGAGCCACGCCCTGGCCAGGGGCTGACGGGTCCGGATCCCGTTCGCGCTGCGCAGCGTCCGGGCCAGGTCCACGGCGCGCTGGGCGACGCGCATCCGGGCTTCGAGGTCCGGGTCGTGATGGTGCGCCAGGTCGCTCGAGGGCCACGGCGTGAGGTGCACGCTGTCGGGCGCGGCCGCGTCCACGGTCGGGACGAGGTTGCCGTACATCGTGTCGGCGAGGAACGGCAGGATCGGGGCGAGCATCCGGGTCGTGGCCACGAGCACCTCGTGCAGGGTCGCGAACGCGGCCGACCGATCGGCAGCGTCGTCGTTGCGCCGCATCCGCTCACGCGATAGGCGCAGGTACCAGGTCGACAGCCCGTCCATGAACGCGGAGACCGCTCGCGCCGCGCCCAGCGCGTCCACGTCGCGCAACCGTTCCTCGGCGGCGGCCGCCGTCGCGGCGGCACGGGAGAGGATCCAGCGATCCAGGACCGGCCGCTCCGCCGCCGGGGACGCAGCGTCGGCCGGCGTCCAGCCGGCCAATCGGGCGTAGGTCACGAAGAAGGCGTAGACGTTCCACAGGATGAGCAGCTCGCGCCGCGCCTCGTCGGCGGCGTGCCAGCCGAACAGGATGTTCTCCTCCGGCCGAGCCTTGGCGAACATCCAGCGCATGACATCGACGCCCATGCGGTCCGCGGCTTCGTCGAAATCGATCGCGTTGCCCCAGCTCTTGTGCATCTGGCGGCCGTCCTCGGCGAACAGCAGCGCGTAGCCGAAGATCGACTTGAACGGCGCCTGGCGACGCAGCACGGTGGACATCGCAAGCATCGAGTAGAACCAGTTGCGGAACTGGCCCGGGAAGCTCTCCGTGATGAAATCCGCCGGGAACCACTGGGCCCAGTACTCGGGATCCTCGCGGTAGTGGAGGGTCGAGTACGGCACGATCCCGGCGTCCAGCCACGGGTTGCCCACGTCCGCGATGCGCCGGACCGGTTCGCCGCAGCCGGGGCAGTCGATGGCGACCTCGTCCACCCACGGTCGATGGGGCGTGTGGCCCTTGAAGCGCTCCCAGCCCGCCACCGCCCGTCGCTGCAGTTCCTCGCGACCCCCGATGACCTCGACGGTCCCGCACGACGCACAGTCGTAGATCGGCAGGGCCAGCCCCCAGTAGCGCTTCTCGCTGATCATCCAGTCGTTCATGTTGCGGAGCCAGTCGAGCTCGCGGTCGTACCCGAACTCGGGGATCCAGCGGATGTCGTCGACGACCTCCATGATCTGGTAACGCAGGCTCGCATCCACCTGCTCCGGCGTGAGGGTCTCGCGCGGCTGGTCGTAGACCGGTCCCATGCTGATGAACCACTCGTCCACGAGGCGGAAGACGAGCGGCGTGTTGCAGCGCCAGCAGTGCGGGTAGCGGTGGACGTAGGGTTCCAGCCGGTAGAAGCGACCGTCGCGCTTGAGGTGCTCGATGATCGGGTCGGCGACGTCGCGCACGTCCCGTCCGGAGAAGGCCCCGAACCCGTCCAGCACGATCCCCGACTCATCGAGCGGCGCGATGACCGGCAACCCCAACGCCTTGCCCAGCTGGAAGTCCTCGGCGCCACAGCCCGGCGCGATGTGGACGATGCCGGTCCCCTCGTCCTCGCCGACCTCGTCCCAGGCGACCACCCGGTGCTCGTACCCGGTCGGCTCGAACGCCGCCCGGACGGCGGGCAGGTCGTCGAACGGGCCGGCGTAGCGCCAGCCCACCAAGTCCGCGCCGGCGACCTCCTCTTCGACCGTGAACGGCCCGGCCAAGGCCGTCTTGAGCGTGCCCTTGCCGAGCCAGAACGCCTCGTCGCCCTGGCGGACCCTGACGTAGCGCACCTGTGGCCCGACCGCGGCGGCCACGTTCGACGTCAGCGTCCACGGCG
>CAYVJP010000006.1:0-29263 GCA_964451745.1 uncultured Anaerolineaceae bacterium | reverse complement strand
CGCGCTTGCTCGAAGCCGAGCGCGAGGAGCGGGCGCGCGGCGCGGTCACGGCCGAGCGGGAGCGGATCGCGCGCGAGCTGCACGACATCGTGTCGCATCATGTCAGCGTGATCGTCATCCAGGCCGGCGCCGCCCTGCGTGCGCTCGACCGGCGCCCCGAGCAGGCCCGCGACGCGATCGAGGCCGTGGATCGCACCGGTCGCGAAGCGCTCGCGGACATGCGTCGCATGCTGGGCATCCTCGGCTCCTCGGACGATCTCGGCGGTGATGGACTCGCGCCGATGCCCAGCCTGGATCGACTCGGCGAGCTCGTGGAACAGGTCCGTGCAGCAGGACTCCCCGTGGAACTGTCCGTGGGCGGCGAGCGCCGACCGCTCGAGGCGGGCGTCGAACTGTCCGCCTACCGGATCGTCCAGGAAGCGCTGACCAACACGCTCAAGCATGCCCGCGGAAGTCGGGCCCGGATCGATCTGCGCTACGGGCCGCGGATCCTCGAGATCGAGGTCGTGGACGAAGGTGGCAGCGGACGCCACGAGCTCGGGGATCCCGATCACGCCGGTCGCGGGCTCGTGGGCATGGCCGAGCGGGCCGCGCTCTTCGGCGGGGAGCTCGAGGCCGGGCCGACGCCGACCGGGTTCCGGGTCCTGGCGCGGCTGCCCGTGGACTCCCCGACGAGCGCGTCGGCATGAGCATCAAGGTCCTGCTCGTCGACGATCAGCAGCTCGTCCGGACCGGCTTCCGCATGATCCTGGAGGACGAGGACGGCATCGAGGTGGTCGGCGAGGTGGCCGACGGCCGCCAGGCGGTCGAGGCGGTGCAGCGGCTCCACCCGGACGTGATCGTCATGGATATCCGCATGCCGGTCATGGACGGGATCGAGGCGACACGACGCCTGGTCCGCGAGGGTATCGCCCCGGGCGCCCGGATCCTCGTGCTGACGACGTTCGATGCGGATGAGAACGTCATCGAGGCCCTGCGGGCCGGGGCCAGCGGTTTCCTCCTCAAGGACGTGACCCCGGTGGACTTCGTCCAGGCCATCCGGACGGTGGCTGCCGGAGACGCGCTCCTCGCGCCCGCGGTGACGCGTCGCCTGCTGGATCGATTCGCCGATCGGCTGCCGCCCGTCGATGACAAGCGACATGCAGCGCTGCGCGACCTGACCGAGCGCGAGGTCGAGGTCCTCCGCCTGATCGCGCGCGGGTTGTCGAACCGCGAGATCGCCGATCACCTGGTGCTCGCGGAGCCGACCGTGAAGACCCACGTCTCGCATGTGCTCGACAAGCTCGGCGTCCGCGATCGAGCACAAGCGGTCATCCTCGCCTACGAGGCGGGGGTCGTGCGTCCCGGCTCCGTGGATGCCCCCGCGCCTCCGGCGGGCTGACGAGGGACCGATACCACGGGATGACCTGACCCCGCCACATCGCACCCGATGTCGCCCGCGATTCGCGACCCTGGGTGGACGACGTCGAGGCCGGGAGCGGCGAGCCTGATGTCAGCGCGAACGTCCTCCAGTTCGCGATCACATCGGAGCGATACGCCATGTCGGATCACACGGCCATCTCGACGGCCGGTCTCACCAAGCACTACCCGGGGGTCGCCGCCCTGACGGACCTGACCCTCGATGTCCCGGCCGGCTCGGTCTACGGTTTCCTGGGCCCCAACGGCGCGGGGAAGTCCACCACCCTCAAGGTCCTGGCCGGACTCACGCGCCCCACCAAAGGCACGGCCGAAGTGGTCGGCATCCCCGTCGGTGCCGGGGCCGCCTATCGACGCGAAGTCGGCTACCTCGCGCAGGAACCGCGGTTCTACGACTGGATGACCGGTCGCGACACCCTTCGATTCGTCGCGTCGCTGTACCCCGAAGCCGCCCGCGCGAGCGAGGCGAAGGTCAGCGCGACCCTCGACCGCGTCGGCCTGGGCGACGCCGCCGATCGTCGGACGGCCACCTACTCGGGCGGGATGCGCCAGCGGTTGGGCATCGCCCAGGCGCTCGTCGGATCCCCGTCCGTGCTGCTGCTCGACGAGCCGGTCAGCGCGCTCGACCCGATCGGCCGTCGCGAGGTCCTCGACCTGATGCGCGAGCTCAAGGGAGAGGTCACGGTCTTCTACTCGACGCACATCCTCGACGACGTCCAGCGGGTCAGCGACCACGTCGCGATCCTCGATGGTGGCCGACTCGTGCATGCCGCGCCGACCGGCCAGCTGCTCGAGAGCTTCGAGCGCGACCAGCTGCGCGTGGTTCTCGGCGGTGCCGACGATGCGACGGCGGTCGCCCTGGCCGCCTTGACGGATATCGAAAGCGTCGAGCCCACGGAGCGCGACGGCGCGCTACGAACCTACATCGCCCGGGTCCGACCGGGTACCACGGTCGCTGTCCAGGCCGCCATCACGCGCTTCGGCGCCGACCACGGCCTGTTCGTCGCCGAGAACCACGTCGTCCGCCTCGGACTGGAGGACGTCTTCCTTCGCCTCGTCAACACCAAGGAGCGTGCAGCATGACCGCGTCGATCGTCAGTCCCACCATCGCCAGCGCCAGGCGGCGTCCAGGCTCCGACCGCCTGGCCGGCGTCCGACCACTCGCCCGCAAGGAGTTCGCCGAGTGGCGCCATGCCCGGCGCGCCTGGATCGTGCTCGTCATCAGCACCGCGTTCATGGTGCTGAGCGCGGCTAATGCCGCGATCACGGCCTGGATCGTGGCGAACCTGCCCGAGGGCGCGGACGCCCCGGCCCTGCCCACCACGATGTCCCCGCTCGAGAACATCCTTGCGGGAGCCTCGGGGCAGATCTTCGTCCTGGCCGCGATCTTCGCGACGATGAGCCTCCTCGTCGCCGAGCGGGAGCGGGGTACCCTGGCCTGGGTCGCTTCGAAGCCCGTCTCGCGCGGCGGAATCTGGTTCGCGAAGTGGTCGTCCGCGACCATCGTGCTGTGGGTCGCGGCGGCGCTGATCCCGCTCGCCGTGACGACCGTGGTCGCCATCGGCCTGTACGGGATGCCGCCGATCGTCCCGATCCTCGTCGTCGCCGCCGGGATGGGCGCCAGCATCGCCCTCTTCGTGGCCGTGATGCTCGCGGCCTCGACCGTGGTATCGAGCCAGGCCGCGGCCGCGGCGATCGGGTTCGCCGTCTTCGTCCTGCCGGAGATCGTGGTCGCGCTGGTCCCCTTCGAGGTCGGCCCGTTCCTCCCGACGGCCATCCTCGGCTGGTCGTTCGGACTCGCGATGGGGGCTCCCGTCGGCGTCGTCACCCCGATCGCGTGGGCCGTGACCGTGGCCGTCCTCGTCGTCGTCGCGATCCGCCGCATGGAGCACGCCGAGATCTAGGGGCCGCGCGGACCGCCTGCCCCGCACCTGAACGCCCGGCCGGGCATCGCCTCGGCCGGGCGTTCGAACGTTCGGTTCCCGGTACCCTTCGGGCGATGCACATCTCCCGCCAAACGGCCCGTCGCTACATCCTGGGTCGGCAGGGCCTCTGGCCCGGTCGACGCTGGCAGGGTCTGCGTGGCACCGAGGCGGCGATGCGGGCGATGGAGGATCTCCAGCTCGACCCGCTGGGGATCATCGCGCGAGCCCACGACCTCATGCTCGCGAGCCGTGTGATCGATTACGCCATCGATGACTGGGCGACGCTGACCTACGGCAAGCGGCGCTTCTTCGAGTGGGGTGGCTGGCTCGCCGTGCGACCGATGGAGGAGCTACCGCACTGGCGGACGCTCATGTATCGGGAGCGCGACGACCCGACATGGCAGGCCTTCGCCGCGGAGCACGCCGAGGCCATCGCGGAGATGCGCGCGGTGCTGGCCGCTGGTCGCGAGGTCGCCAACCGCGATTTCGCGATGCACGAGCGTCGTCGGGTGGACGACTACCGTGGCCGCAAGGACAGCGCCGTGGCGCTCCACTACCTGTGGCGGGTAGGGGAGGCGATGGTCACCCGTCGCGAGCGGTTCGAACGCGTCTACGCGCGCTCCGACCGCGTGGCCCCGCGCCGGCTGATCCACGAATCGCCGGACGCGGTCGCGGACGATGCGCTGCTTCGCAAGCGGGTCGCCGCCGAGGGCCTGACGCGCTTCGCCGGCGTGAACTACCTGCTCCAGCGCACGGTGGGCAACGGCGAACTCGTGGCATGGCGGGAGCGGCTGCTCGCCGACGGCGAGCTGATCGAGGTCCGGGTGGAGGGGTGGACGGGACCGCGATGGGCCCTCGGCGCGGACGCCGAGATCCTCGCGACCCTGGAACGCGGCCGCATCCCGAGGCGCTGGCGGCCGCGCGAGACCACCACGACCGACGAGGCCGTGTTCCTGTCGCCGCTGGACCCGGTCAGTGCCCGCGGCCGTGCCGCGACCCTCTTCGACTTCGACTACAAGTGGGAGGTGTACACGCCGGCCGCCAAGCGTCGTTTCGGCTACTACGTGTTGCCGGTGTTGTGGGGTGACCGCCTGGTCGCCCGGTTCGATGCACGCTTCGAGCGCACGAGCGGGAGCCTCGTCCTCCTCGGCCTGTGGCTGGAGGACGAGGCCCTTGCGTTCGACGACGCCTTCGCATCGGCGTTCGCCCGTGGCATGACCCGGTTCCGGGCCTTTCTCGGCGCGGATCGGCTCGATGCCGATCGGGTGTCGCAGCGGGCGATCCGGACGGCGCTGGTCAGCGGACCCGGCTGATCGCGAACGGGTTCTGGAGCGGGTGATGACCCCGCGCACCGAGCCAGATCCGCGCGGTGGGGAGCAGCTTGCCGTCCATCGATCCCGAGATCCCGAGGCGGTTCGCGCACGCGGTCCGGAAGTCGAGCCCGTCGATATGGCCGTGGTTCGTGAAGCGGTAGGTCAGGGTGAGCTTGTCGGCACTCAGCGTGAAGGTGTCGCCCTTCTCGAGGAGGACGCCGCTGACGCGGAGCGGCGTGTCCGAGCGGATCCGGCCCGTGAACACGGCCTTGGATGACGTGACCTTGGTCACGCGCAGGTGCCAGCCGCGACTGTCGTGCCAGAGGTAGTCGCCGGCGCGGGCGCCCGCCTTGAGCGTCGTGGGCTTGCCCTGGACGGACGCGGGCCAGTGGCCGGTGCAGCCGGACTCATCGGTCGTGGTCGTCGCAGCCGACGCGGCGGCCGGCGCCAGCACGGCGAGGCAGAGGCCCAGGGCGCCAGCGATCAGCGCTGCGCGTGACCGCGGCGAGGGCCCGGTCGGGAGCCGCGGCTCGTTCGTTGGGTGACGCAAGGATCACCTCCGGATGACCCCGGGATCCGCGAGTGGCGCTCGCCGGATGGGTCGGGTGCCGGTCACCGTAGACGCGCGCCCATGAAGAACGGATCAAGGGCCAGGATCGTCCCGGACATGGAACGACCCGGATCGACTGACGATCCGGGTCGAGATCACGTTGATGCGCTGGACCGCGGGGCGGTCCGCGCTACGCGGCTGGGGTCAGCCGCGCTGGCTTCGGAAGCAGTCGCTGCAGTAGACGGGCTTGCCGCTGGTGGGGCGGAACGGGACCTGGGCTTCCTTGCCGCAGGACGAGCACGTCGCTGCGAACATCTCGCGAGGCCCGCGATCGTAGCTTCCACCGCCGCCGTAGCTGCCGGCGCCGCTGGAGTAGCCGCCACCGTACGAGCTGCCACCACCCTCGGCGTTGCGGGCCGACTTGCGGCTCGCTCGGCAGGACGGGCAGCGTCGCGGCTCGGTGAAGCCACGCTGCGAGTAGAAGTCCTGCTCGGACGAGGTGAAGACGAACGTCTGCCCACAATCCGCGCAAGTCAGGTTTTTGTCGTTATACAAAGAAAAGGCTCCTTCTCGATGACCGGCGCGAGCCTGTCGGGTTCTCGCGTCAGTCGTGAGAGGAGTCCGAGTCTTTGCGTCGAGTCATGGTTCGTTACGTCACGGGCGGTCCCGCGACGCTCGTGCATGGTACACGGCCTTCCGGTAGAGCACCATCCCCGCGTTTCCGCGCGCCTGACGGTCGGTACCACTGGGTCGTTGTGTCCACCGCAACGTCCGGTGACGATCGACGCCCGCTCGGCGGTCCCTGCGACCGTGACGGGTAGCCTTGCCCGCCCGTCACCGGAGTCATCGCCTTGGCCATCGCCCCCTGGATCGCCCCCGCCGTCGTCGCCGAGTACATCCACAATGCGGGCGTCCGCCTCCGTCGCCAGCTCCGCGGCCACACGCGGCACGAGGGCGACGCGGCGTCGATCGTGCGGGCGTGCATCGAATCCTGCTGGAACGGACGGACGTTCACGGCCAGCCCCGGTCACTTCGACATGTTCTGGACGCGGGACCTGTCGTTCTCCGTGCCGGCCCTCCTGCGCCTTGGCCATGGACCGCGGGTCCACGCGTCGCTGGCCCACGCCCTCGGGATCTGGACCCGCCGCGACAGCCACATCACCACGACGATCCACTACTTCGACCGCCCGGGTGATGTCTACGAGTACGGCGTCGACTCGCTCCCGCTCTTCCTGGCCGCGCTTCGGAGCGCCGAAGCGACCGACCTCGTCGAGCGCCACGGGCCGTGGCTCGAGCGCCAGATCGCCGACTTCCATGGGCGCGTCGTCGATCCTGCGACCGGGCTCGTCCGTTCCGATCGCAAGTTCTCCGCCCATCGCGACACGGTGGTCAATCGATCGAACGTCTACGGCAACACGATGGTCGCGCTCCTGGCCAAGACCATCGCGGAGACCGGCTGGTTCGACTCGCCCTTCGAGGCCCATTTCGAGGGCGACTACGGCCGCCTGCTCATGGAGCATTTCTGGGACGACGATCACTTCCGGGATGCGCTCGGTGACCCGACGGTCTCGGGCGAGGCCAACGTCTGGCCGTTCTATGCGGGCGTGATCGCGGACCCGGCTATCATCCGGACGGCCCTCGCCCATCTCGATGCGAACGGCTTCTGCGATCCGTACCCGTTGCGCTACGAGACGAGCCGCCGACCGGAACGGGAGGTCTGGCTGACCCGGCACGTGCTGCCCGACTATCAGGGCAGCACGGTGTGGACGAGTCTCGGGGCGATGTACCTCCAGGTCCTGCGCACGGTCGATCCCGCCCTCGCTGCCGCGGAGACCGCCCGCTATGTCGCCTGGATCGAGCGCGACGGCACCTTCTGGGAGGTCATGGACGGTCGTGGCCAGAACTGGGTGAGCCCGCGCTGGATCATGATCGGGGAGGAGAGCATGCTCTGGTCGGCGATCTTCCTCGACCACCTCGAAGGGTTCGAGCTCGCCCCGGCATGGCTCAGCCCGCCCATCGCCGGGGACATCGAGGGCATGTTGGCCGCCTGACCGCGCGCCGTTGCCGGCCCTGGCCGGGCCGGGTGTCCCGTACGATGCATCGGTGGCACTCCCCAGAGCTCGACGGGCCACGCGCGTCTCCCTCCCGCTCGTCGGGGCGTTCGCCGTGGGGGCGATCGCCTACGGCGGGCTCTATACGTTCCCGGCCATCTCGCTCGCGTTCAGTGAGGAGTTCGGGATCAGCCGCACCCTGGCGGTCACGCCGTGGACGATGTTCCTGCTCGTCACCGCGATCGCGAGCCCGCTGCTGGGGCGGGCCTACGACGAATTCGCCGATCGCGACCTGCTGACGGCATCGATGGTCCTGCTGGCCGCCGGCTGGCTCGCGGTCTATCTCGCCTCCGATATCGCGCTGATCATCCTCGCGTACGCCATCTTCCACGCCATCGGCCTCCAGCTCGCGTTCCTCGGGACGTCCACCGCGATCGCGCGCCGGTATGCGGGCATGTCCGGACTGGCACTCGGGATCGCCTACGCCGGCCCCGGCATCGGGGTCGCCGTCGCCCTGCCGGTCGCGGCGCAGCTGATCGAGACGGCCGGCTGGCGGTCCACCTCGCTCGTCTTCCTCGCCTCGTGCCTCGCGGGCATCGTCTTCGTCTGGATCATGACGAGCGGTCCCGCCATCGTGGTCCCCGCGGCGGGCTCCAAGCGATCCCGGATCGTCGTGCCAGGTCCGACGGCGTCGGCGACGGCGACGGCGACGACCGCGGCGACCAGGTCCGCCCACGCCGTGGACCGGCCCAGGCGGACCGGCGAACCGATCAGCGTCGGCCAGTCCGCGCTCCGCGAGGCGGCCTCGACCGCATCGGAACGGGCGACCGGTCTGCACGAGACCTCGGCGCCGGGCGCCGTCTCGGCGGCGCAGGAGATCCCGCCGTCGGGGAGCGGCGACCACCGCTCCAGCGTGCGACGGACGATCCGGACCCGGCGGTTCTGGGTCCTGTTCGCCGGCGCCACGGCCATCGGGGTGTTCGACGAGGGTGTGCTCCAGGCCTTCATCCCCGCTGCCGTGGGCGGTGGCTTCCGACCCGACGTGGCCGCGGCGGCGCTGGGGCTCCAGGCGCTTGCCTACGTGGCGGGCCAGGTGATCGGTGGCTGGGCGTCGGACCGGGCCGGGCGGCGGATCGTCGGGTTGTTCGCGGCGCTGCTGGTCGGTGGAGCGGTCGTCGCCGCGATCGGGATGGTGACGGTCGCGCCGCAACTGGCGGTCGCCGGGATCGTGCTGCACGGCGTGGGCACCGGCGCGACGATCGCGGTACGGTCGGCAGCGTTCGGCGACGTCTTCGGCGGACCTCGGTTCGGGACGATCTTCGGCTTGCTGGCCGTCGCCTACCCGATCGGTGGCGCGGCTGCGGTCTATCTCGGGGCCGGCCTCGTGGACGCGACAGGCTCGTACACCGCCCTCGTCCCGGTCGTGCTCGGCGCGGTCGCCGTCTGGGCCGTCGCGCTGTGGGTCGCGGGGCCGCGCCGCGCGGATCGGCGCTCCGGGGCCGGCACGATCTCGGCACCCGTGCATTGAGAACGGCCGCCAGGCGCGCCCGTGCAGACGCGTCCGGCGGCCGTTCGCCTCAGCCCGAGACGTTCGCCGCGGCTGCGAGCAGCACGGCGACCACCAGGCCGAAGTTCAGGGCCGCGCGTGCAGCGATCCGCACACGCGGGGAGATCTGGACCTCCACGGTCCACCTCCTGTTCGGCAGCCCGGCTACCTGCGTGAGGCCCGTGGCTTTGCGTCCCCGCCTCGCGACGGGTTTGCCATTGTCGGCCGGTCGCGGCCCGGGGCGGGCGTTGACCGACCGCACCAAGGTACCCGCCCCCCTTCGAACGGCGCCAGAGGCCTACTCGGCCCATACCTAAGGCCGTACTGATGCCGGATCCGGTGGACGGACCCGCACGACACGACCGGCCCGAGGTGGTTGAATCGCGGGACACGAAGCAGGAGTCGCCCGCATGACGACCGTACCCGAGCCCACCCTCCTCCCCGACGTGGCCCGCCTCCGCGCCGACCTGCACGGCCGGATCGTGACACCCGACGACCCCGACTACGACGCCATGCGCGTGGTCGCGCTCGGGTCGGTCGACGCGCGGCCGGCGGTCATCGTCCGGGCCGCGGACGCCCACGATGTCGCCCGGGTCGTGGACCTCGCGCGCGAGCGCGGCTATGAGCTTGCGGTGCGCAGCGGCGGTCATAGCGGCGCCGGCCACAGCACCGTGGACGGCGGTCTCGTCCTGGACCTGCGGGACCTGACGTCGATCGAGATCGATGCCGATGGACGGACGGCGTGGGCCGGTGCCGGACTGACCGCCGGCGCCTTCACGGCCGCCGCCGCCGAGCACGGCCTCGCGGTCGGGTTCGGGGACACCGGCTCCGTCGGCCTGGGCGGGATCACGCTCGGTGGCGGCGTCGGCTATCTCGTGCGTGCCCACGGGCTCACGATCGATTCGCTCCTGGCAGCCGAACTCGTCACCGCCGACGGGCAGATCCGCCTCGTGGATGCCACGAGCGAACCCGATCTGTTCTGGGCGATCCGTGGCGGCGGCGGCAACGTCGGCGTCGCCACCCGGTTCCGCTTCCGGCTCGTGGAGCTCCCTTCGGTGGTCGGGGGGATGCTGATCCTGCCTGCCACGCCCGCGACGATCGCGGCGTTCATCGCGGCCGCCGAGGCGGCGCCGGAGTCGTTGTCGTCGATCGCCAACGTGATGCCGTGCCCGCCGATGCCCTTCGTGCCTGAGGAGCACCACGGCTCCCTCGTCGTGTTCGCGATCCTCGTGAACGCCGGCGACGACGCCTCGGGCGAGCGGGCGATGGCCCCGTTCCGGGCGCTCGCCACGCCGCTCGCCGACCTGGTGCATCCGATGGCCTATCCCGAGATCTATCCACCGGACGACCCCGACTATCGCCCGACGGCGGTGGCGCACACGATGTTCATGGACCACGTGGGCGAGGCCGAGGCGCAGACCATCGTGGACTACCTCACGGCGTCCGATGCGCCGATGCGCGTGGCACAGTTGCGCGTCCTCGGCGGGGCGATGGCCCGGGTGCCGTCCGAGGCGACCGTGTTCGCCCATCGCAACGAACGGATCATGGTCAACCTCGCCGCGTTCTACGAGGGTGGAGACGACCGGGCCGCCAAACGGGCCTGGCTGGACGGGTCCGCCGCGGCCATGGACCAGGGCCGACCCACCGCCTACGTCAACTTCCTGGGTGACGAGGGCGAGGCCGGGGTTCGGCGTGCCTATCCGGACCCGACCTGGGATCGGCTCGCCGCGATCAAGCGCCGCTACGATCCGAGCAACGTCTTCCGACGGAATCAGAACGTGCCTCCCGCGTAAGGGATCGCTATTTCATCCGGTCGAGGTGATGTCCCGGTCGGCGCCGGCCCGGCACAGTGGGCTCCCCGGGATCAGTGCGGAAGGAGTTCTCGATGGACCTCAGCAGCGACGCCCGTCGACTGGCGACGATCGGCACGTTCTTCATCTGGGTCGGCTGGGTCTCGATCATCTACGCATTCATCGCGGGGATCGTGTGGTGGATCGACCTCGCCCAGCGCGAGGCATTCAACGTCTTCGAGGCCCTGGCGATCTCGGCTTCGGCCATCGGGCTCCCGATCTTCGCGGCGATGATCGTCGCCGGGTTCGGATACGCCTTGCGCCTCTTCGCGCTGTACGTCGCGAGCAAGACGGGCTAGGCGACCGGACGCGAGCCCAGGGTCGGACATGATGCTTCGGCGGATCGGGGCGGTCCTCGCCCTCGTCGTCCTGGTGGCGGCCTGTTCGGCCGGTCCCGGGACGGGTGGCCAGCTGGAGGGCACGGACTGGGTCCTGCGCTCCCTCGTGCAGGACGGCGAGCTCGTCGTCGTCCCCGAGGACCAGTATGCGGACGCGCAGTTCCGTGGACACCGGGTGTCCGGCTTCTCGGGCTGCAACACCTACGACGCGCTGTACCGGGCGGGTGGCCGGACGCTCATCGTCTCGACGCCATCGGTCACGTTCATGGCCTGCTCCGACGAGGCGAATGCGTTCGAGACCGCCTATCTCGGCGCCCTCGAGGCGAGCCGGTTCTACAGCGAGCGACGAGGCACGCTGACCGTCTTCGATGCCGCCGGCGCGACGATCCTCGTCTTCGATGCGGCGCCGCGGAACCCCGTGCTTGGGAACTGGATCGTCGACGGGTTCGCCGCCGCCGACGGCACGCTGACGGAGCCACTCGAGGGCACGGCGCTCACGGCCGTGTTCGGGATCGCGACGGTGGGTGGCTCGTCCGGCTGCAACACGTTCACCGGCACGTACGGGACCAACGGCAACGTGCTCCGCATCGGTCGTCTCGCGACGACCCGGATCGCCTGCGAGGACGACGTCATGACCCAGGAGTCGGCGTTCCTCGCTGCCATGGAGGGGGCAGCGCTGGTCGATCGTCGCGGGACGACCCTGACCTTGACGAACCGCGATGGCGCGACGCTTGTATCGCTTTCCCGGCCCGTCATCGAGGCGGACGCGACACCGGCCCCGACGGGCGAGGCCACCCCCGAACCGACCGCGACCGCGACGGCGACCCCGACCGCGACGCCCGAACCGACGCCCACCCCGACCCCGGAACCTACGCCGACGCCGGCCCCCACCGCGTCGCCGACGCCGGCACCCACCGTCGAGCCACCACCGTCGCTCCCACCGACGGCAACGTGCGACCTCGTGTCCGCAGCCGGTGCGACGTTGGGTGTGATCTCGTATCCGGAGTCGTGGTTCACCGTCACGGAGCCCGCCGAACTCGCGTGCCGCTACTTCGACCCTGCCCCGATCACCGTTCCCGACGACCTGACGGCGCTGGTGACCGCGATCACGATCGAGGAACTCGGGGTCGCATTCGCAGATGCCGTGGCGGGAGCGACCGATCCGGAGACCTGGGATGTGACGCGCCAGGCCGACGTCACGGTGGGCGGTCGGCCGGCCACGTTCGTCGAGGCGGTGTCGCTCACCGATGCCGAAGGAGCGTCGAGCTTCGCCTACCTCATCGATATGGGTTCGGCTGGGACGATCACGATCCGCACGATCGGGATGGCCGGCGACCCGACCTATGTGGCGAACTCGACGGTCGTCACGCTCATGGCGGCGACGTCCACGTTCACGGCACCGCCCGACTGACCGGCGGCGCGCCGGGCGTCCGTCGGCCCGGCGTGTCGCGGCTGATCAGCGCGGCTTGCCCTCGCGAAGGGTCGCGACCGACTTCTCGATCCGGCGCTGCCGGGTCTCCTCGGTCTTGGCGCCCTCGACATTGAGGACGTGCCACTTCTTGTTGCTGTTCGAGAGGCCCTCGAACGTGCGGAGCGCGGCGGGTTCGGCCGCGAGGGCGGCACCGAAGTCCGATGGGACGGCCACGTCGCGCGGCGCTTCATCGAGCTCCACGTCGACCTCGATCTCGTCCCCGGCGCGGACGCCGGCGGCCTCGCGGTGCTCGGCCGCGAGGGGGAGCATGAACACGTCGCCGAACGCGGCGACCGTGCTGCGGTACGTGTAGCCGTTGATCGTCACCGTCACGGGCGGGCGCTTGCCCTTGCCCATCGACGCGACGATATCGGCGGGGACCCGAAACCCCGTCGCGGTCTTGCCCTCGAGCTGGATGGTGGTCCGGAATCGCATGCGGGAAGTATGCCGCGCGAGATCGAGGCGAGGCCGGCCGCCGCCGGTCTAGCCGATCTCGACCCCGGCGGCGCGAGCGTCCTCGGCCAGGGCCTCCAGCGCCTCATCGGTCGCGGCCGACGCCTGGACCAGGCCCATGACCCGGCTGATGCCTTGCTCCCGGTGCGCGGCGAGCAGATCCACCCGCTTGGCGCCCGGGACGTCGATGTCGCCCCACCACAGGTGCACCGAGACCGGGAGCGTCGCCGGGTCGCGCCCGATCTCCTCGCAGCGCCTGCGGATGACCGGCAAGGCCTCGTCCACTTCGGCGGGGGAGAGGCCGTCCACGTTGAGCTCGTCGGCGAAGCGCGCGGCGAGCCGCCACGTCACGTTCGGCCCGTTGCCGCCCACCATGATCGGCACGCGCGGGCGCTGGATGGGCTTGGGCACGTTTCGCGCGTCGCGCACCCAGCTGTAGGTCCCCTCGTGGGTCGCGTGTTGGTGCTTGTCCCCGGCGAGCATCGCCGCGATGACGCCGAGGTCATCCTCCAGTCGGCCCAGCCGCTCTCGTGTCTCGGGGAACCCGTAGCCGTAGGCGAGCCACTCGTCCTTCTTCCAGCCGGCGCCGATGCCCAGCTCCATCCGCCCGCTGCTGATCGAGTCCATCGTCGAGATCATCTTCGCGGTGAGGGCCGGGTTCCGGAACGCGGTGCAGATCACGATGTGGCCCAGGCGCACGCGCTCGGTGAGCGCAGCGAGCGCGGCGAGCGAGGTGAACGATTCGAACGTGATCTCGTCGGTGGGCCGGGGCACCGTGTGGAAGTGATCGAACAGCCAGATCGACTCGAAGCCGAGCCGCTCGGCCTGCTGTGCAACCTCCGTCGTGCGCCGCCACGCGTCGAGCGGATCCCAACCGTCGTACTCACCCGTCCAGCCCTGCGGGACGATCGCCCCGATCTTCATGATCTACCTCGAGCTCCACCATTGCGCCGAACGACCATCGTGCCCCAGGTCACGGCATGGTGCGCAGCGATTCGACGACGTGCGCGAAGGCCTCGACGCCCTCGGCCGAGTTCGGACGCAGTTGGACCTGGAGGTGGTCGAGGCCCAGATCGCCGAACTGCCGGAGGATCATGGCGATCTCCGCCGGCGTCCCTGCGATCTCGCGGGCCTCGGCTGGCGCGTCCCGATGGGCAGCGCCGGTGCGAACGAGGACCTCGACCGATCGGGTGATCGTGGCGGGGTCGCGACCCACCTCGCCGCAGGCCCGTTCAAGGGCCTCGAGCAGGACCGGTACCTCGTCGATGGAGCGCAGCCCGCCGTTCCAGTGGTCCGCCAGTTCGGCGGTCAGGCGGAGCATCCGCGGCCCGGTGGCTCCGACCATGATCGGCAGCCCGGCAGGGCGGGGGCCGCGGGGCGTCAACCGGGCGGACCGGGTCCGGACCGTCCGACCCTCGTACGTGGACCGTCCGGTTCGGAGCATCGCGGCGATGATCCGGAGGCCGTCCTCGAAACGGACGAAGCGATCGTCGAACGGGACGCCGTAACTCGTGAACTCGACTTCGTTCCATCCCGCGCCAAGCCCCAGGATGACCCGACCGCCGCTCACCTCATCGAGTGTCTCGGCCATCTTGGCGAGCAACGCCGGGTTGCGGAACGGGGCGGCGAGCACGTAGGTGCCCAGCTCCATCTCACGGGTCGATGCCGCAAGCGCGGACAGCAGCGTCCACGACTCCCACGCCCCATTCCAGTCGCCCTCCGGATCCCCGAATCCGACGTGATCGGAGACCCAGACAGAATCGAATCCGATGGCCTCCGCGGTCTGCGCCATCTCGAGGACGTCCGCCCACCTGGGGGTGCGCCCGTCCATCGCGCCCTCGGAGTACGGCAGGTTCAGGCCGAGCGCGATCATCGGGGCAGCGTAGCGCCCGTGACCCACGCTACGCTTGGGCGATGACATCTCCGACCATGGACGAGCTCCTCGTCCGGGCCACCCAGGACATCGTCGCGCGCCCGCTCGCGCCGGCCCTCGTCGATGCTCGCGGTGACCTCCTCGCCGCCATCGACGACCTGCGGACCGTGCCCGACACGAGCCTCGAACGGCCGTGGACCTGGACCGGCGGCAGCGAGGTGGAACTTCGATACGGCTTCTACCGGATCGGCGAGGCGATCGAGCTCGCGATGCTCGACGCCGAAGCACTGGTGCGCCGCGCCGGGATCGAGCGCGGACGGGCGGCCGACCTGATCGCTCCGGCCACAGCCGCTCGCTGGGATCTCCAGGGCCTGCTCGCCACGCTGCCCGATGCGGCGTGGGACGCCGATCCCGGCGGCGGTGAGTGGACCATCCGCCTGACGCTGGGTCACATCATCAGCGGACAGCGCGCGTATGGCGTCGGGACCGGGTGGTGGCTGGAGCAGGCGTACGCGGCGGACGACCTGTCCCGGCCGTCCGGGATCCCCGACGAGCTCTGGGAGCGACTCCCCAGCGACGAGGATGAGGCGACCGGCACGCCGGCCGAGGTCATCGACCGCCTCGGCGCGGTGCTCGATCGCGCGACCGAGCGGCTGGCGGGACTCCGCGATGAGCAGCTCGCGCTGGGCGGCCGCTGGTCCGGCTTTCCGATCGATATCGCGTTCCGGCTGGGTCGCTGGTCCTCGCACATCCGTGAGCACACGATCCAGGTCGAGAAGACGCTGGCGATGCTGGATCACGAGCTCACCGAGGTGGATCGGCTGATCCGGCTCGTCCTTGCCGCGTGGGGACGGGCCGAGGCGGCGGTCTATGGGGCGGCCGGAGCCGGAGCGGCGGACGCCGTGCTCGCGGCCGCCGCGTCATCGGCCCGGGCGACCGCCGCCGACATCGCGGCGCTCGCCCGGAGCTGAGTCGGAGTCGATCTCCCTACGGCTCCATCGGGCTCATGAGCTGGAAGTAGTTGTCGTCGGGGTCGGCGAGCGTCGCGATCCGTACCTCCTCCGGCATGCCCTCGAAGCCGTAGGGCTCGCGGATCACGATCGCCCCGGCGGCCTGCAGGCGCTCGAACTCGCCCTGCACGTCGCTGGTCTCGATGTTCCAGAGGAACCGGCCCGGCTGGGTGTTCTTGCCGACGACCTCGGAGTGCGGCCCGACACTCATGAACCCCGAGCCGATCTGCCAGCCCGTGTAGCCGCCCTCGGACATGGTCGGGGCGCCGAACAGCCGCGTGTAGTACTCGACGAGGCGGTCCGGATCCGCGGATCCGATGAGGATGCTGTTGAAGTTCACGGGAGCCTCCCTGTCCGGTCGTGCCGAAGACGGACCGTCAGCGTACTCCGCGGGTGTGGCCCGTACCATCAACGACCGATGAGTTTCCCCGTCCTCCGTCGTTACACCTCCAGAACGGCCACCCCGGCCGTCACGGACTCGGAGGCACGAACCATGGATTGGACCCTCGAACTCGTCGTCGTCCCCGTCAGCGATGTGGACCGCGCGAAGGCCTTCTATCTCGACCAGGTGGGCTTCGAACTCCTCGTCGACAGCAGCGCCGGCCCGGATTTCCGCGTCGTCCAGCTCGTCCCACCCGGGTCGGCCTGCGCGATCGCGATCGGCACCGGCATCGGTTCGATGGCGCCGGGCTCGCTCCACGGACTGCACCTGTGCGTCAGCGACATCGAAGCCGCCCGTGACGAACTCACGCGCCGCGGCGTGGAGGTCGGCGAGACGTTCCACTTCGGTGAGGCCGGTCAGACACCCGGCGTGGACCCGGAGCGGCGCAGCTACGCGACGTTCATGCCGTTCCAGGATCCCGACGGCAACACCTGGCTGGTCCAGGAGGTGAAGCGCGACTGGAAGATCCAGACCGTGAAGATCGACGGGGCCGACCAGGCCGCCCAGGCCGACGGGGCCGAGGGGGCCGCCGCGTGACCGACCGGGCCGCGGCCGCGTTCGCCGGTGGGGAGTCCGCGTTCGCGGCCCTCACCGAGCGATACCGACGCGAACTCCATGTCCACTGCTACCGCATGCTCGCCTCCTTCGACGAGGCCGAGGATGCGGTCCAGGAGACGTTCCTGCGGGCATGGCGCGCTCGCGACAGCTTCGATGGCAGTTCGCTGGTCCGAGCCTGGCTGTACAAGATCGCCACGAACGTCTGCCTCGACGCCATCCGCAGGAGCGCGCGCAAGCTGACCGCGATGGAATCGATCCGCGAGGTCCCGTGGATCACGCCCTACCCGGATCGACTCCTCGACGAGATCGCGCCCAGCGACGACGAGCCCGAGGCGGTCGTCGTCACGCGCGAGACCATCGAACTCGCATTCCTCGCCGCGCTCCAGGTCCTGCCGCCGCGGCAACGTGCAACGCTCATCGCTCGCGACGTCCTGGGTTGGCCGGCCACCGAGACCGCCTCAGCGCTCGACACGACCGTCGCATCGGTGAACAGTGCGCTCCAGCGGGCGCGGGCCACGCTGCAGGCCCACCTCCCGGCGCAACGCACCGACTGGTCGCCGGGCGAGCCCAACGACGACGAACGCGCCCTCCTCGCGAGCTTCATCGAGGCGCACGAACGCGGGGACGCCGCCCTTGCCGTCTCGATCGCGGCCAGGGACCTGCGCATCACGATGCCGCCGGCGCCGATGCTCTTCGAGGGGCTCGACGTCATCGCCCCGCTGCTGTCCAACGCGCTGTCCGAGGGCGATTGGCGCCTGTTGCCGACCGTCGCCAACCGCATGCCGACGGCGGCGAGCTACCTCCGCGCCCCGGGCGACACCGTCCACCGCGCGTTCAAGTTCGACGTCCTGCGCATCGTGGATGGCCGGATCGCGGAGATCACGACGTTCGGGCCGGCCCTCTTCGCGCAGTTCGGGCTGCCCGAGTCGCTCGAGGGCTGACCGCTAGCCGATCGAACCCTCGGCGACGCCGCGGACGAGGCCGTCGAGGATGGCCGTGATCCGGTGATCGGTCAGGCCGCCGGCGGCAAGGGATCGCCAGGTCGTGAAGTCGATCGCGTGGCGCAGGACAGCACGGAGCGTCGCGGCCCGCCGCGGCTTGACCCCCCAGGGCTCGAAGAGCGCGTCGAGGATCGCGGCCATCCGCAGCTCGAAGGGGTCGGCGGTCGCGGTCGGCGCGGGCGCCGAGGTCGACGCCGATGGCCCCATCGGGTCCATGTCGGCGAGGACGTTGGTGAGCATCCGCTCGTTCGCTCGATACCAGCCTGCCAGCGCCCGGTAGCCGTGACGGAAGCGCTCGCTCGGCCCTGGGATCGCTGCCCAGGCCGCTGGGTCCGGCATCCCGGTGACCTGCATCCCGTGGGCGGTGCACGCGAGGTAGAGCGTGTCGAGGTCGGGGAAGTGGGCGTACACCGTGTGGCGCTGCACGCCCGCGGCGTCAGCGATGGCGCTGATCGACGTGCGCGACGGACCGATCGTCGCGTGCAGGTCGAAGGTCGCGGCGACGATCCGCTCGCGCGTGCGTTCGATGGCGTCGCGCCGCCCCTGCATGCGGTAGGGCCGCCGGCCGGGATTCGATGGCTCAGTCATGTGCATCGAAAGTATTGACCAGCCGCGCCGCCATGGCTATCCTCCGGCTCATAATCACTACACACCGATGTGTAGTGGAATGAGGAGGGCACGCGATGGCGGTCGTCGAGCGCAGTCGATTCGTGGTGGGGCCGGCCGCCGGCGACGCGATCTGGGACGGACCCATCGGGACGATCGTCAAGATCCCGTCCGCGGCGACCGGCGGCGGGCTATCCGTCTTGGAGATGCCGATCGCGCCCGGCTTCATGGTCCCGCCGCACACCCACCGCGACACCGACGAGTGGTCGTACGTGCTCGAGGGGCGGGTCGGCGCGCGGATCGGCGACGACGAGGCGACCGCCGGACCCGGGTCGTGGATCCTCAAGCCGCGCGGCGTGATGCACACGTTCTGGAATGCCGGACCCGAGCCAGCGCGGATCATCGAACTCCTGACGCCCGGCCGATTCGAGGAGTTCTTCCGGCGCATGACGGATCTCGCCCACCGTGGCGAACTGACCGATGACCTGATGGGGTCGCTGGCCGAGGAGTACGGCACGACGGTCTCGATGGACTGGGTGGACGACCTCGCCGCCCGGTACGGCCTGGAGGTCACGATCTGAGGGCTCGCCGGACCTCGCCCGACGGCGCTCGCCCGTCGCTCCGCCCGTGGCGGAACGTGCCGGCCGAACACGCGGGCCCCGACCGTGCCGGCGCCCGGGGCTCGATGCTCGGCGCCAACGTCCCGCCTAGTTCCATGGCGAATCTCGTGGACGGCGAGACCGCACCGAACGTCCGTCTCAGCCCCCACGTGACCTGGGCGGACGCCCAGTCTCCCGCTCGAGGGCTACGAGCGAGGCTTCACGTCCACGCGATTCACCCCATGATTGAGAGGGACGTCGCCGCCCGGATCGCTCGCTCGGGCGTCGCGGCGGGAGGCCGTGAACGTCCCCGCAAGGAGCCGCGCCACCCACATGCCCGAGAACGTCCTGGACCAGACCGGCGAGGCCGCGCTGTACCGCGCCCTGCGGCGTTTCTGGCACCCGGTCGCCTGGGCCGACGAACTCACGGACGCGCCCCTCGCCGCCCGCCTGCTCGACGAGCCCATCGTGCTCGTCCGCCTCGACGGCGAGGTCCGAGCATTCAAGGACCTGTGCGTCCATCGCGGCACGGCCCTCTCGCTCGGCTGGGTGGAGGACGGCTGCCTCGTCTGTCCGTACCACGGCTGGACGTACGATCCGGGCGGCGTCTGCACCCGGATCCCCTCGAGCCACGGCACGAACATCCCGCGCAAGGCGCGCATCACGCCCTACGCCGCCGCGGAGCACGCCGGCCTGATCTGGGTCTGCCTGGGCGCGGCCGACGCCGATTCCCGCGAGCCCGTCCTCCCGCTCCCCGAGTTCCCCGAGTGGCCCGACGACAGCTATCGCAAGATCAAGATCCCGCAGTACGACTGGCACTGCAGCGCCGCGCGACGAGTCGAGAACTTCGTCGATTTCAGCCACTTCGCCTGGGTCCACGAGGGCATCCTGGGCGACCGTTCCAAGCCCGAGATCCCCGACCACGACGTGATCCGGACCGACACCACCCTGTGGTTCCGCCTCGGCATCGAGGAGCCCGCGACGGACGTCAAGGGCGACACCGCCGTCGCGACCGCCGACGCGAAGATCCAGCGCGAACCCAGTCACTACACGATCTCGATGCCGTTCACCGTCCGCCTCGATCAGCCGCTGGATGGCGGCCGCCACTTCGTCCTGTTCGTCGCCTCCTGCCCGCTCTCGGCCAAGGAGACCCGCAACTTCACCTGGAACGCGCGCAACTACGACCTCGATCCCGGGCGGGACCAGAGCTTCGTGGACTTCCAGCAGGTCATCCTCGAGCAGGATCGCGTCGTCGTGGAGTCGCAGCGCCCCGAGGAACTCCCGATCGACCTCTCCGAGGAGCTCCACATCAAGGGCGTCGATCGCGCCTCGATCGACTACCGCCGCTGGCTCGGCGAGATCGCCGCCACCGCACGCTCGAGGGTCGCCGACACGACACGGTGACGCCGCCCCGGGATCGACCCGGAGCGGCGTCGTGGTGGATCAAGGGCGACGGCGCCTCAGCCGGGGGAGTCGCCACCGGCCTGCAGGACTCCGGTGATCGACCCCGCGTCCACCGGTTCCGCCAGCTCCAGCCGGACGATCCGGTCGAAGCCGATCGCATCGCCGTCGCACGGTTCCTGGATGACGGTGATCGTCGCCCGATCCGCATCGAACACGATCGTGCTCGTGCGATCGCACGGACCACCGACCCAGGTCACGACCAGCGTGGTCGGGCCGTCGTTGGCGAGCTCGACCGCGTCGAACGGCACCGAGGCGCTGTCGCCGGGCGTCCCCGAAGTCGCGGCCGTGACCAGTCCGGTCCAGTCGATGACCTCGGCGGCCACCGCGTGGTCCGTGGCCACGGTCAACGGGACATCGAACCGCGTCGGCTCGGCCGGCGCTGACTCGGACGGAGCCGCCGATGCCGAGGGCTCGGCCGGCGTGCTCGGCTCAGCCGACGGCGCTGCCGAGGACGCCGCGGCCACGACCGTGATCGTGCCCTTCATGTCCGGGTGCAGGGTGCAGATGAACGGGAACGAGCCAGGGGTCGCGAAGACGTGCCCGGCCGACCCGCCGGTCGTGATCTGGCCGGTGTCGAAGCTCCCGTCGTCGGCGGTCGCCGTGTGCGGCGCCTGACCTCGGTTGGTCCAGCGGACCGTCGTCCCGACCTCGACCTCGACGGCGGCCGGGGCGAAGACGTAGTCCTGCATCTCGACGTCCACGGTCGGACCGTCGGGTGTCGGCAGCCCCGCCGTCGACGACGGCATCGGGCCGCCACCGGAAGCGCTTGAGCACGCCGCCACCGCACCAGCGACAGCGATCGCCGCGAGGAGACGGACAAGGGATGCGCGCATGGTCATGCCTCCTTCCGGGCATCGCGCAGGGCCTTGAGGCCGCCCGCGATGAGCGCGATCACGAACACGACGACGACGGCGTCGAGGATCGTCGAGGACTCGGTGGCCACCGTCACGGCTACGGCGGCGAACAGGGCCGCGGGGACCGACGGCCAGGGATTGGTCTCGCGCGGGTCGGCGAACAGGCCGAGGATCCAGACGCTGGCGAAGCCGCCGGCGAACGCCAGCAGGAACGCGACGCCGTCATAGGGGTCCGTGGCCATCGTGGTCAGGATCACGCCTACGCCCATCCCCGTGACGATGCCGGCGGCGACGGCCAGGCCGTACTCCCGCGTGATCGCGAAGGCGACGAGACAGACGAGGCCCACCGCGAGGAGGGCGTATTCGCCGAACCCCGGGACGAGGTAGCTGGCGATGATCACGAGGCCGATCGCCACGAGGACGAGGCCACCGACGGCCTTGTCAGGCAGGATGCCGTCGAGCGATCGATGGGTCTTGCTTGCGGTCATGACGTTGTCTCCTTGCGTTGTGGTGTCGGTTGACGGTGGGACTGTCCCGCGACCGGGCGTCCGCGCCATGAGCACCGGCTACTCAATCTCCAGGAGCGCCTCGCCGCGTTCGGTGAGCTCGTGCGCGCGCCGGCCGTAGTCACGAGCCGCACGCACCCGATCCACGAGGCTCGTGCGCCTCGTGAGATCGCCGTACGTCGCCACGAAGGACTGCCATCCTTCGCGGTCGACGGGCTGGAGGGCGGTCGCGCCGGCATCGATCCGGTCCTGGAGCGCGGTCTCCATCGCCCGCAAGCGCGTGGCCGCGCCCGTCTCGGCGCGCCGCCACAGACCGTCCACGAGGACCACGGTCAGCCACGCCCCGCCCACCTCGACGGCCAGGTCCCGGCACAGCTCGCCAGCCGTTCCGCCGACGACGAGACCCACGACGAGCAACACGATCGCGAGGCCGCCCAGCACGACGGCGAGCGCGATGAGGAAGTCGGCTGGTGCCCGTTCCCGGGCCGAACGAACCACGACGAGCGCCTCCCGAAGGAGACGCCCGTCCGGGTCGGCCGCGCGTCGCGGTCCGGTCATGTGGCGGAGGCCGGGGCCATCGCGGACTGGTCGGCACCACGGCGGCGAGCGGCGAGGACGAGGACGGCGGCGACCACCGCGTACAGCGCGCCCGTCACCACGAGCCACCAGGCTCGATCGATGCCAGGCAGCAGGATGGGCGTCGCGATGTTCGCCGCCCCGTGCATGACCGTGGCGACGATCACGCTGAAGCGGGCCTTCTCGGCGACGACGCCCATGGCGACCGACAGCGGGATCACCCACCAGGCGAAGCGAGCAAAGGCTTCGATGCCCTGTTCGGGGGCGAGATAGATGGGGAGGTGCCACAGCACCCACGCCACGCCGGTCGCGATACCGGCGACGGCCAGGCCCATCTGGAGCCGGAGGCGTGGCTGGAGGAAGCCGCGCCAGCCGATCTCCTCGCCGATGACGAGCACGAAGATCACGGCCTCGATGGCGGTGATGGTGCCGAACCCGTCGACGGGCGTGCCCGAGGCGACCAGGATGCCCCGGGCCACGGCGGCCACGGCGAACGGGATCCCGATCGCGAGGGCGTACCAGCCGATGTGCCGGCGCCAGCCGGTGATCCGAGCACGCAACTCGGGCCACGTGCCGTCGGCCTTGGTCACGATGATCGCGGCCAACGCCGGCCCGAACAGGGCCAGCAGCCCGAACGCGATCGAGATGCTCGTGGCGAACGTGAACGTGTACGTGAACGCGAAGGCGATGATCAGGAACGAGGTGATCGGGTAGCGCGCGATCGCGCCGCGGATGGCGGTCATGGCAAGTCGGTCCTTTCGTGATCGATGGATGACGCGGCCGGGACCGCGCCGACGAACAAGCGGCGGAAGGCGCCGCGGACGAATGGGTCCCCCGCGATCCGGGCGGTCCATCCGCCGCGGATGCGGGTCCAGAGATCGACGGTCAGCCCGTGCTCCGCGAGCGCGGATTCGAGCTGGCGAGCCGATCCACCGGGCGAACGAACAAGGGCCCGGCAGATCGCCGCGTACATCTCGAGCGTGTACCCGTCGATCGGGTCGAATGCTTCAGGATCGAATCGCTGGGTCGTCAACTGGTGGCCTCTCGGGTAGATTTGGAACTGCCGCGAGCGTCCATCCGTGGCCGCGGCACGACATGAGTAGCGACTACTCGATTTCTCGCCTGGTGGGAGGGAGATGCCCGCGCTCGCGCCGCTGGTGGGTCGAGATGACCTGCTGCAACGGGCCTCGACGCTGCTCGACGGCTCGACGGGAGGCGTCGTTCTGGTCGGGGAGGGCGGCGTCGGCAAGAGTCGCCTGGCGACCGAGATCGTCCGGCTGGGTGCGGATCGCGGCTACTTCGCCGTCAGCACGGTCGGGACGCAAGCGGCGACGGCCATCCCACTCGGAGCCCTGAGCCACCTCCTGCCCGACTTGAGCACGGCGAGCGGCAACGTCCTCATGGCCGCACGCGCCGCGCTCGCGGAGCGCGCGGGCGATCGCCGCCTCCTGCTGTCGATCGACGACGCCCACCTGCTCGACGATCACTCCGCGACGCTCGTCCTCCAGCTCGCGATGTCGATCCCGTCGTTCGTCGTGGCGACGGTGCGGACCGGCGAGTCGGTACCGGACGCCGTCCTGGCCCTCTGGAAGGAAGGGCTGGCCGACCGGATCGAAGTCGGCCGCCTCGACGACGACGCGATCGTGGCGCTGGCCTCGGATGTGCTGGGCGGCCCGATCGACGCGGGGCTCGGGGCCACGGTCACCGCGCGGGCCGGCGGCAACGCGCTCTTCGCCCGTGAGCTGTGCCTGGCGGGGCGCGACTCGGGGGCCATCGCCGAGGACGACGGCCGATGGGTGCTCGTCGGCGAGCTCGGCGTGTCGGCACGGCTCGTCGAGCTCGTCCGAGCCCGGGTGGACGACCTGTCCGCTGCGGAGCGTGGGCCACTCGACGTCATCGCGCACGGCGAACCCATCGGCCTGCGGCTCGCGACCGAACTCGTCGGTGCCGATGTGCTCCTGGAGCTCGAGCAGCGTGGCCTCGTCGTGATGCGCGAGGACGGACGGCGGCGCGAGGTCTGGCTGAGCCATCCCATCTACGCGGAGGTCCTGCGCCAGATGACCGGCTCGATGCTCGCGGCGTCGATCAAGGGTCGCCTCGCGACCGTGACGACCGCGACCGGGATGCGCCGCCGATCGGACCTGCTCCGGGTCGCGACCTGGCAGCTGGAGGCCGGGCAGGGCGACCCGGACCTCCTGCGGCGGGCCGCGACCGAGACGTACCGGGCGGGCGACATGCGAGGGACCGCCAGGCTGGCCGCCGGGGCCTGGGACCTTCGTCCGGACGCGGACGTCGCGCTCCTGCTGGCGACCGCGCTCGCGTATTCGGGCCGCTACGAGGAAGCCGATGCGATCTTCGCCGCGGGCACGGATCTCGCGGCCGAAGAGGCGACGCTGGCCCGCCTCGCGATGGTGCACGCGGCCATCCTGTCGACCGCGATGGGGCAGCCCGAGGCGGCGATGGCGGTCCTTGCCGACGTCGAGGGCCGCGTCTCCAGGGGATCCGAGCTCGCCATCCTGCAGGCCCAGCGCGCGCATCTCCTCGCGCTCGCCGGGGAGGTCGATGCCGCGTTGGCGCTTACCGATCCGCTCCTGGAGCGCGTGGAGGACGGGCCGATCCTCGTGACCGCCGCGATGGCAGCCGTGATCGCGCTGCAGCTGACTGGCGCGTACGAGCGGCTCGCCGCCCTGGTCGATCGTGCGCTGCCGGAGACGCGGCGACTCTGGGCGGCGGGCGAGGTCTCGATCCCGCCCGAGATGTTCGAACTCGAGGGGTTCGGCGCGCAGGTCTCGATGGGGGAGCTCGGTCATGTGCCGATCGCCCAGCTCACCCGTGACGCCGTCCGTGCCCGGGCCGCGCTCGAGAATCGTCCGGTGGCCATCCTGACCGCGCTGCACACGGCGTTCACGGAGCTGCACCGCGGGCATCCTCGGAGCGCCACGGCGGCGATCGATGCCGTCGGGCCGCAGGCGAGCGACCTCCTGGCGGCGCCGGCGGCCGCGCTCCTGGCTCGAAGTGCCGCGCTCGTCGGCGATACCGAGACCGCAGCCGCGCATCAGCGCCGGGCGCTCGAGTGGCGACGGCCGGGGAGCATCTTCGACCCGTTCATGGACGAAACCAGACTCTGGGTCCAGACGGCGCAGGGTCAGCCCGAGGCCGCCCGGCGGATGGCGGCCGAGGCACTCGAGGCGGATCTCGCCGCGCACCGTTGGGGCCAGGCCGCCGAGCTCGCGCATGCCCTGGCCCGGGTCGGCGGGGTGGATGTCGCACACGCGGCGCTCGAGCGCATCGGCGACCGGGTCGATGGCCGGCTCGCGGCGACACGTCGAGCGCATGTCGCCGCCCTGATCACCGGTGACACCGACGGTCTCGAGGCGGCGTCAGCGGCGTTCGATTCCATGGGCGCCGACCTGCTCGCCGCCGAGGCGGCGGCTGACGCGGCGAGGGCCGCCAGACGAGCAGGTGACCCACGTCGAGCGACACGACTCCTGCGGACCGCGACGACGCTCGCCGAGCGCTGCGAAGGTGCGCGGACACCTGCCTTGGTGGTCCCTGCCGATGAGCTGACGCCGCTGTCGCGACGCGAACTCGAGATCGCCGATCTGGCGGCGGGCGGGCTCAGCAGCGAGGAGATCGCCGAGCGGCTCTTCCTCTCGGTCCGTACCGTGGACAACCACCTCCAGCACGTCTACCAGAAGCTCGGGATCGGGTCCCGGTCGGAGCTGGCTCGGGCATTGGGCCGGTCGCGGGCCTCAGCCGGGCGGCCCTGACACCCGATTCGACGGATGATGGTGGCGGACGCATCACCGATTCGGGAGGCAACGGGTGGATCCAGGCGAGGGCGCTGCCTTCGAGGGTGCGGCCAACGCGCGGCGACGTGGACCGATCGCCCTGGTGCTCGCGGGTATCGCGGTCGTCGTATTCGCTGTCCTGACGCGCCCGCCGGACGCGCCGCCCCCTTCCTCGGACCCGAGTCGTCCGCCACCGAGCGCCGCGGTCGCCGAGCCCTCGTCGCCCGCGCCGACCCTCGCGCCCACGCTCCAGCCCCGCCCGAGCGCCCTGGCTGACCCGCCGCCACGCGACCCGCTTGCGACGCCCTACCCGACGCGCGTCGCGACACCGATCGAGGCCGGACCCGTCACGATCCGACCCGCCGGTTCCACGGACATCAGTCTGCCCATCACCGTGCCCGACGGCTGGGAGCGGGTTGGCGATTCGATGGTCGTCAAGTCCGGTGGCGTGAGCCCGGGCGGCATGTCGTTCGGTGCCTGGGTCGTGCAGGACGTGTTCGTCTACCCGTGCCGCTGGTCCTCGCGGGCGTTCGTCGATCGATCGCTCCTGCGAACGGCCGACGGCCAGGCGCATGCCCTCTCGTCGTGGTGGGGCCAGGATCCCGGCGCGCCCCCACCATCGAACGTCTCGATCGCGCCGGTCGCCACGCGCCCCGAGCCGGCCACGGTCCGCGGACTCGACGCGCTCGAGGTCGGGATCCTCGTCCTGAGCGGCTTCGACTTCGCGGCCTGCGACGCGGACCAGCTGGTCTTCTGGGAAGCCGCCGACGGCACCGCCCGCCTCGGGCTCGGACCGGGCGAGCTCCATCGGCTGTGGGTGGTCGATGTCGACGGCACGGTCGTCGTGGTCGATGCCGCGACGTTCCCGGGGACCTCGACCGCCGACCGCGCGGAGCTCCAGGCCATCATCGATTCGATCACCCCCTGACGCGCCGAGGGAGACACGGCCCGGCGGAGAGGGGAAGGTTGGCACTCGTGCGACCGACGCACGAGCGCTACCGTCGCCGCGGTCCCCGGTGGTGGTACGTGGCCGCCACCCATCCCGTTCGATAGGACAGCGCACCATGCCCTCCCTGCGCGACCTTGCCCGGCGCCCCGTCCGGACGGGTCTCACCATCCTCGGCATCACCATCGGCATCTGGGCCCTGGTCGTCTTCGGCTCGATGGCGAACAAGATCAACGCCCTCGTGGAGGGCGGCAGCCAGTACTACGAAGACAAGCTGTCGATTAGCGACGCGACCGGCTCGCTCGGCGGCTTCTCTGCGGTTCCGATGTCGCTCCGGACGGCGGACAAGATCCGCGCCATCGATGGGGTGGCGGCCGTCGCCCCGGCCGTGATGATGCTCATGGATGACCAGATGGCGACGGTCACGATGGGCGTGCCGCCGATGATCACGGGCACCGTCCCCGGCGCCGACGAAGGCCTCGACGACTTCACGTTCCGCTACGCCCAGGGTCGTGCGATCGGCGCGGCCGACGAAGGCAGCCACGTGACCGTCCTCGGCTCGGACATCGCCCGCAAGTACGCGAAGGATGTCGGCGACACGATCGTCCTCAAGGGCGTGCCGTTCAAGGTGGTCGGCGTGCTCGAGCCCACGCTCACGGCGCCAGATCAGGCCGCATCGATCCCGCTCCAAGCGGCCCAGGAACTCCTGGTGACGACGTTGCCGCCGATGTATCGCGAGGGCGTCGATGCCACCGATCTGGTCACGACGATGACCGCCTATCTCGAGCCAGGACAGGACGCCGAGGCGCTGGCCGATCAGATCGAGTCTGCGGTTCCCGAGGTGTCAGTCATGACCGGGGCGGATTTCGATCAGCAGGTGGGGTCGGCCACGTCCATCCTCAACGCGATCCTCGTGGGGGTCGCGCTCATCAGCCTGGTCGTCGGTGGCCTGTCGGTCATCAACACGATGGCGATGTCGGTCGCGGAGCGAACGCGCGAGATCGGGATCAAGCGCGCCATCGGCGGGAGCCGCTCCCGCATCGTCCGCGAGCTCGTGCTCGAAGCGGCCCTCATCGGCATGCTCGGTGGGCTCATCGGGCTGGTCCTGGGGGGCGCGGTCGTCCTCATCGCCAACGAAGCCGGACGGGCATCGGGCACGGTCCTGTTCGAACTGACACCGGGGACGGCCCTGGCCGCGATCCTCTTCTCGACCATCCTCGGCGCGGTCGCCGGGTTCGTGCCGGCCCTGCACGCGGCGCGGCTCGACCCTGTCTCTGCGCTCCGCTACGAATGAACCGACGCCGCCCCGACTTGGAGCCCGACCGATGACACTGCTCGAAGGCCGCGAACTGCGCAAGACCTACAACCGCGGCAAGCGCAATCACGTCGACGCGTTGCGCGGCGTCGACGTCGCGATCGAACCCGGCGAGATGGTGGCCATCACCGGCCCATCCGGCTCGGGCAAGAGCACGTTGATGCACATCCTGGGGCTGCTCCACGCCCCGGACCTCGACGACGGACCGCGACCCTTCCTTGCGTTCGACGGTCGTGACATGACGGAACTCGGCGACCGCGAGCGAACGAGGATCAGGGCCAAGGAGATGGGCTTCGTCTTCCAGGAGTTCAACCTCGTCCCGACGCTCAGTGCGCTCGAGAACATCGCGCTGGCGTGCGACTACGCCGGGATGGGCCGCCGCGAAGCTCGCCAAGCGGGGCTGGCGTCGCTCGACCTGGTCGGATTGGCCGATCGAGCCGGCCATCGACCGTCGGAGCTCTCCGGCGGCGAGCAACAGCGGGTCGCCCTGGCACGCGCGCTCGTGAACCGGCCACGCCTCGTGCTGGCGGATGAGCCGACCGGCAATCTCGATTCCGAGAACGCCGCTGAGATCCTCGCCACCCTCCGGCGGTTCAACCGGGACCACGCGCAGACGTTCGTCCTGGTGACGCACGATCCGGAGGTCGCCGACGCGTGCGACCGGGTCATCCGGATGCGCGATGGGCGGATCCGCGAGGCGGCACCCGTGGCGCCGGTGGCACCGATGGACGGTGTCGGCGGCAGCGACGGCCAGGACAAGGTGCCTGGGGCGCGGGAGCTGGTCGGCGCCGGTCGCTAGCCCGGACGTT
>CAYVJP010000005.1:15524-32002 GCA_964451745.1 uncultured Anaerolineaceae bacterium | reverse complement strand
TGACCACCGGCATGTCGGCGCCGCCGATGGGCAGGGTCATCGTCACGCCGAAGATCAGCGCGGCCGCCAGGATGACCAGCATCAGGGCCAGGTTCGGGGTCCCGGTCGCGAACAGGATGAGCGCGGCGACGACGGTGACCGCCGCCAGGGCGATGGTCACGAGGCGACCGCCGGGGATCAGGATCGGCTGCCCGGGGATCAAGCCCTGGAGCTTGCCCGAGGCGATGATCGAACCGGTGAAGGTGATCGAGCCGATGATGATGTCGAGGACGATGAAGATGTTCGTGTCGAGGCGGATCGCGGCGCCCGCGTCCGTGAGCTTGAGGTAGTCCTCGATCGCGATGAGCGCCGCGGCGCCGCCGCCGACGGCGTTGAACAACGACACCAGCTGCGGCATCGCGGTCATCTTCACGGTCTTCGCGGTATAGAGGCCGAGGCCACCGCCGAGGGCGATGCCGAGCCCGATGATGATCCACACGAGGGCGCTGATGCCGTCGCCGGTCAGCTCCTCCGCGAGGATGAGGATCGCCGTCGCGACGATCGCGATGGTCATGCCACCGGCGGACAGCAGGTTGCCGTTGCGAGCGGTCGCCGGGGAGTTCATCCGGACGAGACCGATGACGAAGGCGACCGCGCCGGCGAGCCAGGCGATCCGGACGAGGACTTCGATGATCCCGAGGGTATCCATCGCCTACGCCTCCGCCTGGTCGGCGTCGACGGGCTTGGGGGCCACGGGCTTCTTGCGGAACATCTGGAGCATCCGGTCGGTGACGACGTAGCCGCCGACGACGTTCATCGTGGCGAAGGCCACGGCGATGAACGCGAGGACATAGCCGGCCAGGTTGTCCGCCTCGGCAGCGATGAGCATCGCCCCCACGAGGACGATGCCATGGATGGAGTTCGCCCCCGACATCAGCGGGGTGTGCAGGGTCGCCGGCACCTTGCTGATGACGGCGAACCCGACGAGGATCGCCAGCGTGAAGATGGTCAGGTTGTTGAGGAGGGCTTCGATCTCGGGGGTCATGCCTGGCCTCCGGGGGCTGCGGCGGGGGCCGGCTCGAGGAGCTTGCTGACGGCCTCCGAGACGACGGCCCCGCCGTTGGTGATGACGGTCGCCTTGGTGACCTCATCCTCGAAGTCGAGGTGGAGGGCGCCATCCTTGATCATCCCGATCACGAGATTCGAGATGTTGCGCGCGTAGAACTGGGAGGCGCCGGCGGGCATGCTCGCGGGGAGGTTGTCCGGCGCGATGATCGTCACGCCGTTGGGCGTCTCGACCGTCTCGCCGGCCTTGCTCAACTCGCAGTTGCCGCCCAGGGCGGATGCCGCCATGTCCACGATGACCGAGCCCGACTTCATCGCGCCGACGGCATCGGCGGTGACGAGGACCGGTGGCTTGCGGCCGGGGATCTGGGCCGTGGTGATGACCACGTCCTTGGCGCCGATCGCCTCGTTGAGCTCGGCCTGCTGGGCGGCGCGCTCTTCGGCCGTGAGCTCACGGGCGTAGCCGCCAGCGCCGGTGGCATCGATGGTGGTCTTGAGCTTCACGAACTTCGCGCCCAGGCTCTCCGCCTGCTCGCGGGTCTCGGGTCGCACGTCGTAGGCGTGCACGATCGCGCCGAGGCGCTTGGCCGTGCCGATCGCCTGGAGGCCGGCCACGCCGATGCCCAGGATGAGCACGTTGGCGGGCTTGGCCGTGCCGGCGGCGGTCGTCAGCAGCGGGAAGTAGCGCGGATACGCGTTGGCCGCGATGAGCACCGCCTTGTAGCCGCCGACGTTCGCCTGCGAGCTCAGGGCGTCCATCGTCTGGGCGCGACTCAGCGTGCGGGGGATGGCATCGAGGCTGATGGCCGTGACGCCCTTCGCGGCGAGGTCCCTGGCCAGCTGCGGGTCGATGAGGGGCTGCAGGAATCCGACGACGGCCTGTCCCTGGCGGAGTCGGGCGACTTCGGCTGGGGAAGGCTTCGCGACCTTGAGGATGACGTCCGACTGCTGGTAGAGCGTGTCAGTCGGGACGACGGTCGCGCCGGCCTCGGCGTAGGCACTGTCGAGGATGGCCGAGCCGGCACCGGCGCCGGTCTCGACGAGGATCTCGCACCCGGCCGCCTGCAGCTTGCCGAGCGCTTCGGGTACCAGGGCGACGCGCCGCTCTCCGGGCGCGGTCTCCTTGGCGACACCGACCTTCATGGGCACCACCTTCGAGGAGGGATGACGGGCCGCGGGCCGCTCTGGGGAGGGCCGCGGGGGACACGTGTGGTCACCGTCCAGTCTACCGCTCCGGCGGGGAAGGTTGCGGCGCCCCGGAGGTTGCGGTTGGGGTGCGCGGGAGGCGCCGTCGTTCAGCGCGGATCCCGTGGCCGGATGCGGAAGATCAGCATCCGGAGTGCCTCGTCCCCGACGACCTCCCCGTCGTGCGGGACGGCGCCATCCCAGCGCAGATAGTCGCCAGGCCCGAGCTCGACGCGGTGTCCGGCCTGGCTGCCCCGAAACCGGCCGCTCAACACCAGGTGGTGCTCGTCGCCGGGGTGGCTGTGGGCATCGATCCGGCCGCCCGGAGGTACGTCGACCTCGACGATCGAGATATCGCGCGATGCGCGCCCATCGACGAACTCGGTGCGCGCGCCGCCGCGGCGCTCGATGGGCCGGTCCTTGGCGCGCACGACGACGGGTGGCAGCGACTCCTCCATGAGGAACCACGCCGGCGGGACGCCGAGCGCATCGCCGATCGCAGCGAGCGTCGCCAGCGATGGTGAGGCCTTGTCGTTCTCGATCTGCGACAGGTAGCCGACGTTGACGCCGCTCGCCGAGGCCAGCGCGGCCAGGGTGGAACCGCGCTCGAGGCGCCACCGACGCACCTGGGCACCCACGGCCAGCCGTGGGATTCGCTCGGCCATGGCAGTTTGTCCTCCACAAACAACTATTGACATGAGTCTAACACGGGCCATATAGTTGCACCAGCAACCAAACAACCGAAGGAGCCACCAGCCATGCGTATCGCCATCATCGGAGCCGGGAACGTCGGGACCGCGCTCGCCACCTCGTTCGTTCGTGCCGGGCACGACGTCGTCATCACCTCACGCGATGCCCAGGACGCCGCGGCCGCGGCTGCGGCCAGCGGAGCCGCGACCGCCCCGAACAACGTGGCGGCCGTCGAGGGCGCGGACGTCATCGTTCCCGCCGTCTATGTCACGAGCTTCGCCGAGGTCGCCGCGGACATCGCGACGGCGGCCGCCGGCACGCCGGTCGTGGACGTGAGCAACCGCATCAGCTTCGGCGCCGCCGGCCCCGAGACGGACACCAGCTCGTCCAATGCCGAGGACCTCGCAGCGCTGCTGCCCGGATCGCCCGTCATCAAGGCATTCAACACGCTGTTCGCCTCGCGTCAGCTCGACCCGATCACCGAGGGCGTCACGCTCGATGGGTTCGTCGCCGGCGACGACGCCGCCGCGAAGGCGACCGTCCTGGAGCTCGTCCGATCCATCGGCCTCAGGCCGATCGACGCCGGTCCGCTCGTCCGCGCGCGGCAGCTGGAAGGGCTTGCCTTTCTGAACATGGCCCTCAATATCGCGAATCAAGGCGCATGGCAGTCCGGCTGGAAGCTGGTCGGCGCGCCGGTCCCGAAGGAGGTCGCCGCGTGAGCATCCCCGTCGCTCGCCTCAATCACGCGGTCCTCTATGTCCGCGACGCGACCCGCGCCGCGGAGTTCTACGCTCGCGTCTTCGGGTTCGAGGTCGTCGAGAGCGCCTTCGGTGGGCGGGCCGTCTTCATGCGCTCGGCGCAGGGCGACAACCACCACGACCTCGGCCTGTTCTCGGTGGGTGAGGCGGCCCCACGGCCGGCACGCGGCTCGGTCGGGCTGTATCACCTGGCCTGGGAGGTCCCCACGATCGACGACCTGGCGACCGCGGCGCGCGTCCTCTCCGAGGCCGGTGCCCTGGGTGGCGCGTCGGACCACGGCGTCTCCAAATCGCTCTACGGCGCGGATCCCGACGGCAACGAGTTCGAGATCATGTGGCGCGTCCCGCGCGAAGCCTGGGGCGAGTACGCGGACAAGGGCGTGGTCATGCCGCTGGACATCGATGCCGAGGTCAAACGCTGGGGGAGCGCCGGCGCGGCTCGCGCCTGAGGGCGCCCCGTTCGCCACGCGGCTGCAAGCCGCGCGGGTTGTCGTCCGGCGCGATCGTCGCGGATCGCATCGCATCCTTGGGTGTGACCCCAACGGAGGTACCACCATGGCCGAACTGACCACCGCCAAGCGCGATCGACTGCAGGACCGCTCCTTCGCGTACATCGACAAGGGCGGCGAACGCCATCTGCCGATCAACGATGCGGCGCACGTTCGTAACGCGATCGCGCGCTTCGACCAGACCGACTTCGAGAGTGCCACCGCCAAGCGTCGCGCCGCGACCCGGATCGCCGCCGCCGCCAAGCGTCACGGCATCGAGGTCAGCGACGATTCGGACGTCGCGAAGGCGAAGCGCTAGCCCTCCATCGCGGCGCGACGGCTAGCGGCAGTGCCAGCCGCCGTCGACGATGAGATCGACGCCGTTGACGGCCGTGTTCTCGAGCAGGAACACCGACGCGTCCACGATCTCGGCCATCGTCGCCAGGCGGCCCAAGGGCGTCTCCGAGGTGTACTTGGCGACCGCCGCCGGCTTCTCTGCCCAATAGGGGCTGTCGCCGACCACCCCGGGGTGGATCGAGTTCGCGCGCATGGGCCGGAGCTCCTCCACGAGCGTCCGCGTCAGCCCGACCACGCCCCCGTTGACGGTCGTGACCGTGGTGGAGCCAGGATACGGACGCTCCTTGGCCATCCCGCCGAACAGCAGCACGCTCGCGTCGTAGGTGAGCCGCGTCCGTAGCTGGTGGACGACTTCGGTGTACCCGACGAGCTTGAGGGTCACCAGGCGGATCGCGCGCGCGAGGTCGTAGTCCGCGACGGTGTTCTGGTCGCGATCGATGGCCACCAGCGCCAGCCGAGACACCGGTCCGATGCCGGCGAGCGCCGGACCGATCGAGGTGGGTTCGGCGAGATCGAAGGTGATGCCGCGCGTGCGTCCGCCCACGGCATCGGCGGCGGTCACGACCGTCTCCGGGTCGCGCCCCGTCAGGATCACTTCGCGGCCCTGCCCCGCGTAGTGGCGGACCAGCTCCAGGCCGATCGCCCGAGTCCCCCCGACGATGACGACCGCTCCATCCTCTGCCATGGTCATGTGCCTCCTTGGGGGTGGTCGCGTTCATAGCGTTCCCAGCTGGCCAGCCAGCGATAGGCGTGGCGTGCCGGCGGCTGGGGCGCCTGGGTCTCGACCCAGCGGACGCGCTGGGTGCCGGTGTTGTAGAACCCATGGACGGCACCCACCGGCGCGAACACCACGTCGCCCGCTCGGAGCGTGTGATGGACGCCGTCCAGCTCGGCTTCGATCTCGCCGGCGAGGAAGACGTACGCCTCCTCGAACGGGTGGTCATGCGCCTGGGCGGCGCCGCCCGGCTCGTAGTCCACGGTGAACATCGTCACGTGATCCGCGCCCAGGACGCGATCCACGAGCATCCGCACGGAGATCCCGCTGTAGGCGAGGATCGCCGTGTCCATGCCCGCGGGCGCGCGCCCTCGCGCCGGGTCGCGGACCGCGAGTGCTTCCTGTTGCGGCCCCGTGCCGAGGTAATGGCCCACGAAGCGCAGGCTCGGATCGCCGAACGGCGGGCGGCGCGCGGCCGCCTGCATCGCCGCGAGATCCTGGGCGGCCTCGAAGAACGTGTCCCGGCGACCGCTCGCCGGGTCGTGCTTGCGCGGCGAATTGAGCGACAGGAAGCGCACCGGTTCCGGGAACGGATTCCCGAGGGCGTGCCGGACGCCGGTCTGCATGAGCGCGAAGTCCCCCGCCACGAGATGCCAGACCGGTCCGCCGAGATCGAGCAGGAGATCACCCTCGAGGAGGTAGATCGCCTCCTCGTAGCTATGGACGTGCGGGGCGAGCCAGCCGCCCGTCGCCAGCTGGACCGCGTGGAGGTCCGTGTGGACGGCACCCTGCTCCGGACCGACCAGCCGGTCCCGGGCCAGGCCGTGCGATGTCGGCCCCGAAGGAAGCGGTCGATCCGCGAACGACCAATCGAGGCGACCGACGTATGCCATGGCTCGTGATGCTCCTGCCGATGCTTCCTGGGGTCCCGGCGTCCGACGGTCAGTCCGCGCGACGCGACCAGGCGTCGAGCCCGACTGCCACCAGCAGGATGACACCGAGCGTGATCTGCTGGTAGAACGGATCGAAGCCCAGCAGGTTGAAGCCGTTGGCGATGAGGGCCACGAAGAGGCAACCGACCACGGTCCGCTGCATGGACCCCTCGCCGCCGAGGATGCTCGTACCGCCCACGATGATGCCGGTCAGCACGGTGAACGTAAGGAACGTGCCGCTCGATGCCTGTGCGCTCAGGACCCGGGACGCGTCGATGGTTCCGGCCAGTCCGGCGGCCGTCCCGCTCAGGGCGAAGGTGGCCACGCGCACCCGGTCCACCCGGACGCCGGCCAGGCGGGCGGCAGCCGCGTTCCCGCCGGTGGCATAGACGTATCGGCCGAAGGTGCTGCGGCTGAGCAGGATCGTCGCCGCGATCGCCGTCGCGATCATCATCCACGCGGCGCTGGTCACGCCGGCGATCCTGGTCGCTGCGAACTGCTGGAAGTCGGGGTGGTCGAAAGCGACCACCAGGTTGCCCTGGGTGACGATGGCGGCGATGCCGCTGACGACGAACGACATGGCCAGCGTCCCGATGAGGGCGTTGATCCGGAAGCGCGTGACGATGAAGCCGTTCACGAGACCCACCACCAGCCCGACCGTCAGGCCGGCGAGGACGCCCGCCGGAGTCCCGACGGCGGACGCCACGTTGAGGGCCGTCGCGGCGGCGAGGCCGTAGATGGCCCCGATGGACAGGTCGATCCCGCCGGCGATGAGGACCAGCGTCCCGGCGCACGCCACGATGATGATCCCGGCCTGCTGATCCAGGATGTTGGTGAGGTTCTGGAAGCGCAGGAACGACTCGCTCATCAGGCTGAGCGCCACGAAGGCGATCAGGAAGGGGATGACGATCCCGCCGCGTCCCACGACGGTGCGGACCCTCGCCGAAGCCGGGACCCCGGCCGGCGTGACCGCGCCGGGCTCTGCGCTCACGCGGCCGACTCCGTGCCGAACGCGGCGGCCAGGATCGCTTCCTCGGTCATGTCGGGGCCCTCCAGTTCCGCGACGATGGCGCCGGCTCGCATCACGAGCAGCCGATGTGACAGCCCGAGCAGTTCCTCCACCTCGTTCGAGATGAGCAGGATGGCCATGCCCTCCGCGGCCAGCGAGACGAGCACTTCGTAGATGTCCCGCTTGGCGCCGACATCGACCCCGCGCGTCGGCTCGTCGGCGAGGAGCACACTCGGTCGCGTCTGGAGGGCACGAGCGAAGAGGAGCTTCTGTTGGTTCCCGCCCGATAACGACACGGCCGGGGCCTCCAGGCGGTCCGTTCCGGCCACCTGCCCCAGCGCCTCGGTCACGCGGCGTCGCTCGGTCCCCTGGTCGATGAGCCCGCGCCGGCTGAGGCCTCGCAGCCCGGTGAGGCTCACGTTCTCGCGCACCGGTCGGTGGAGCATGAGCCCATCGTCCTTGCGCGATTCGGGGATGAACGCGACCCCGGCCCGGAGTGACGCGTCGGGATGTCCGGGCAGGGCGCGACCATCGGCCGTGACCTGGCCGCCGGTCAGCGCCGACGCTCCGTAGAGGGCACGCCCCAGCTCGGATCGTCCCGCGCCCACCAGGCCGGCGAGCCCGACGATCTCGCCGGCTCGGAGCGAGACCGAGACGCCGTTGACGCCGACCGCCTCGAGTCCATCGGCTCGCAGCACGACAGGCGCCTCCGCTGCGGGCAGGCGCTTGGGCGGATACACGTGGCCGACGGATCGTCCGAGCATGGCGGCGATGAGGCTCGCCTCGGTGGACGCGTCCGCCGCCACGGTGCTCACGACGCGCCCGTCGCGCAGCACGCTGATCGTGTCGGCGAGATCGAGCACTTCGCGGAGGAAGTGCGAGACGAGGATGACCGTGCGCCCGCCCTGGGTCAGGCTCCGGACGACGGCGTGGAGGCGCTCGACTTCGGCTGCCGCGAGACTGGCACTCGGCTCGTCGAGGACGATGAGTGCCGCCTCGCGCGCCAGGGCGCGAAGGATCTCCACCTGCTGCTGCTTGGCGATGGGGAGTGCGCCGACCTTCGCGTCGGCGCGGACATCGAACCCGGCCTCCGCGGCCAGCCGGTCCGCCTCCGATCGAAGCCGTCGGCGATCGATGATCCCGGCCCGGCGTGGTTCGGTGCCCAGGAAGACGTTCTCGGCCACGGTGAGCTGTGGCACGAGGGCCACCTCTTGCGCGACGAGGGCGATCCCCCGGTCCAGCGCTTCGCGGGGAGCCCGGAAGCTGACCGGCTCACCGCCCAGTAGCAGCTCGCCCTCGTCCGGCGCGATGGCGCCGGCGATGATCTTGCCCAGGGTCGACTTGCCGGCCCCGTTCTCGCCGACGAAGGCGTGGACGGAGCCGGCCCGGATGGCCACCGACACGTCGTCCAGGGCCCGGGTGGCCCCGAACGACTTGCCGATGCCCCGCGTCTCGAGGTGGATGACCTCGGTGCTCACCGCGGTGCGCTGGGAACGGACTCGATCAGCCCGGCCACTCCGCGAGCGGCAGGAAGGTCGCGACGTTGCTCTGGGTCACGACGCCACCCTCGGGAAGGTCGTCGAGCGGATCCATCCCGGGGAAGATCTCGCCGGTCCGCATGGCCTGGATGAGCTGCTCGGTCCCGAGGCGACCCTCGGTGGCCGGCATCTGCATGACCGTGCCGTAACGGTTGCCGGCCTCGATGCCCTGGAGCGCGATCGCCCCGCCGCCATAGCCGACGAGCAGCGGCTTGTCGGTGCGCCCGTCCGCCTCGACGGCGGCGACGGCCCCGGTGATGGCCTGGTCGGCGCCGGTGATGACGTGGAGGTCCGCGTTGGCCGCGAGCAGGTTCTGCGCCGCCGCGAGGCCGAGTGGGGTCGTGTAGAACGACTCGCCCTCACCCACGATGACGATGTTCTTGCCGGCCGTGACCTCGTCGAACGCGGCCTTCAGCGTCTGATCGAGCGCCGCCGCCTTGACCGACCAGATGTAGCCGACGTTGCACGGGTCGGCTCCCAGGTCCGCGCAGGCCTGGACGACCAGCTGGCCGATCTTCTCGCCGAGAGTCTTGGGTACGAACGCGACGTTGGCCTTGAGCCCTTCGACCTGCGATTCCTCGGTCGTCTGGTCCTCGCCCAGGATCTGGTCGATGTTGCCGACCGCGATCCCGGCGGCGATCGCCTCCTCGACGCCCGCGACGAGGCCGGCGCCGAACAGGGGCTGGGTGATGATCCCGTCGTACTGCCCCGACGCCGTCGCGTCCTGGAGCTGCTGGGCCTGCTTGGCCGGGTCGAGGTTCGCATCGAAGACGGTGAGCTTGGCGTTCCCGGCGGCCGCTGCGGCCTGGGCCGCGGCCAGCATCGGCGCGTCGTAGCTGTTGGCGACCGCGAACGAGAGGTAGGCGATGTCGAGCGGCTCGTTGTTGGCGCTCGGGGCGGCGGCTTCGGACGGTGCCGCCGAGGCGGGCGCCGCCGTCGGGGTGTCCGAGGCCGCGGCGCTTGGGGCGCTCGAAGCTCTCCCGCCACTGCACGCGGCCGCGACGAGCGCGAGCGCACCGATCAATGCCAGGAAACGCCGCGGGCCGACCAGCCCGTCGTGGGGTGCGTGCATGAGACTCCTCCGCGTGAAACCGCTCCACATGCCGACGCGGCGAGTGTGCAGAGGGAGTGAACACATGTCAAGCAGTGTTGTCGCCGGGTCGCGATCCGGGTGACCCGGCCGGGTCGGTCCAGTGGCGCGCCTGCGGCAGGTCAGCGCCGGCGGATCTCGGGTGGCGGGAGTGCGGCCGTCGAGCGCACCTCGGCAGTCCGCCGACCCAGGACGAACCAGACGGCGCGCACTGGCTCGTCGCCCCGGTTGGAGAGCCGGTGGGGCACCGCCGAATCGAAGGTGATGGCGTCCCCGGGGCCCACCACGAACTCGTCGAACCCGATGTTGACGTGCAGTGTCCCGCTCAGGACGTACCCCCACTCCTGGCCCTGATGGCGCTGGTACGCATCCTCGGGGCTCGACGCCCCACCCACCTCGTACGTCACGTAGAGGAAGTCCACGTTGCGCAGCGACTCGGTGGTGAGCCGCTCCCACTGCACCCCCGAATCGAGGCCGATGCGCACGCGTGACGTGGCCCGCTGGACGGGATCGTGGGGGAGCGGGTCGCTGGCCGGGTCCTGGGACGCGACCTCGGCGGTCGGTTGGGTGGGGACGGCATCGACGAACAGCAGCTCGTCGAGCGAGATCCCGAGTTCGTTGGCCAAGGCGTAGAGCGTGCTGACCGAAGGCTTCGCCCGGCCGGTCTCCACCTGGGAGATGAGACTCGGCGAGACACCGAGCCTTCGCGCCACCGTCCGAAGACTCAATCCACGCGCCGTGCGCGCCCGCCGGAGGCGATCGCCCATCGAGGCGAACTCCGGTTCGGCTGCTCCATCGTGGCGTCCACGGACCACGCGCGCCCCTCCTACACCCTGTCCGTGGCATCGTACTCTGCGTCGGCTGCGGCGACTTGCGCTCGCGGCGACGGTGTGTAGCATGGGTGAACAGTCCGACGATCCGTCGCCGGTTCGCAACCCGTGGCCGGCCCAGATCGTGGAAGCGCACCCAACGGTCCACACAGGAAGGTGCATCCGTGACTTCGACAGAGATCCCCGCGCCGTCGACGTTGCCAGCGGCGCCGATCGTCCGCCCCGGCCGCCCGATCCCATCCCCCGGCAGCCTCAACGTGGACTGGGAAGAGCGCTGGAACGTCGACCGCCTTCGGGAGTACCGGTTCGGTCGGGCTCGCGCGGCGCTCGCGGCTTCGGACCTGGGAGCCGTCCTGCTCTTCGACTTCAACAACATCCGTTATGTCACGAGCACCCACATCGGCGAGTGGGCCCGCGACAAGATGACCCGCTACGCGCTCCAGACCCGTGGCGGCGAGCCGCACATCTGGGATTTCGGCTCGGCCGCCAAGCACCACCGCCAGAACTGTCCGTGGCTGCGGACCGAGAACATCCACGCCGGGATGATCGGTCTCCGGGGAGCCGTCGCCCCCGACGCCGGCTTGTTCCGATCGGCCGCTCGCGAGATCGCGCGCATCCTGCGCGACGAGGGTGTCGCGGACATGCCGCTCGGCGTCGACATCGCCGAACCGCCCATGGTCGCCGCCCTCGAGGCCGAGGGGATCGTGGTCCGCGATGGTCAGCAGGTGCTGCTCGATGCCCGTGAGGTCAAGTCGATCGACGAGATCATCCTGCTCAACGCGGCGTGCGCGATGGTGGATGGCGCGTACCAGCTGATCGCCGAGCAGCTCAAGCCGGGCATCCGCGAGAACGAGTTGGTCTCGAACGTGACCAAGTACCTCTTCGACCAGGGGTCCGAGCACGTCGACAACATCAACGCCGTCTCCGGCGAGCGCTGCAGCCCGCACCCGCACGTCTTCAGCGATCGGTTGATCCGACCCGGCGACCAGGCGTTCTTCGACATCATCCACACGTTCGTCGGCTACAAGACGTGCTACTACCGCACGTTCAACGTGGGCCGCGCGAACCAGGCCCAGCGCGATGCCTACAAGCAGGCGCGCGAATGGATCGATGCGTCCATCGAGCTCATGCGGCCCGGCGTCACGACCGACCAGGTGGCGAGCGTCTGGCCCCGGGCGGAGGAGTTCGGGTTCGACAACGAGATGGAGTGCTTCGGCCTCCAGTTCGGGCACAGCGTGGGCCTCTTCCTCCATGAACGCCCGATCATCAGCCGCCTCAATTCGCTCGACCATCCCGTCGAGCTCAAGGAAGGCATGGTCATCGCCCTCGAGACGTATTGCCCGGCGAAGGACGGGTTCTCCGCCGCGCGGATCGAGGAGGAGGTCGTCGTCACGGCCGATGGGCCGGTCGTGATCACGAAGTTCCCGAGCGACGAGCTGTTCGTCGCCAACGCGTACTGAGCGGATCCGTGGACCTCGAGACCGGGCTCGCCCTGTACCGGACGATGCAGGAGTGCCGGTTGCTCGAGACCCGGGCCCAGGAGCTCTTCTTCGAGGGCCTGGTCCGCGGGACGACGCATCTCGGGATCGGCCAGGAGGCGGTGGCCGCCGGCTTCGCCGGCGCGATGCGGTCGGACGACTACACGTTCTGCACGTACCGCGGCCACAACCACACGATCGCCCGCGGCGTGCCGATGGCACCGATCCTGGCCGAGCTCTTCGGTCGCGCGACCGGCCTCCTCGGCGGCAAGGGCGGATCCATGCATCTCACCAGCGTCGCGCATGGGGCCATGGGCAGCTACGCGATCGTCGGGGCGCACCTGCCGATCGCGCTGGGTGCGGCGTGGTCCGCCCAGTACCGGGGCTCGGGCCAGGTGGCCGTGTGCTTCTTCGGCGATGGGACGACCAACATCGGGGCGTTCCACGAGGCGCTCAATATGGCCGCGGTCTGGAAGGCCCCGGTCGTGTTCGTCTGCGAGAACAACCAGTACATGGAGTACACGCCGATCGGTGCGGTCACCGCGGTCGCCCGTCCGGCCGCGGACCGGGCCGCCGCCTACGGTCTGGACGACATCGTGGTGGACGGCAACGACGTGGCGGCGGTCTACGATGTCGCGACCGCGGCGATCGCACGGGCGCGTGCGGGCGAGGGCCCGTCGCTCATCGAAGCCCTGACCTACCGGCACGGCGGCCACTCGCGCGCCGACCCGGGCAAGTACCGACCCGAGGACGAGGTCGCGGCGTGGAAGGCGCGCGATCCGATCCCGGCGTGGCGCGAGCGCCTCGCCGGCATGGGCGCGGACGCCGCCGCGCTGGACGCCATCGATGCCGACGCGCGCGCCAAGGTCGCCGCGGCCGAGGCCGAGGCGCGCGAGGCGCCCGAGCCGGCGGCGGACGTCCTCGAGACGCAGGTCTGGGCGGATGGAGGATCCGCATGGCGGAACTGACGTACCGCGGCGCCATCGCCGCGGCCATCGCCCAGGAGATGGAGCGCGACGAGACGGTCGTGCTCATCGGCGAGGACGTCGGGGCGGCCGGTGGGGTCTTCAAGCTCACCGAGGGCCTGTTCGATCGCTTCGGGCCGGAGCGCGTCGTGGACACGCCCATCAGCGAGCAGGCCATCGTGGGTGCCGCCATGGGAGCGGCCATGACCGGCCTGCGACCCATCGCCGAGCTGATGTTCAGCGACTTCTTCGCGGTCACCTGGGACATGGTCGTGAACCAGATCGCCAAGACCCGCTACATGACCGATGGCCAGGTCGCGATGCCGCTGGTGCTGCGGACGGCCAACGGCGCCGGGCTGCGGTTCGGTGCCCAGCACAGCCAGAGTGTCGAGAACTGGGTGATGGCCATCCCGGGACTCAAGGTGGTCGCGCCGTCGAACCCGGCCGACATGAAGGGCCTGCTGGCGGCGGCCATCCGCGATGACGACCCCGTCGTGGTCTGCGAACACAAGGCGCTGTTCGCCGACAAGGGCGAGGTGCCCGATGGCGAGCACGTCACCCCGCTGGGACAGGCCGCCATCGTGCGCGATGGCGCGGACGTCACGATCGTGGCGCTGGCCGCCATGGTGCCGCGCGCCCGGGCCGCCGCCGAGCGTCTCGACGCCGAGCACGGGATCGACGCCGAGGTCATCGACCTGCGCTCGCTGATCCCCCTCGATGCCCAGACGATCCTTCGATCGGTGGCCAAGACGAGCCGCCTGTTCACGGTGGAGGAGAACCCGCGGGTCGGGGGCTGGGGCGCGGAGATCGTGTCGCTCGTCGCCGACGAGGGCTTCTACAGTCTGGATGCCCCGCTCGTCCGGATCACCACGCCCCACATCCCGCTGCCGTCGGCAGCGGCGCTCGAAGACCTCGCCATCCCGACGGTCGATCGCATCGTGGCGACCGTCAAGCGACGCCTGGACGAGGCGAGATGACGACCGTCGGGGTACTCGGCATCGGGCGGATGGGCGGTGCGATGGCGCGTGCCCTGCACAGCGGTGGCCTGGACCTCGTGCTCTGGAACCGGTCGCCCGCGCCCGCCGAGCGACTCGCGGGGGAGATCGGCTGCCGGACGGCGCCGACGCCGCGCGACGTGGCGGCCGTGGCGGATGTGTGCGTCACGATGCTGGCCGACGGGGCCGCGGTGGAGACCGTGTTCCGCGGTCCCGATGGGCTCATCGCCGGGGCCCGGCCCGGTGTGGTCCTCGTCGATTGCTCGACGGTCCAGCCGGCCATCATCCGCGGGCTAGAGGCCGAGACCCGCGCCGCCGGCGCCGGCCTGCTCGACGCCCCGGTGTCGGGCAGCGTGTCGCTCGCCGAGTCCGGTCGCCTGACCCTCATGGTCGGTGGCAGCGACGCCGACGTCGCCGCGGCCCGCCCGGTCCTCGAGGCTCTCGCGGCGACCATCTTCCACCTCGGTCCGCTCGGGAGCGGGGCGGCCATGAAGCTGGCCGTGAACACCGTGATCTTCGGTCTCAACCAGGCGCTGGCCGAGGGGCTGGTCCTGGCCGAGGCCGCGGGCGTCCCGCGTGAACGCGCCTACGACGTGCTGGAGGTCAGCGCGGTGGGCGCGCCGTTCGTCGGCTACAAGCGCGCGGCGTTCCTGGACCCTGACGGGACGCCGGTCGCGTTCGCCCTGGACCTCGCGGCGAAGGACCTGCGCCTCATCGAGGGACTCGCCGGCGACGTCGGCCTCGAGCTGCCCCAGGCACGAACGGATCTCGAGGTCATCGAGGCCGCGTCCCGTGACGGCGGTGGCGATCGGGATTTCTCGGCGGTCGCCGGCCACCTGCGAGGTCGCGACGGATCGCGGGAGGGCGCCACTGCCTGATCGGTCGCATCGGGCCACTGGCCCTCGCCCCACGGATGTGATGGAAGCACCCGAGCAGAGGAGGAAGCGGTGAGCGAGCGGACATTGATCAAGGGCGGGATCGTCCTGACACAGGACGATGCCCTCGGCGAGCTGCCGAACGCCGACGTGCTCATCGAGGACGACACGATCGCCGAAGTCGGCCCGAACCTGTCGGCCGAGGGCGCGCGGGTCATCGATGCGACCGGCGACATCGTCATCCCCGGGTTCATCGACACGCACCGACATACCTGGGAGACATCGATCCGGACGTGCGCGCCGGACTACCCGTTGATCGCGTACTTCGGGAACATCCTCGACAAGTTCGCCCCGCACTACCGGCCCGAGGATGTGTACGCCGCCACGCTGTGGGGCGCCCTCGAAGACATCAACGCCGGGATCACGGGACTCGTGGACTGGGCGCACATCATCAACACCCCGGACCACGCGGACGCCGGGATCAAGGGCCTCCAGGAATCGGGCATCCGCTCCGTCTATGCCTACGGCTTCGGCAACACGTCGCTCGTGGACTGGTGGTTCGGGCCGGACTACACCGGCAGCGTCCTGCGCATCGATGGCCCGGACGCGCGCCGGCTCCGCCAGCAGTACTTCAACTCGGACGACAACCGCGTGACCATGGGTCTCGCCACCCGCGGGACCGGCTTCTGCAAGCCCGATGTCGTGCGCTTCGAGTGGGAGCTCGCCAAGGAGCTGGACGTCAACATCACCGTCCACGTCGGGATGGACCGGTTCGGCTACACGAAGGGCCAGATCACCGCGCTCCGTGACATGGACCTGCTGTACCCCAACACCACGTACGTGCATGCCTCGCACTTCACCGACGAGGAGTGGGCCCTCGCGCGCGACTCGGGCGGCAACGTCTCGTTCGCCCCGCAGATCGAGATCCAGATGGGCCACGGCTGGGCGCCGGCCGTCAAGGCGCTCGAGTACGGCCTGCCGATCGGCCTTTCATCGGACGTCGCGACGACCGCGTCGGCCGACCAGTTCACGCAGATGCACGCGATCTTCGGCTCGGAGCGGGGACGCAAGCACCAGGAGGCATGGGACGCCGATCTCGACGGTCTCCAGGCGTCGCCTGGCCTCATCACGTCGCGCCAGGTCCTGCGTTGGGCCACCCTGGGCGGAGCGGAAGTGGCGGGCATCGCCCGCCGCACCGGTTCCATCACGCCCGGGAAGCAGGCCGACATCGTGGTCATCGATACCAAGGCGGTCAACATCGCCCCCGTCATCGACCCGGTGGCGGCGGTCGTGTGCGCCGCGGACATCTCCAATGTGCGGACCGTGCTCGTTGCGGGCGAGGTCCTCAAGGACGACTTCAAGCTCAAGGCCGACCTCACGGCACCGCGCAAGGCCGTCGAAGCCTCGAAGGACTACCTGCTCTCGAAGTTCGGGGATCCCGAACCGGGCTGGTTGCCTGCCCGCGCGGCCGTCTAGCCCTTGCCCACACCCGGCGGTCGCGGGCCTCCCCCAGCCCGCGGCCGCCGCCC
>CAYVJP010000005.1:0-15424 GCA_964451745.1 uncultured Anaerolineaceae bacterium | reverse complement strand
GCGGCGAGGACCATCACCAACGTCAGGATGTAGACGTGACCGGCCGCGCCCCAGACGATGGAGCCGGTCCGCCACGCGAGCCAGCCATAGACCAGGCCGCCGGCCAGGGTCGAGAACAGTTCGAGCTCGGGCTTGCCCAGGTGGGAGAACACGAACGGCATCGTCGCGACCAGGACGCCGAGCGGGCCGATCGCCCGGACCAGCGTGAGCATCAGGAAGCCGCGGAAGAGGAACTCCGCGGCGACCAGATCCAGGGTGTTCGTGACGAGCAGCTCTCCGACGGGGGCGGCGCTTGGCGCATAGAACGCCCGGACATCGGGGAGCCCCGCGTACCACACGACGACCGGGGTCATGACCGCGCACCCGACGAGCACGAGGGCCACGCCCGCCCGCCAGTCGCCGAGGCGGAGGCCGTAGCGCGCCGGGTGGTCGCGGAACCCGAACACCACGATGGCCAGGGGGACCAGGCCGAACAGGACGGCGCGCTCCAGGGCGACCGCGCGCATCGCCTCGGGCGAGCGGCCCGCCTCGGTCACGCCGGGCGCCATGAACGTCCCGGAGTAGTCGAAGAGCAGGGCGAAGGTCGCGACGGTCACGGCCACCGTCGCCCGGACCGGCAGCCGCAGGCCGAGGAGATCCACCGCGCGCCGATCCGCAGCGGTCGCCGGGTACGACGGCGAGCCAAGGAACGCGGCCCAGACCCGCGCGAACATCGTGGGCCGGGCCGGTCGGTCAGTCGTGGCCGGCGGGACCGGGCGTCGGCGACGCGGTCGGCGTGCGGTACCGCCGCGCGATGACGACCGTGACGACGCCCACGACGAGGGCCACCAAGTTGGGGACGATGAGCGCGGCATTTCCCAGCGAGATCCCGTAGGCGACCCACAGCGTGAACCCGACGAGCAGGACGCCGAGGTAGCCGAGCGACACGTCGTCGGACGACCGGCGCTCCAGGATCCGACGGATCTGCAGGATGGGTGAGAGCGCCATCAGCACCCCCCACGAGGCGGCAAGGACGGCGAGCGTATCCGACACGGCGGACTCCACGGACGGCGCTCGAACGTTCGGGCCGCGTTCGCTGGGGATACCAGGAGGAGCGCAAGCGCGGCGTCGGCATGGTACCGCGAGCGGGGGTCCCGCCGGGCATACTGTCCCCCACGTTGGACGAGGCCGGCGGAGGAGCGACCGTGACGATCCAGATCCGAAAGTGGGTGACCCTGCGCGAGGAGATCGTGTCCGATGGCGGCCGGGACCTGGAGCGCCCGCTCCGTCGCGTGGCCGTCGCGGCGGTGGTGACCAACCCCTACGCCGGGCGCTGGTCGGATGACCTCGCCGAGCTCATCGATCTCGGGGAGTACCTCGGCGACGAACTGATGCGCCGCTGCCAGGAGGCGCTGGGCGATCCGGTCGAGGCCTACGGCAAGGGTGGCATCGTCGGGGAGCACGGCGAACTGGAGCATGTCGCGGCCGTCCTGCATCCGAAGTTCGGGGCCCCCACCCGCGGTCGCGTGGGGGGCGTGTCGATCCTGCCGTCGGTCAAGAAGCGGGCTGCGATGGGGGCGACCCTCGACATCCCCGTGCATCACATCAAGGCGATGCTGGTGCGCTCGCACTTCGACGCCGTGGAGCTCCGTGTCCCCGATGCCCCGGGAGCCGATGAGCTGCTGCTCGCCTTGGCCGTGACGAACGGAGGGCGACCGCACGCTCGGGTGGGGGGCCTGCTGGCGGCCGACGCGATCGGCGACGACGGCTTGCACTGAGACCGGCGACGGTGCGGACACTCGTCAAGGGCATCGGCCGCATCGCGACGGGCGACATCGCGCGTCCGCTGGCCGACGGCGACGCCATCCGCATCGTCGACGGACGGATCGAGGCGATCGGCAGCGGCCTGGATGCGGCAGACGCCGACGTCGTCATCGATGCGCACGGGGCGACCGCGATCCCCGGGTTGATCGATTCCCACGCGCACCCGGTGGTCGGGGACTTCACGCCGCGCCAGCGGACGCTCGACTTCATCGAATCGACCGCGCACGGCGGGATCACCACGATGATCTCGGCCGGGGAGCCGCATCTGCCCGGCCGGCCGAAGGACATCGTCGGGCTCAAGGCCCTCGCCATCGCGATCAACCATGCGTACGCCACGCTGCGACCCGGCGGCGTGAAGGTCCTCGCGGGCGCGCCCATCCTGGAGCTCGGCATGGTGGAGGCGGACTTCGCCGAGATGGCGGCCGCGGGTGTTCGCCTCATCGGCGAGATCGGGCTCGGGTCGGTCAAGAGCGGGGCCGATGCCGCGCCGATGGTCGCCTGGGGTCGCGCCCACGGCATGGTCTCGACGTTCCACACCGGCGGTCCGTCGTTGCCCGGGTCGGGCGCGATCGGCGCGGACGCCGTCCTCGAGGCCCGCCCCGACATCGCCGGCCACATCAACGGCGGGACGACGTCGCTCCCCGAAGCCGACATCGAGCGCCTCATCGCGGCCGAGTCGGGGATCGCGCTGGAGCTCGTCCATTGCGGCAACGGCCGGACGGCCCTCGTCGCCCTCCGGGGCGCCGCCGACGCCGATGCCCTCCACCGCGTGATCCTGGGCAACGACGCCCCCTCGGGCACGGGGGTCGTGCCGCTGGGGATCCTGCGCCTCATGGCCCACCTCGCGTCCCTTGGCGGCGTCCCTCCGGAGGTCGTGGTCTGCCTCGCGACCGGGAACACCGCGCGCGTCCATGGCCTGGACACCGGGATCCTCGAACCGGGCCGCGCCGCGGACGTGTGCATCGTGGACGCTCCCGTCGGGTCGGTCGCGGGCGATGCCCTCGGCGCGCTGGCCAACGGGGACCTGCCGGGGATCTCGATGGTCCTCGTCGACGGCGTTCCCACGCTGGGTCGGAGTCGCAATACGGCACCGGCCGGGCGGATGGCCGAGGTGGTCAAGGGACCGCCGATCGGCGGCGGGGCCCACTGATGCGGTTCGGGCTGCGGCTCCCGACCTTCGCCCAGGGACCGGCCACGGCGAGCCTCGCCGAGATGGGCGCCTACCTGCGTCACGCCGAGGGCCTCGGTTTCGAGAGCGCCGTCCTGATCGATCACCTGCTCGTCACGCCCCCGGCGTATCGAACGACCTGGCTCGAGCCGATCTCGCTGCTGTCCGCGTTGTCGGGGGTGACGCGGACGATCAAGCTCGGGACCCTCGTCCTCGTCCTCCCGTTCCGCGATCCCGTCGCGTTCGCCAAGGAGTGGGCCACCCTCGACCTGCTTTCGGGCGGCCGCTCGATCCTGGGCGTCGGGGTGGGTTGGCATGAGGGCGAGTTCGCCGCCCTGCGCATCCCGTTCCGCGAGCGCGGTCGCCGAATGAACGAGATGCTCGAGGCCATCACCGCGTTGTGGGCCGGGGACGATGTGACCTACGAGGGCCAGTTCTACGGCTTCGAGCACCTCACGATCGAACCCAAGCCGATGCAGCGTCCGCACCCCCCGATCTGGATCGGTGGGGGCACGCAGCCCTCGGAGAAGATCTACGGGCAGCAGGTGGACACGATCCGTCCGGTCCTGCGCCGGATCGCCAAGTACGCCTCCACGTGGGTCCCGCACTCGTCCGCGACGGCCGAGATGGTGGCCGGTGACTGGGACATCATCCGCGACGAGATGGCCGGCTTCGGGCGCGACCCGAACGAGATGACCAAGGTGTACTCGAATTTCGTCCACGTCCTGCGACCGGGCGAGGCACCCGCCGCCGCGACCGACAAGTTCCGGACGTTCTCCGGGATGGACCTCGACTACTGGCAGGAGTTCTACCTGCTCGGCGAGGCCGAGGCCTTGGCCGAACGGATCCGCGCCAAGGTCGCCGCCCTCGGCGGCGTCGAGCACGTGATCCTGAACCCGCTCGACTGGAACCACGACACACTGGACCGGCTCGCGACGGACGTCCTGCCGCTCGTCCGCGACTGACCACGACGCCCATGGGCAGCTATCTTCGTCCGACCCGCCTCGACGAGGCACTCGACGCACTGGGCGCGGTCCCACGGACCGTGCTCGCGGGGGGGACGGACATCTATCCCGCCCGGGTCGGGACCGTCATCGACGACGACGTCCTCGACATCACGGCAATCGCAGACCTACGGGCGATCCGCCTCGAGGAGGGCCGCTGGAGGATCGGCGCACTGGCCACCTGGACGGACCTCCTACGCCACGACCTGCCGACGAGCATGGACGGGCTCAAGGCGGCGGCGCGCTCCATCGGCGGCGTGCAGATCCAGAACCGCGGCACGATCTGCGGCAACGTGTGCAACGCCTCGCCCGCCGCCGACGGGCTCCCGAATCTCATCGCCCTCGACGCGACCGTGGAGCTCGTGTCGGCGGTCGGTCGCCGCGAGGTGCCGATCGGCTCCTTCGTCACCGGCAATCGCCGGACCGTGCGACGTCCCGACGAGCTCGTGACCGCGATCTTCGTCCCGGCCCCGGTCGGCGCGTCCCGCTCGACCTTCCGCAAGCTCGGGTCGCGGGCCTATCTCGTGATCTCGATCGCGATGGTCGCGGTCGTCATCGAGGTCGGGAGCGATGGCCGGATCGCCGTCGCGCGCGTGGTCGTGGGTGCGTGTTCCGAGGTGCCGCAGCGCCTCATCGCCGTAGAGGAACGGCTCGTCGGTGCGCCACCGTCCACCGCACTCGGGACCGCCGTGGTCCCCGCGGACCTGGACGGGCTGGCGCCGATCGATGACGTCCGGGCGAGCGCTGCCTATCGACGCGAGGCCGCGCTCGTGCTGGTCCGTCGTGCGATCGGGGACGTGACCCGATGACGCGCGGCGCGGCGACGGACCTCAGGGCCGCCTTCCGGGTGAACGGCCGCGACGTCGCCGTGATCGGCCACCCCATGCGCCGCCTGACCGACGTGCTGCGCGAGGACCTGGGTCTCACCGGCACCAAGGTCGGCTGCGACGCCGGGGACTGCGGAGCCTGCACGGTCCGCCTGGACGGCGAGGCGGTGTGCGCCTGTCTCGTGCCGCTGGGCCAGCTGGCGGGACGGGAGGTCGCCACCGTGGAAGGTCTCGCGGACGGTGACCGGCTGCGGCCCATCCAGACGTCCTTCCTGTGCGCCGGGGCGGCCCAGTGCGGCATCTGCACGCCCGGCATGCTCATGGCGGCGGACGCGCTCCTGGCCGCGACGCCGCGCCCCACCGAACCCGACGTCCTCGATGCGCTCGGCGGCGTGCTCTGTCGGTGCACCGGCTATCGCAAGATCATCGACGCGGTCATCGATGCCGGTGACGCACATCCCGCGCCGGTGGTCGAGGCCCGGGTCGGCGCCCGCGTCCCCCGGGTGGACGGCGTCGACCAGGTGACGGGCACGACCGTCTTCGGCGCCGACACCGCACCCGCCGGCGCGCTGTCCCTCCGCGCGATCCGCTCGCCGCATGCACATGCCCGCTTCGCGATCGGCGACCTGGACGGTCTGTACGCCGCGTACCCGGGCCTGAGCCGCGTCCTCGTGGCGGCCGATGTCCCGGGCCAGAACCGCTACGGGATCTACCCGGTGGGCAAGGACCAGCCGGTCCTCGCCGACGGCTACGTCCGCTATCGCGGGGAGGCCATCGCCGCGCTCGTCGGCGATGCGAAAACGGTGCGGCGGATCGCGGACGCCGAGCTCCCGGTCTCCTGGGAGGTCCTGGTCCCGACGCTCGATATGGCCATGGCCGCGGGGGACGGGGCCATGCAACTCCACGACGGGTCACCGGGCAACGTCCTGGCCGCGGGCCGCGTCGTGCGCGGCGACGTCGACGGCGCCCTCGAGGAGGCCACGATCCTTGCCACCGGCACGTTCGAGAGCGCGCACGTCGAGCACGCCTACATCGAGCCCGAGGCCGGTTATGCCCGGCGCGATGGCGACCGGATCGCCGTCTTCGCGACGACCCAGACCCCGTACATGGACCGCGACGAGATCGCGCTCGTCCTCGGGCTCGCGCCCGAGCGGGTACGGATGATCCCGAGTGCCTGCGGCGGCGGGTTCGGTGGGAAGCTGGATCTCGGCGTGCAGGCCCTGGTGGCGGTCGCCGCGTGGGTGTTGGATCGCCCGGTCCGGATGGTGTTCACCCGACCGGAGTCGATGCGCGCGACGACCAAACGGCACCCCGCACGGATCGAGGCGCGGATGGGGGCCGATGCGTCGGGCCGGCTCGCCGCCGTCGACTTCCACGCCGATTTCGACACCGGGGCGTACGCCTCATGGGGTCCGACGGTCGCCGACCGCGTGCCCGTCCACGCGAGCGGCCCATACGCCGTCCCGAACGTTCGGGCCACGACCCGCGCCATCTATACGAACGGACCGATCGGCGGGGCGTTCCGCGGGTTCGGGGTCCCGCAGGCCGCGGTCGCGACGGAGGCCCTGCTGGACGACGTCGCGGCGCAGCTCGGCCTGGACCGACTCGAGATCCGCCACCGCAACGCGCTCCGCCATGGCTCGACGACGGCCACCGGGCAGGTCCTCGCGGCGAGCGCTGGGCTCGTCGCCTGCCTCGAGGCGCTGCGGCCGGCATGGGACGAGGCCGTGGCCCAGGCCGCCGCCTGGAACGCCCGCTCGCCCGACCCGGCCGGCGAGGACCGCCGGGTGGCCATCCGCCGTGGCGTGGGGATCGCGGCCATGTGGTACGGCATCGGCAACACGTCGTTGCCGAACCCGTCGACGATCCGGGTCGGGCTCATGCGCGACGGTGCCGTCGTCATCTACAGCGGCGCGTTCGATATCGGGCAGGGCTCCGACACGGTCGTCGCGCAGATCGTGGCCGAGACCCTCGACGCGCCGCTCGAGCGGATCGGCATGGTCACCGGCGACACGGACCGCACGCCCGATGCGGGCAAGACCTCGGCCTCGCGCCAGACCTTCGTCTCGGGGAACGCGGCGCGCCTGGCCGCGCTGGACCTGCTCCGCCGGATCGAGCTCGCCGGCCCGGATCTCGCGCTGCTCCCCGAGGACGCCGACGGCTGCGTGCTGGTCGGCAGTGGGACATACGACCCCAAGACCACGCCCCTCGATGCGGACGGCCAGGGCATCCCGTACGAGACCTACGGGTTCGGTGCCCAGATCGCGGTGGTGGACGTGGACCTCGAACTCGGGACGACGGTCGTCAGGCGCGTGGTCGCCGCCCACGACGTGGGCCGCGCCATCAACCCGATGCTCGTGGAGGGCCAGATCCATGGCGGGATCGCCCAAGGGATCGGCTTCGCCCTGATGGAGGAGTACGAGGCCGGGCGGACCGACAACCTGCACGACTACCTGATCCCCACGATCGGCGACGTGCCGGCGATCGAATGCCTCCTCGTCGAGGACGCCGAACCGTCCGGACCGTTCGGCGCGAAGGGGGTCGGGGAGCCGGCACTCATCGCGACCGCGCCGGCGATCCTCGGCGCGATCCGCGACGCGATCGGCGTGCGCATCGATCGGGTCCCCGCGACCCCGACGCGCGTGCTCGAGGCGATCCGCCGGCAAGGACCCCGCGCCGAGCGAGGCTGACCCGTCAGCCCCCGAACCAGGCCCGCAGGCGGTCGGCCTCGAAGGCGTGCTTGGCCGCGAGATTAGCCGGCGACTCGTCCTGCAGGGCCACCGCCGGGGGGTCTGCGAAGAAGTCGCCCTGCACCATGGTGGCGGCCCCCCGGCCCGTCTCCAGGAAGCACATCCCCTGACCGCTGAATGTCGCCGTCGGTTCGCGGCCGGCCAGGGAGTCGGCGATCCGCGCCGCCACCACCTCGCCCTCGGCATGGGCGAAGACCCCCGCCTTGGGGAGCGGCATCCCGTTCGCCAACGGGATCGCGGTCACGTCGCCGATCGCCCACACGCCCGGGAACCGCGTCTCGAGCGTCCTGGCATCCACCGCGACCCAGCCGCTCGGCCCGGTGAGCCCGGCGGCGGCCACGACCGGAGGCACGCGATGCGGTGGCACGCCGAGCAGGAGGTCGAACGGGATCCGGGCGCCGTCGGCGGTCAGCACGGCCCCGGCCTCGACGGACGTGGCCTGGGTCTTGGGTCGTAACGTGATCCCGGCGTTGGCCAGCCGCCCGTCGAACGAGGCGCAGGCGTCCGTCCCGAGGATCGGCAGGGAACCCGGTTGGGGCGTGAAGACGAAGATGCCGCCGGGGGTCCCGCGCGCCTCCATCCGTTCGGCAAGCAGCAGCGCCAGTTCGTACGGTCCAGGGGGACACGGGTACGGCGCACCGAAGACGCCGATGACGATCCGACCGCCCGCAAAGCCATCGATGGCCGCCGCGCCGGCGGCACTCGCAGCAGCGTCGTAGACGTCGATGGCGTGATCGCGGAAGCCCGGGATGGCGTCCGGGTCACGCATCGCCCCCAACGCCACGACCAGCGCATCGGCTTCGAGTCGCTGGCCATCGACATCGGCCGACCGGGCGAGCGGGTCGATCGTGGTGATGGTCCCGGCGACGACACGGATCCCGCGATCGACCAGCGCCACGAGGGGTCGCTCGCCCTCGGCGATCGTCGACGTTCCGGCCAGCGCCCAGTTCTTGCGCAGGCCCATGACGAACGTGGGGCGCCGCTCCACGAGCACCACCTCATCGGCGGGCGCGAGGCGGTCGCGGAGGGCGACGGCGGTGGCGATCCCGCCGAACCCGCCACCGAGGACCAGGACGCGATGCATCGTTCTCCCTTCGACGTGGGTGACCCTCGGCTAGTCTACGGCTGCGGCGCCTGGGCCAGACCGACGGTCAGCGGATCGGCCGGCCCGCGCCGAGGGAGGCCGTCACGTGTCGAGCGAATCGCCGGGGCTCATCGACGCCCGCCAGTCCCTGGGGCCGGCCATGCTCGACGACCTCTACCCTGAGGGTCCGGCCTACGAGCGCTCGATCCACACCTACATCGTCCTGCTCGCGCTCGCGGGGTTCATCGCCTCGTTCGGGCTGTACCAGGACTCGGTCGCGTCGATCATCGGGGCGATGGTCGTGGCCCCGCTCGGCGGTGCGATCATGGCCTTCGCCGGGGCGCTCGTCACGGGTCGATCGCGCTGGCAATGGATCGCCTTCGCGGAATCCGCGCTGGGTGGCCTCATGGTCGTCGCCATCGGGTTCTTCGTGTCGTGGGTCCTGCCCGACCCCTTGACCCTCAATCCGGCGATCGACGCGCGCACGGCGCCCGGGCTCCTCGATCTGGGCGTGGCGCTGACGGCCGGTGCCGCGGGAGCCTATGTCGCCGTCCGGAGGACGGGCAACGACGCCCTGCCGGGCGTGGCGATCGCGGTCTCCCTCGTGCCGCCGCTCGCGACGGTCGGGATCTGCCTCGAGCTCGGCCGCCTCGACGACGCGGCGGGCGCGCTGTTGCTGTTCCTCACCAACTTCTCGGCGATCGTCGTGGTGGCCTGCGTGGTGTTCGTCCTGTACGGCGCAGCACCGAGTCGCGAGATGCTGCGGGAGCGGACCCGGTTGCGCAACGGGTTCGTGGCGGCGGCGATCATGCTGGTGATCATCGCCATCCCCCTCGCCTGGCGAGGTCTCGAACACGTCCAGGCGACGCTCCGCGCGAACGCCGGCGCGCCCTACGTGCGGGCCTGGATCGGCGAGCGCGACCTCGAGGTCATGGCATGGACGATCGATGGCCCCGACGTCACGATCGAGCTGGCCGGCCCCGACGCGCCGCCGCCTGCCGCCCCGTTGGCGGCGTCGCTCGCCCGCGCATTCGGGGCGCCGATCGACCTCGAGATCAGCTATGTCGCGGTGACCCGCGAACGGGCGGCCGGGGCGCCCTGACCCGTCCGTCGCCATACTGGCGCTGACGACGGATCTGCTAGCGAGGGACCCCGTGGCCCGTGACGACGAACGCATCGCACGCTCCGTGGAGACACCCATCGTGGGCGGCCTTCCCGACGTTCCCGGGATCCTCGTCGCGATGCGGCTGACGCCCGGCCTCGGCACGCACATGCGCGGTCTCGCCGATGAGCTGCTCGTCCACGACTATCCGGGCGCCACCATCAGCCGAGCCGAGCGCGAGATGCTGGCGACGGCCGTCTCCGCGGCGAACGACTGCTTCTTCTGCATGGATTCCCATGCGGCCCACGCCCAGGCCCTGTTGGAGCGGACCGGGGAGCTCGAACGCGCGCCGCTGCTCGACCAGATCAAGCTGGGCTCGATCGACGGACTCGACCCGAAGATGGCGGCCCTGGTCCACATCGCCCGGACCGTCGGGCGTGCCCCGCTCGAGCTGACCGCCGTCGATGTCGCCGCCGCGCGCGACGCGGGCGCGACCGATGCGGACGTCCAACTCGCGGTGCTCATCGCGGCCGGGTTCTCCATGTACAACCGGATGGTGGACGGATTCCGCGCCGCGACGCCGCCGGTCGTCGAGGTCTACGACGAGCGCGCCGGCGAGATCGCCGACAACGGGTACAGCGCGCCGCGACCGACACCGGCCTAGCGCCGGGATCCGTGCGGTGCGCGCATCCACCACCAATGGTCCCGGGAAGACGCACGCGAAAGGTACCCTGCAAGGTAGGCGTGTCGTACTAAGGCCCCGGGTCGACACGAAGCCGTCGGCACGGGCCACGATCGGAGCACCGATCCAGAGGGGGCCGCACGAATGACGCCGAATCCTCCGCGCCCGACATCACGGTCACGACGACGTCGACGCACCCGAGGGCAGTCCCTCGTCGAGTTCGCGCTCGTCCTGCCGGTCTTCCTGATCATCCTGTCCGGGCTGATGGACATGGGCTTCCTGCTCTACTCGCGCATGACGGTCATCAACGCCGCCCGCGAGGGCGCGCGGGTCGCGACCACGATGACCGAGGAGACCCCGACGGCGATCCGCAACGCCATCACCGGCCAGGTGAGCGGCGCAGCCAACGGACTGCCCGTCGCGACCACGGTCACCCTGGGCGGCGGCAACCCTGGCGATTCGTTCCGGGTCACCGTCACGCACACCTATCGTCCATTCTTCCCGTTGCTGCTCGGCACGACCGTCCCCATCAGCTCGACCGTCCAGATGGTGTTCGAATGAGCCGCATCGGTCGCATGTTCCGCCCGCGCGACGGCCGCCGCGGCCGGACCGAACGCGAGCGCGGCCAGATCCTCGTCCTGTTCACGATCGTGCTCGTCGTGATCTTCGCGTTCACCGCGATCGTCGTAGACCTCGGCATGCTCCGGAACAACCGCCAGACGCTCGCGAACGCGGTCGATGCCGGCGCGCTCGCCGGCGGCACGCTGATGCCCGTCGACGGTGCGTCCGAAGTCGGTGCCGTCACGGCCCTGATCGACCAGACCGTCCAGGGCACCTATCCCGGCGTGACCCGGCCGGCGAACTACGGCATCGAGTACAAGTGCCTGATCGGCACGGGAGCCGGCAACACCGGGATCTTCGACCAGCCCGACATCGATGCGTTCATCCCGCTCGATTGCGACCCGTCGCCTTCGCTCGGCCACCCGCCTCTCGTCGGCGACTTCGAGGGTGCCGGCAAGACCCGGACCGTCGACTGCTATCCCGATCGCGGCGACAAGTGCAACGTCGTCGTCGTGGCGGGCAACGTCACGACCGGGTACACCTTCGCTCGCGTGGTCGGGGTCAACGAGGGGAACACCGGCGTCGTCCAGTCGGCCGCCTGCAAGGGCTACTGCGGGATCCTGCCCGATACCCCCTTCGACGTGGTGATCGTCCTCGACGACTCGAGCAGCATGGGCCAGAACCGTTCGGCCGGCCAGACGCGCACGTACTGGGCGAAGCGTGCGGCCAATCAGCTGCTGGACTCGCTCGAGACCGCGCGTGGTACCCAGCGGGTGGGCTTGGTCAAGTACTCGGGTGACTACCGGGCCCCGACGGCGGCCGTCATGCTGTCCCCGCTGACGTCGAACTTCACGGCCGTTCGTGCCGCGATCGCACCGTTGAGCGGCAACGGCGGTGCCACCCCGCTCAAGCAGGGCATGGCGCTCGGCGCCTCCACGCTGACCTCGGGAGCCCGTGCGGGCGTCCAGCAGGTCCTGGTCTTCGTGTCCGACGGCCGGGCGAACCCGGATATCGTCGGCCAGGGCCGGCCCAGCTCGGCGGACATCACGGCGTTCCGCAACAGCGCGGAGCAGGTGTACTCCGTAGCCATCGGAGCCGGTGGCACCGGACCGAGCAACCCGGACCTGCCGCTGATGCGATCCCTGGCGAAGCCCGACCCGGCCACGCACTTCTTCCACGTCGTCGACGCCAGCAACCTGCCGGACGTCTTCCGGCAGATCGCGGTCGAACTGCTTGATCCCAAGTCGCATCTGATCAACGTCTATCCGGCCCCGATCGTCGACTCCGTCGGCTCGGGCGGCACGGTGGCGATCACCGGCAAGTACTTCACCGGCGCGACGAGAGTGACGTTCGGTGGGGCCAACGCGGCGTTCAGCGTCAACAGCGATACGTCGATCACCGCCACAGCGCCCACCGGCACGTCGGGCCAGACGGTCCACGTCCGGGTCACGACCTCGGGCGGCACGTCCGCCATCGGCGACGACGACCTGTACACGTTCCCCTGATCCAGGGGTCCCACCCGACAGCACGAACGGCGGTCCTCCGGGACCGCCGTTCCGATTCTGCGACGTTGCCGAGATCGATTGGCCCGCCCGGAGGGATTCGAACCCCCGACCTACTGATCCGAAGTCAGTCGCTCTGATCCACTGAGCTACGGGCGGATGCCCGCGGATGATACCGCGTCGTGGCGCGACGGCTGACGAAGGTGTCGCGCCCGGTCGCTAGGCGGTCAGCTTCGTGGCCGGCGCGATCGACGCCACATCGAGCAGCTGGTGGGCCACGCGTTCGTGCGCCCGGAACCACGCCAGGGTGGCCCGGTTCAGGTCACCCGGGGAGACATGGTGCTGGCGCGACATCGCATCGGCGCGGACGGCGGCGCTCACGAGGACGCCAGCGACCTTCGCGATGACGGTCTCGGGCGCTTCGCCCGCCATCACCGAGTCCGCCTCCACGGCCTCGGCCCGGCGGATGGCCCGCCTCACGAACGCCTCGGCTTCCGCCGCCGGCAACCGCGCGGCGCTGGTCCGCAGCAGGATCTCGGCGGCCTCGATCGGATCCACGACGCGTCCCTCGGTATCGACGACCGGGATCGCCGCGCCGTCGAACCCGGCAAGCGGGATACCGAGCCGGAGGCGATCGACAAGGAGGGTCAGAACGGCGGTGGCGTCGCGAAGCATCTGGTGGGGCGTCCTTCGGTCTGGGCGTGGTCCTGCATCGGGACCGTCGATTCCCACCGTACTGACCGTGGGTGATGATGCGGCCATCAGGATGGTGAAGACTTCGCCATGCCGGCCGACCCCGCGAGCCCGAGATCGGGAACCACTTGGCGATCGAGCCACTCCCCGGGGTCCAGCCGCGGGCGGATGAGGGCGGCCGCGCCCGCTCTGACGACCACCTCTGCGGGCATCGGGTGCGACAGGAAGAATGGCATCGACTCGGTGAACCCGTAGGCCCCGACATCGAGGACGGCGACCAGATCACCCACGACCGGGGCCGGCACCATGGCCCCATCCGCGAGCACATCCAGCCCCGAACAGAGCGGGCCGGCGATCGTGACGGGCCGAACCTGACCCCCTGGACCCCCCGACGCGCGCACCAGGCGCACCCGATGCGGCTGGCCGACGAGGGCCGGTCGCAGGACGTGGTGGACCCCTCCGTCGAGGATCGCGACGTCCTTGCCGCCCACGGTCTTGGTGTCGACGACGCGGGCGAGATAGACCCCGACCGCCCCGACGAGGAACCGGCCGGGCTCCATCAGCAACCGGGCTTCCGCGAGCAGCGGATCCGCCGACCAGGCGGCCACGACCTCCGACAGACCGTGGCGGAGCGCGACCAGATCCAGGGGCGGCTCGTCATCCGCATACGGGATCCCCAGGCCACCGCCGATGTCCACGATCCCGACCGGCAGCCCGGTAACGGCGGCAAGGTCGCGCGCGCGACGAGCGGTCTCCGCCACGTGCGCGACGAGCGCACCGGCATCGAGCACGTTCGAGGCGCCGAAGGCATGCAGGCCCACCAGGTCGAGGTGCGCTGAACGGCTCGCGTGTCGCGCCGCGTCCATGAGGTCCGCGGCGTCCATGCCGAACTTGCCCGCGCCGCCGTCGCCGACCATCCGGACGCGCTCCCGGCCGCCGTTGCCGGGGACCGATGCCCGCAGCATCACGGCCTGGCGTGCGCCCGCCGCCCGCGCGATCGCCTCGAGCCGAGCGAGCTCGCCGGGCGATTCCACGGTGACCGCCCGGATCCCGACACGGACGGCGGACGCGAGCTCCACGTCCCGCTTGCCCGGCCCGGTCATGACGATGCGCTCGGGCGCGATCCCGGCCCGCAGCGCGGTGGCGAGCTCGCCACCGGACGCCACGTCCGCCCCCAGACCGAGCCGCCCCACGTGGGCGACGATGGCAAGGGCCGGGTTGGCCTTGACCGCGTAGGCGAGCTCCCCGTTGGCCGGTAGCGCCGCCCGCAACGCGTCGACCTGCCGGTCGACGCCCTCGAGGTCGTAGACGTACAGCGGCGTCCCGAATCGCTCGGCGAGGTCCGCCGCATCGATGCCGCCCGGGCTCATCGGAGCGCGCCCTCCAGCGCGACCCGAGCCGACGTCCCCGGATCGCGATCCTTGACGATCAAGGCGACGCTGACCGACAGGCCGTTCGCTCGGGCGAACGGACCGTCGAGCGCGCGCGTCCCCGGCACCACGACGGCACCGGCCGGGACGACGAGGGGCGCGTCGCCGGTCCCCGCGATCACCTCGTCCCGGACCAGGTCGTACAGCCGCGAGGTGCCGGTCAGGACGACGCCGGCGCCGATGACCGCGCCGCGCCGCACGAGGACGCCCTCGAGCAGGGAGCTGCCGGCTCCGACGAACGCATCGTCCTCCACGATCACCGGCCGGGCGCCGGGCGGCTCGAGGACCCCGCCGATGCTGACGCCGGCCGACAGGTGCACACCCGATCCGATCTGGGCACAACTCCCGACGAGGACGTGTGAATCCACCATCGTCCCGGCCCCGACCCACGCCCCGACGTTCACATAGCTCGGTGGCATGACCACGACACCGTCCGCGAGGTGTGCCCCGCGGCGGACCGCGGTCCCGCCCGGCACGATCCGCCACGGCCCGCCCGCCAGGTCGCGCGGCGGGAACGCGGCCCGGTCCCGGAAGGTGAGCGGTCCTGCGGACCAGTCGCGGGTCGTTCGGTCGCCGAAGGCCGCGAGGATCGACGCCTTGACGTCGGGGTGGATGCGCCAGCCATCGGGCGCGTCGGGGTCCGGGCTGGCCGCGCGGATCCGGCCGGCCTCGAGGGCATCGAGGAACGCCGCCGTCGCCGGATCCACGGCCCACGGCGCCGCATCGATCGTCGTGGCGGCCGTCATGCCACGGCCCCCCGCAGCGCCGATCCGATCCGCCCGCCGCCCGCCACGACGCGGCCGAGCGATCGCAACGTG
>CAYVJP010000004.1:1064-32641 GCA_964451745.1 uncultured Anaerolineaceae bacterium | reverse complement strand
GCGGACGCTGGCGACGACCGCCCTCGCCTCGATCGAGAAGGCGGGTCTCGAGCCGTCGGACATCGACCTGTTCATCCCGCACCAGGCCAACATCCGCATCATCGAGGCCGTGGCCAAGGGTCTGGACCTGCCGATGGAGCGGATGTACGTGAACCTGGACCGGTACGGCAACACGTCAGCGGCATCCGTGCCGATCGCCCTGGCCGAGGCGGTGAACGAGGGTCGCGTCCAGGTCGGCGACAACATCGTCATCGTCGCATTCGGTGCCGGGTTCACCAGCGGCGCCGTCACCATCGAGTGGACCGCGGATCCGGCGCGCGGCCCGGCCGGTGATGCCGCCGTACGGCCCGAGGACGTGCACGTCCGGCTCCCCGTGGATTGGGATTCGGTCGATCCGATCCCCGCCGCGCTCGCGGATCTGATGGCGCAACCCGGTCCGGTGACTGTCCCGCTCGACGATGTCGTGCCGGGCGAGCCGGTGCACGTGACGAGCGCGACGGGCGGCGCGCCTGACGGGGATCGTCGATGACGGCCCGGCTGCGTGGCCTGGCCGACGGACGTCGCCCGGGCTCTGCCGCCGACCGGTTCCGCCAGCGCCGGTTCGCCAGGTTCCGACAACTCGTGGATGGCCTGCCGCGCCCCGTCCGGATCCTGGACGTCGGGGGGACCACCGTCTTCTGGGAGCGCCTCGGATACGCCGGTGACCCGGCGATCGAGGTCGTGCTGCTCAACCTCGTGGACCAGTCCTCGCCGTACGCCAACATCACGCCGACGGTCGGGGACGCGGCCGACCTGTCGGCATACGAGGACGACGCCTTCGATATCGTCGTCTCCAACTCCGTCCTGGAGCATCTGCCCACACCCGACTTGCAGGCACGGATGGCATCGGAGGTGCGGCGCGTCGGTCGGCGTGTCTACTTGCAGACCCCCAACCGGTACTTCCCCCTGGAGCCCCATTTCCTGTTCCCGTTCTTCGGCATCCTCCCGATCCGCGTGCGTGCCTTCCTCCTCCAGCACTTCGATCTGGGCTGGCACAAGCGCGTCCCGGACCGGGCGGCTGCCCTCGAGGACGTGCGCTCGATCCGGCTGCTCACCGGGTCCGAGATGCGACGACTGTTCCCGGGTGCCCGGTTCGAGAACGAGCGATTCCTCGCCGTCACCAAGTCCTTCATCGTGCTCGATGGCTGGGACCTAGCGGAGGCATGAACCCATGATCGATCTCAGTGGCAAAGTGGCCCTCGTGACCGGCGGGTCGCGCGGGATCGGACGGGCGATCGTCCTGCGCCTCGCGACCCAGGGCGCCGATGTCGCGTTCAGCTACAAGGGCAATGCCACGGCCGCCGCAGCGACCGTCGCCGATGTGGAAGCCCTGGGCCGCCGCGCCATGGCGATCCAAGCCGACGCGACCGACCCCGATGCCGCCGATGCCGTCGTGAAAGCCGTCCTCGAGGCCTTCGGGCGCATCGACATCCTCGTGAACAACGCCGGGATCACCCGCGACGACCTCATCATGCGGATGAGTGCCGAGGCGTGGCGCGAGGTCCTCGAGACGAACCTGTTCGGGGCCTTCTGGATGACCAAGGCGGTCACGCGACCGATGCTCAAGGCGCGCTCGGGCCGGATCGTCAACATCACCTCGGTCTCGGGGCAGGCGGGGCAGACAGGCCAGGCGAACTACAGCTCGGCCAAGGCCGGGCTCATCGGCTTGACCAAGGCCTCGGCCCGCGAACTCGCCTCGCGCAGCATCACCGTCAACGCCGTGGCGCCCGGATTCGTCCTGACCGAGCTCACCAAGGACCTTCCCGAACCCCTGCAGCAGGAGATCACGGCCCGCACGCCGCTGGGCCGGTTCGGCACCGTGGAGGAGATCGCCAGCGCGGTCGCCTTCCTGGTCTCGGATGACGCCGCGTACATCACCGGCCAGGTGCTGGCCGTCGATGGCGGCCTCGTCATGATGTGACCCAGGCGTCTGCAAGGTCCCATCTGCGTCGAGCAGGTACCCAGCCCGGCAGCACCCGCGTCGACGCCACGACATCCCCGGAGGTCAGTCCCATGAAGGTCACGGTCGAGATCACGCGCCCCCGGCTGCCGCGTCGACGGCGCGCTCGGCTCGCGACCGTGGGGGTGCTGGCCCTGGCCCTGGTCCTGCCGGCCACGGCGCTCGCGAACCATCTCTTCACGGATGTCCCGACCTCGATGACCGGGCACGCGGCGATCGAGGCCGTCGCGGACGCCAGGATCACGGTCGGCTGCTCCGCGACCACGTATTGCCCGACCGCCGGCGTGACGCGCGAACAGATGGCGCTCTTCCTCCAGCGGGCGCTGCCGCGGATCGCCGGCGCCCAGGACCTCGTCGCGAGTCAGCTCACGACGAGCGAAGCGACCCAGAACTCGATCGTGCTGCGCATGGGCGGGACGTCGGGCGGGACGCAGTTCGTCAAGGCCGATGTGTCGTTCACCGCGGAAGTCGTCGACGCGACCGGCTGCCCGTGCAAGGTCTTCGTCTACATCACCACGAACACGGGCCTGACCTCGGAAGGGACGGTCATCTCGCTCGACAGCGTCGGGTTCGAATCGGGCAACGCGACGCTGAGCTTCCCCGCAGCGACCGGGGCCAACATCACGATCAACGCCACGGCCGCCCTGGAGGGCGGTGGCGAGGTCTATATCTACACCGACATGTCGGCGATCAGCGGCGCGTTCGGCAGCCAGGGCACGGATCTCGCGCGGACCGGGCTCGGCACCGGCGACCGCGGCCGGTGATCCATCGGGACGTGGCGCCTCCGGTCCGGAACGGTACCTTCGGGTGGTGTCCGGTGGGGTCGCCAGGGTCCATCATGGCCGGCGTCGCCGGCCACATCCGCTCCGAGGCACCATGATCCCATCCCCGCGAAGCACCGTCCGCCCAGCCCCAGCCGGTCGCACCGGCCCCCGCGCTCTCGTCGCGCTCGCACTCGTCGCCCTCATCGCCGCGTCGTGCGGGTCGCCGACGATCTCCACGCCGGCCCCGAGCGGTGTCGCCGTCGCGTCCCCGTCCCCGACGCCGGTTCCGTCGCCCACACCGGTCGGGGCGATCCCGGTGGGGATCCCCACCCCGTCGCCATCGCCGGACGGGTCCCTCGTGCCGGCCGCCCTGACGGGCGTCCTCGTGGCGCCCGAGCTCGCGAATCGACTGCCGCTCGCGGTGATGCTCGATGACAACCGGGTGGCGCGACCCCAGGCCGGATTCAATGGGGCGTCCATCGTCTACCAGGCGACGGCCGACGGGTACGAGACGCGCTACATGCTGGTGTTCGGGGAAGGGGACACCGGCGACATCGGTCCGGTGCGCAGCGCCAGGTTCTACATGGTGCAATGGGCCCAGGAGGTCGAGGCGGCCCTCGCCCACTACGGCGGCGACCGACGGACGCGGCGCTATATCTCCACGCACCGCTCCCAGTTCACCGACGTGGACGGCATGGGACGCGGCAACCCTGCCTACCACCGGATCAAGAGTCGCAAGGCCCCGCACAACGCCTACACCTCCACCAAGGAGCTTCGCCGCGTGGCCCTGAAGCTCGGCGGCCCCAAGACCATGGATGCGGACCTCCACCGACGTCCGTTCCGGGACCCCGCGGAGCTCTTCGAGCGGGGGGCGTCCCAATCCATCCGGATCCCGTACCGGACCAACGTCATCACGTACCGCTACGACCGTGAGACGAACCGCTACCTGCGCTCCATCGATGGTGAACCGCACATCGATCCCGCGGACGACAAGCGCGTGACGACGACCAACGTCGTCGTGCTCTTCCAGAAGTTCCGCATCGATACCCGGATCGAGCCCGGGCACTCGCGGCCGGACATCACGACGCTCGGTTCGGGCAAGGCATGGGTCTTCAACGAAGGCCACCTCGTCAAGGGGACCTGGCGCAAGCGCTCGGACACGGGGCCCACCCGGGTGTACGACGCCGATGGGGTGGAGATCCCGCTGGTTCGCGGCCGCACGTTCTTCCAGGTCGTCCCGACCGGAACGAAGATCACCGTAAAGGACTAGCGCCCGCCAATCGATCGGGTCCGCGCGGCGTGGTCCGCGCCACTGGCGGCCGAGGGGCGTTGCCCGGTTTGCGTGCTAGACTTCGGCCGCTTTGAGAGCCAACGAGCGGACGGTGTCGTCGACCCGGCCGCGGTCTTCCGCGATTGCCGCCTTTCTGTCGTTCCTGTGGCCGGGCCTGGGCCACTGGTACGGCAGACGGACGCGCGCCGCGTTGCTCTTCGCCATCCCGGCGTTGCTGGCGGTCGGCGCGCTCGCCACCGAGGCGCTGGGTGGCCTCGAACGGGTCGCGGCGCTGCTGCTCTCCCCGCAATCGGCGCTCACGATCCTGATCCTGGTCCTGCTGATGGGCGCCTGGCGCCTCATCGCCATCGTCGATTCCTCGCGTGGGCCACGGATGCGGCGAACGAGGACGAGTTCCGCGGTGGTGCTGTCGCTGGGTCTCATCGTGGTCGTGACGCATGCCTGGGCGGGGTACGTCGCGTGGGCCTTCTACGATGCCGGCAGCCGGATCTTCGTCGCCGACAACGGACCCGATGCCACATCCGTGCCACTGTCGCCCGCCCCGGGCGCGAGCGAGGACCCGGACAATGAGTATCTCGCGACCCCGCTGGCGACGCCGGAGACCGTGCGGGAACGGATCAACATCCTGCTCACGGGGATGGACACCGAGGCGACGCGCCAGACGGAGCTGACCGACTCGCTCCTCGTCCTGAGCGTCGACCCGGTGACGTCGGATGTGGCGATGGTCAGCTTCCCGCGGGACATCTCGAACTTCCCGCTCACCGACGGCCGGACGTTCACCGGCAAGATCAACGGCTTCATGCATTGGGCCAAGACCCATCCGAAGGAGTTCCCCGACGGCGCCTTCCCGAGCCTGATCAAGGAGCTCGGGTTCCTCCTTGGCGCACCGATCCACTACTACGCGGCGCTCGACCTTGCGGGGTTCCGCAAGATGATCGATGCCGTCGACGGCGTGACGATCGACAACAAGCGCCAGATCGCGGATCAGCGCTACGACTGGATGGACGGGCGCCGCGGGTTCTTCCTGACGCCAGGGAAGCACAAGCTCAATGGCGAAGAGGCCCTCGCCTACGTGCGGTCGCGCTACACCCCCGGCGACAACGACTTCAACCGAGCGCGTCGCCAGCAGGAGGTGTTGCTCGCGTTGCGCAAGAAGCTCACCACCGCGGAGATGGTCCCCAAGATCCCCGAGCTGGTCGAGATCGCGGGCGACACGATCTCCACGAACTTCCCGCCCGAGCGCATCGGCGAGATGGTGTCCATCGCGTCGAATGTCGAGAACGACGATGTCCGCCAGGTCGTCCTCACCCGACCCTACGCGGAGCGGGTGCCGGCGAGCGAATCGGGCGGGGTCTACAAGATCCGGCTCGTGATGAGCAAGCTCAAGGAGCTGTCCGTCGAGATCTTCGGGAAGGGGAGCGCCTACTACGACGAGGTCATGGCGCTCGAGTCCGCGGCCCCCGCCGCCGGCACGCCGGCCTCCAGCGCGCCCTGAGCCGACGCCCGCAACGGCCGGTCAGCGGCCCTGCAGCATCGCCGGGATCGTCCGGACCATGATCTTGAGGTCGAGCCAGACGGACCAGCGGTCGATGTAGGCCAGGTCCAGCTCCACCCAGCGATCGAAGTCCTCGTCGCGGCGTGCCTCCACCTGCCAGAGGCCGGTGATCCCGGGCTTCATCGACAAGCGCCGACGGTGCCACAGGTCGTACCCCTCCACCTCGCTGGGCAGCGGCGGCCGCGGTCCCACCAGGCTCATCTCCCCACGCACCACGTTCCACAGTTGCGGGAGCTCGTCGATGCTGGTCGCTCGGAGGATCCGGCCGGTCCTCGAGAGACGGGGATCGTCGGTGACCTTGAACGCATGGCCCTTGATCTCGTTGAGCTCGGCGACATCGGCCAGCCGCTCTTCGGCGTCGGGAACCATCGTCCGGAACTTGACCACCCGGAACGGCCGCCCATGCAGGCCGACCCGGTCCTGGCGGAACAGGACGGGCCGTCCGTCGAGGGCGATGATCCAGGCCGCGACGATCAGGAAGAAGGGCGAGAGCACGACCAGACCGAGGACGCCGAGGCCGATGTCGAGCAGGCGTTTCACGACCAGCGAGATGGCGCGATCGGGGCCGTACACGAGGGACAGCACGGGGATCCCGTCGAACTCCTCCAGGTGTGCCCCCGACAGGCTCAGTCCGAGCTCGTAGACCGGGATCCGGACGATCTTGCCCTCCTCCTCGCACAGGCGGGCGATGGGCTCGATGAGCTTGACGTGCTCGGTCGGCAGGCAGATCGCGACCTCGTCGACGACTCGGCTGTGGAAGATCTCCTCGAGGTCCTCAACAGTGCCCAGGACCGGGCGGTGCCCGACCGCCGTCGTCGTCTCCCCGACCGCCGAGAGGTGGCCGATCACGCGCAGGCCCAACGCGCGGTGGCGCTCCACGCGATCGGCGAAGCGACGGGCGGCCGTGCCCGTCCCGACGACCAGCAGGTACCGCGTGTTGTAGCCGCGGTCGCGGAGTCGGCGCAGCGTCCAGCGGATGGACAGCCGCAGGCCGAGGGTGACCAGCGTCTGGGAGACGAACAGGAGCAGGAGCAGGAGCCGGCTGACATCGGGGAGCTTGAACAGGAAGAGGGCGCTGAACGTCGCGACGGCGATCAGCATCCCCGCCTGGAGGACCGCCCGAGCCTCGCTGCGGATGGACCACCGGGCGCGAAGCCGGTAGAGGTCCATCAGCCACAGGGCGGAGACCCAGACGATCGCCCACAGGATGGCCAGGGCGATCGGATCCACGCCGACGATGCGCCAGTCGTTCCGCCAGTCGCTCCCCAGCCGGATCCACGAGACCGCCACGAAGACGGCGAGGGCACTGGCCGCATCCACGGCGAGCAGGCCAAGCTTGAGCGCGGTGAGGTGTCGGCGGATCATCGAAGCCCACCTCTGTCGGGGATCGCCAGCGAGGCGTCGCCCATCATACGCGGGTCATCCGGTGCCGGGTCATGGCCGGAGCCGATCGTACGCCGCGATCAGCGTCTCCGCGGAATGCACCCAACCCATCCGCAGCGTCTCTGGCCGCTTGCTGGCCGATTCGGCAAGGCGACCCACCTCATCGGGCCGTCGAAGCAGGTCGATGATGGTCGCCGACAGCGAAGCCGCGGAGGCCTCCCCGAGGATGACGCCACCGTCGCCCACGAGACGGGTGGTCTCGCGGAGGTCGAAGGCCACGACCGGGCGGCCGATCGCGAGCGAGTCGAGGACCTTGACCATCGTCGAGACGTCGTTGAATGGCGTGGGCGGGTCCGGGCTGACGGTGAACTGGCACGCGGCCAGGATCGGGACGAACTCCGCCGGACCGAGATAGCCGTGGAAGCGCACGTTCGCGCGCAGCCCCAGCCGGTCCACCTGCGCCTCGAGCGCCGGCCTGGCCTCGCCGTCGCCGATGAGTTCCAGGACCGCAGCCCCAAGGTCGGGCTGATCGACGACCGTCCGCCACGCGGTCACCAGGGTCTCGATGTCGTCCTGCGATCCCATGACCCCGACGTACCCGACGCGCAGGTCGCTGGGCGTGATGCCCGCCGCGAGCGCCCGGTAGGAGCCGACGTCCGGCGAGTTCCGGACCACGACGACGCGTTCGCTGGGAACCCGGCCCCGACCGCGGGCGATGTCTGCGTACGAGTCGTTCGGTGCGAGCACGAGCGCGGCCGCCCGGTAGGACGCGCGCTCCATGGCCAGGGTCAGGCGGTGGAGCAGGCGCCCACGGATCCCACCCTCGCCGAACTTCGTGCGACTGAGCTCGGGGTTGGCGTCGTGCTGGTCGAACACGTAGGCGGTGCCGTCCGGCCGTGCCAGCACGCCGAAGGCCCAGAAGAGATCCGGGGGATTGCACCCGTGGATGACCGCGATCCTGCCCCGCCGCCGCGTCCAGGCCAGCCACCCCGCGGTGAACAGCATCGAGGGCAGGTACTCGGCGAGGTAGCCGGCGAGACCCGACGCCGCCCGTTGCGGGTAGCGCAGCACCTCGATGCCGTCGATCCGATCGCGCAGGCGGCGCATCTCGCCGGCGCCCCGTGGTCCGATGACGGTCACGTCCCACCCGGCATCCGCGAGCGCCTTCGCTTCCTGCCAGGTGCGCCGATCCATCGGCACCGGCAGATTCTCGACGAGGACGACGACGCGGGGCGGGCGGGGATCGGTCATGCCCGGGACGCCGTGCCGACCGCCTCGTAGCGGAACCCGAGTCGGCGCAGCAGGTCGCCGTCGAGCAGGCGCCGGCCGTCGATGATCGTCGGCGTCCGCATCGTCGGGTGGATCGCGGCCCAGTCCAGGTCCCGGTAGAGCGGCCATTCGGTCCCGATGACGGCGACGCTGGCGTCGCGCAGCGCCGCGGCCGGATCGTCCACGAAGCGCAGCTCCGGGACTTCGCGCCGGGCGTTGGCCGCCGCCTGCGGATCGTGGGCGACCACGGTCGCTCCCCGCTCCAGGAGGCCACGCGCGACGGCCAGCGGCGGTGAGTAGCGGACGTCGTCCGTGTGGGCCTTGAAGGCGACCCCGAGCAGGCCGACGGTCTTGCCCTGCACTCCCCCGGCGATCCGGGCGATCCGTCCGGTGAAACGGGCCTGTTGCGCCGCGTTCGCCTCCGACGCCGCGTTGGTCACCAGCATCGGCAAGCCGCGACCCATACCGGATACCGCGAGGGCCCGAAGCTCCTTGGGCAGGCAGCTCCCACCGAAGCCAAGGCCCGGGCGCATGTACAACCCGCCGATCCGCGGATCCAGCGCGATGCCCTCGAGCACGGCGTCCACGTCCGTTCCGAACTCCTCGGCGATCGACGCGATCTCGTTGGCGAAGGACAGCTTGAGCGCCAGGAACGCATTGGCGCCGTTCTTGGCGATCTCCGCCGCCGCGACGTCCATGACCAGCACGGGCGCATCGAGGCCGTCGTAGACCGACACGACCCGTGCGATCGTCGATGGGTCGGCATCGGGGAAATGGCCCACGACGATCCGGGTCGGGTTCATGAAGTCTTCCAGCGCGGTGCCCTGGCGGAGGAACTCCGGATTCGACAGGACGCGGGCCGTGGGGATCCCGGCCCACTCCACCGCCAACAGGGTCGATCCGGGAGGCAGGGTGCTGCGCACCACCAGGGGGGCGTCCGCCGCGAGGAGCTCGTGGAGGCCGTGGAGCGCGGCCCGCAGCTGCGAGAGGTCGCTGCGACCGTCCGACCCGATCGGCGTGCCGACGCAGACCATCACCATCTCGGGCTGGCCGGTCGGCGCCGCAGCCACGCGCAGGCAGCCACGCTCGACCGCGGCATCGAACGCCTCCTGCAGCCCGGCTTCGAAGATGGGCACGCGACCCGCCATCAGCGCATCGAGTCGGTCCGGCCGGGTCTCGACCACCTCGACGTCGTGGCCCAACGAGGCGAGGCCGACGGCCGTGACCAGTCCAACGTACCCGGCGCCGATCACCAGGATCCGCTGGGTTGCTGTGGCGTGCATCGGACCGAAGGGTAGCAGTCGGGCCAGCCCCACGTGCCGGGCGGCTACCGCCTGCGATAATCGCGCCGTGTCAGCACCCCACCGCGCCGCCGCTGCGCCCAGCCGTTCGTGAGCGAGGACGACGCGGGCCTGATCGCCGGACCCGCGGGGGTCGGCGCCCGACCCGCGGGCGGCGCCGCGGCGAGCGTTGCGACCGTGGCGGTCGGCAATGCCGTCGCCCGGGGCCTGGGGTTCCTCTTCCCGCTCGTGGTCGGTCGCGTCCTCGACCGGCCGGAATTCGCGGCCATCCTCCTGTACATCAGCACCGGCTTCTTCGTCGCGGAGCTGGTGCTCACCGGCTTCCCGACCGCGTTGACCCGCTATCTCGCTGCCGCCGACACGCGCTGGACGCCGCGGGCCGTGACCGGCGCGGCGATCGCCGGGGGGTTGCCGCTGCTGGCGATCTGCATCGTCGCCGGGGCCATCCTGGCCGTGAACGCGGGCCTGTCGATCGTGCTGACCGCCGTCGTGGTCGTCGGCCTGACGATCGACGCCTACTACTTCGCGATCCTGCGCGGCCTGGGGCGGTTCCGACTGCTCGTCGGGTACCGGATCGCGGCCAATGCCACCCAGCTCGTCCTCCTGGTGGTCCTCGCGGGACTCGGCCTTGCCTCCGTGACGAGCGCGGTGGTGCTCTATGCGCTCGTGTACCTGATCCCGATCGCGGTGATCGAGCTCCGCGGTCCGGTCGCGACGCCGATCCTGCCCGGTCTCGGCGACATCCGGGCCACGGTCGTCGGGCAGATGTCGCGGTTCGCGATCCCGGCCTTGGTCTCGGGTACCGCGTTCGGCGTGATCTTCGGGCTCGACACCTACGCGGTGGGCGTCCTGGCCCCGGCAGACCTGCCCGACTATGCAGCGGCGCGCTCGCTCGTGATGCCGATGACCCTGGTCCCGTTCGCCATCGGCATCGTGCTGATGCCGCGGATCGCGGCGGCGGCGTCTCGCCAGCGCCGCGATCTGGCCGTCGCCCTGGCCGCCACAGTCATCGCCTCGTGCCTGGCCATCGTGGCCTATGCGGTCCTGGGCGCCTGGCTCGTCGCGCTCGTCTACCCCGACGACTTCACCGGGGCCACGGCCTTCCTGACGCCCCTGGCCACGGCCCTGGCGGTGATGGGCGTGTACTCGGTCGCCACGCAGTGGTCGTTCGGGTTGGGTGAATCCCGCCGGCCGGCGGGCGCCATCGTGGTCGGGGCCGTCGTGGCCGTCGTCGGCCAGGTGGTGCTGACGTCGGCGTATGGCGGGACCGGGGCGGCGGCGGCCATCGCGCTCGGCGCCGGCGTGGCCCTCGCCCTGCTGGCCATCTCGGACGCGGTGCGACCCATCCAGCCACGGGCCGCGCCGGCGATGGCCGGCTCGTCGCGAGCGGAGCCGTGACGGACTCGAACGAGCGGCCGGGCATGACCGGTCGTCGCCCCCGGATCTTCCTCGTCGGCTACTACGGGATGGACAACCTCGGTGATGACGCCATCCAGGAGGAGATCGAGCGGATCGCCGACCGGATCGGGGTCAGCGTCTGGCGGATCGGCACCAGGCGGCCGCGTCGCGATGCCCGCGCGGTGTGGTTGACGCCGCGTGGAGCCCGGCGCTACCTCGCCGCCATCGCCGGGGCCGACCGGGTCGTGCTGGGCGGTGGTGGGATCCTGAAGGACGAAGGGCTGCGGCTCCCGGTCGACCTCGCCATCACCTGCCTCGTCGCCCGGCTCACGCGCACGCCGGTGACGTTGCTGGGGGTCGGCGTCGGGCCCTTCTACACGCGATTCGGTCGCTGGCTCATCCGCCGCGTCGCCGGAAGCGCGCGGTATCGCTCGGTCCGCGACGAGGGGTCGGCCGCCATGCTCGCGTCGCTGGGCATCGACGAGGTCGAGCTGGGCGCCGACCCGGTCTTCGCCGCGGTCCGTCACGGAACCCCTGCGCCCACCACGGATCCGACTCGCGCGCCGACGATGCTGGTGAGCCTGCGCGATTGGTTCATCAAGGATCCCGACGGCGGTGCCACCCGGCAGGCCGCGTTGCTCGAGGCCATCGCCGCCGCGATCGCGCCCCTCGCCCAGGCCGGGTGGCGGATCGAGATCGTGCCGTTGTACTACCCGCGCGACGTCGCGCCGGCGCGCGCGCTCGCGGAGCGGCTGCCGCCCGGATCGCAGGTCACGGTGGTGGACGCCGCGATCGATTGGGCGGCGCTGCTCGATCGACTCGCGACGGTCGACCTCGTCGTGACGATGCGGTACCACGCGCTCGCGGCGGCCCTCATCGACGACCGGCCGGCCGTCGCCATCGCATACGAGCCCAAGGTCGCGGCGCTGGCGGCCCGGACCGGGACGCCGGTCGTGTCCGTGGACGACCCGGGATCGCTCGCGTCGCTCGGGTCGGCGATCGCGGCGGCCCGCGAACCGGGCGACCCGACCGCCGCGGCCGCCCGGACCGCGGCGGTGGCGGAGATGCGTGCCGCCGCTGCCCGGATCGTCGAGCGGGCACTCGCGGGGGACCTCCCCGGACGTTAGGTCGTGTCGCCCCCGCGCGGCCACCGGTCCCGGGTCGCGAGGCTGACCATCCAGCCGCCGAGCAGCAGGTAGAACGCACTGCCGAGGAGCCCGGTCGCCGACGTGCTCAGCAACGAGAGACCGAACAGGCCAAGCAGCGCTCCCGCGATCGCGCGCCGCAAGGCCGGATCGGCGCGGCGCCGCTGGTCGTCCTCGGCCGTTCCCGCCGGCAGGATCCGGTACACGAGCAGCGCGGCCCACGCGACGAAGATGACGATCCCGGGCAAGCCGAGCTGGCTCGCGATCACGCCGGCCGTGCTGTCGGTGCCCACGTCCAGGTTGGCCCCCCAGAACCCGGTCGAGCCCAGACCGCTGCCGAGCGGATGGGTGAGCAGCTGGAGTGCCCCGGTGATCAGGCCATCCACGTGGGCGTTGATGTTGGGGCCGACCCCCGGGATCACCGAGCCGATGGCCAGCGCCACGACGCCGAGGACGGCGACCACCGCGACGAGGCGGCCGATCGACTGGCGGGTCGTCGAGAGGAAGCAGGTGAAGGCGACGGTGGCCAGGATCATCCAGCCGCCCTTGCCCACGGTCAGGACCATCGCCACGAGCATCACCCCGACGGCAACGGCGGCCGGTGCGTCCCATCGGCCCAGGTACCCCCGGATGTCGCCGAGCATCGACCGTGGATCGACGAGCCGCCCGCCACGCCCGCGGAGCGTGACCGATGGACCAGGACGGCGGACCAGCACGAACGGCGCCAGCGTGATCGTGAGCGCCAGGAAGATCGACAGTGTGGTGGGTTCGAGGAAGGTGGACACGAGGCGACGGAGCCGGATGACCAGGTGCGACCACCAGTTGAGCGGCAGGCCGTCGCGCGCGTGTTGCAGCGCGGACTGGATCCCCCCGGAGATCGTCTCGCCCTGCAGCTCGAGGATGCGCACGGTCCCGCGCCAGAACTCATTGCCCAGCGCCAGCAGTTCGACGAAGCCGAGGAGGGACACGACGACCGCGATGCCGATGAGCATCCGGGCGGCACGCGAGAACTCGAACCGGTTCGCCAGGAGCGCTCGACCGGCCAGGTACAGGATCGGCAGGCTTGCCAGTCGCCGGGCGTTGATGAGGCGGCTCGACAGCGGCTCGCCACTCAGCAGGAAGGCGACACCGACGAGCAGGACGAAGGCGATGGCCAGCCAGTCCACGGGCTGGAGCAGCCCCATCGCCTGTCGGATGGACAGGCGTCGGCGCGCCGCCGTGTAGGCCACGATCCCCACCCCGATGGCGAAGATGGCGACATACATGACCTCCTTGGCCACGATGATCCCCACGACCACCCAGGTCGGGGCGTGCGGCGCGGCCAGGGCGGCGACCACGTTCTGCGCGGCGAACCACAGCCCCAGCAGTCCGATGACGACCGAGGGTCGTCGACGAAGGCGCACGACCAGCAGTCCGAACAACACGACACCGGCCGCGACCATGAGCGCCAGGCCCAGCGGCGGACCCTCGCGCATGTCGGCGCCGCTCGACGCGTAGCCCACGAGGGTCACCGCGTCGAACTCCCATGATTCCGCCGCCGAGGGTGCCGACGCGCCGATGAAGCACAGGACCCGGAGCGCGTCGACGGAGCCGTCCTCGGGGATCGTCAGCGAGTCCGACCCCTCGACGAAGGCGCCCGACGTGGTGAACGAGGTCGACGCCGCGCCGGCGGTCACGACCGCGCCGTCGCGCATGGTGTCGACCCGGCACACGCCATTCGCGACGCCCGAGAGACGACGACCGGATGCGGTCAGCTGGAACGACTGACCCGGCTCGATGTCGGCGAAGAGCGGCGACACCGCGCCCGGGTAGGACGCGACCCCATCGCCGGTGATTCGGAGGACCCGCGTCCCATCGACGGCGTCACCAACGACGACCGATCCACCGGGTCCGACCGTCCACCCTGGCAGGGCCGGATCCTCGAATGAGCCGGTCCCGCCCAGGACTTCCGGTTCCATGCTCCGGCTGATCATCGCGAACACGAGGGCGATGGCGACGACCGTGAGGACGACGGCGGCGGGAGCTGCCCACCAGGCCGAGGCGGCCAGCGATGGTCGGTGCGGGATCGACGACACGGTCGTGGGTCAGTTCCGCTGCAGGGTGGCCGTCATTCGAAGGCGAAGGGTACCGGCCGTCCGCCGTTTCGTCATCCCGGTGCCTCCGTGCACCCGGGCCTAGGATGGCGCCGGGACCTCTGTCTCATGGCCGCGATTCCGCGTACCGTGCTTAACTGGCACCATGCTGTTGCCCCCGACGCGCCCCGCGATCGCCGGCCCTCGGCGTCCGTCGCGACCGTCACGGACCGGTCTCGCGGCCGCCGTCATGGTGGGGATGCTGCTCTCGACGCTGGTCTGGGTCGCCCCGGTGGGCGCCGCCGGCTCGCGCTACTACGTGGACGGCAAGACGGGCAATGACAGTCGGTCCGGCACGAGTCTGGCGACCGCGTTCCGGACCCTGGAACACGCCCTCGGGCTCCAGGATGTCCGCGACGGCGGGGCGACGATCTCGATCGTCGGCTACGAAGGGTTCACCTATTACGAGAGCCTTTCGCGGCCGTACTCCATGTTCGGGAGCGCCTCGTCACCGGTCATCATCGAGGGCTACCGACCCCCTAGCGGTACGTTCGTGCGCCCCACGATCAGCGGCGCCAAGATCGTGAGCAAGCCCGGATCCACGGCATGGAAGCGACCGGACGCCGCCCGCTACCCGAACGTCTGGCGGATCCCGTGGACGACGCCGATCCTTGGGTATGAGTCGTCGCGACGGTCATCGCGCTTCGACATCGTGTTCATGGACGGGGTGAACCAGCTCCGGCGGCCGTCCGACAAGCCGAGCCTTGCCACGCTGCAGGCGACGCCCGGGTCGCAGTACTGGGACGGCAAGTACCTGCACGTCCACCTCGGTGTGTGGGGTGGCGGGTCCGTGGACAAGGACCCGAACAAGCACCTGATCTCGGTGCCCCATCACATGGGCATCGCCGTCAACAACGACTCGTCGTACGTGACGCTGCGTGACTTGCGCATCATCCACACGGCCGGGGCGATCTCGTTCTACGCGGGGACGCACCACGGCACCGTCAAGGATGTCGAGCTGTCGTACAACTTCGTGCTCGGGCTGTACAGCGAAGGCGACGACATGACCTTCTCGGGGGTGTCGGGCAAGCGGAACGGGCTCCAGCTGATCAAGCTCGATCGCGGCGCCGTGCGCAACGTCGTGAGCAAGGCCTACGCCGTCGAGCATCCGGGCCAGGGCATCAAGATCTCCGGCTCCTCGACCGGCTACAACACGGTGGAGTACTCGACCTTCACGAACGGCGTCGGTGTCCCCAAGTGGGTCGCGAGCTACGGGGGCGAGACCCAGGGGATCGATATCGAGCAGGGCACCCACCACAACATGATCCGCTCGAACACGATCCGGGGGATGGGCCGCGGCCTGATGCTCTACCAGTACGACAGCTCGGGCAAGGCCCTCACCGGCAACCGGATCGAGCGCAACTACTTCGACTCCAACTACCGGGGCGTCGTCCTGTGGGACGGGAAGTCCGGGGCGGACGGCAGCGGCGCGGTCACGTTCTACCGGAACACCTACCGGAACAACGGCAACGCCATCTACGCGCCGACCCCGACGAGGAACAAGACGTTCAAGAACGAGACGATCTACGACACGGTGGGCGGTTCCGGCACCGGGTACCACAGCGCGATCTACCTGCTGGGCTCCGGGACGAAGGTGACGCTCCAGAACGTCATCTTCAACAAGGGCAAGGGGTACGCGGTCTACGCCGGGAGTGGCGCGTCGGCGACGGCCACCTACTCGCACGCGTCGGGGATGGCGCTCGGTCGCTCGAAGGGGTCCGTGAGCTGGTCGACCGGCAGCTCGACGACCGCCCCGTCGTTCCTCTCCACGAACCCCGCGTCCGCGTCCTTCCTGACGATCGACAGCGGCTCCCCGCTGTACCGCGCCGGCTCCGGTGGCACGCCCGCGGGAGCGCGCTGGAAGTGATCCCTCCGGCTGCCTGAGGAGGGTGGTCCGGGCGGGTCAGGACCGGTCGCCCGGTTCCAGCCGCGAGGCCAAGGCCGCGAGCGCCTCGTCGTTCTCCCTCGCAAAGCGCGTGCGCAGGCGGGCCACCGACGTGGCGGCGTCCGGATCGGCCAGCACCGCCTCGATACCCGCGGCGATCGACGCCGCATGCGGATCCACGTAGGCGATCCCGTCCCCGAACGTCGTCCGGAGCGCCGTCGTCCCCGACAGGACGAGCGGTCGCTCGAGGGCGATCGCCTCCCAGGCGCCCGACAGCAGCGTGTCGTCGCGCTCGGTCAGCACGACCACGGCATCGGCCGCGGCCAGGAGCCGAACGTAGGCCTCGTCATCGAGGAACCCCGCGAGGGTCACGTTGGGCGGCGGATCGAGCTCGCGTCGCACCCGGCCCGTCAGCACGAGGCCCCAGGGCCGGTCGGTCGCCGAGTCCACCAGGGCTTCGATCGGCTCATCGAGGCCCCAGCCACAGACGGCGACGACGAGTGGACGTCCACCGACGTCGAGGTCCGATGGCGCCGACGACTGCTGCACGACGAGATCGGGCAATGGATCGGGGATCACCATCGTGGTGACGCCACGGGACCGGAACGGGGCTTCGAGCGACGGCAGGGTCACGATCGCCGCCACGGAACGCCGGCCGACCCAGCCCAGGATGCCCAGCGACCAACGCCAGCGTCGGTCGAGCACCGCGCCGCTGTGGACGTCGATCGCGAGCCGTGCGCGCAGGACGAGCAGGAACGGGAGTGCGACGAGGGGCGCAACGAACGGCGGGACGGCCACGATCGCGGCGCGCGGGCGAAGCCGGACCAGGGCGGCGATGGTCCGGAACGCCGACACGGGGTAGACGAGCGGCGCCGTCCACGCACGACGGAAGCCGGACCGGTCGATGAGGACCAGGTCGTACCCAAGACGCTCGGCGATGGTCGAACTGCGCTGGCTGACCGGCATCCAGGCGATGACGACACCGCGACGGCGGGAGGCTCGGCTGATCGGCATCGCCCGAATCGTACCCGCCATGGCGCCTCGCGGTACGGATGGCGGGCCCAAGGCGGCGGTACCTCCGGACGGGTGGGCCCCGTACGGTTGATGCGGCGTCCGGCGTCGAGCTCGGTGCGACGATGAGGCCCGTATGAGCGCGCGCGCCGAACCTGACGATCCGATCGCGACGCGGCCGTCGGTCTGGCGACGGCTGTTCGGCGCGACCGATGACGTCGACGCGACCGACATCGCGCAGATCCCGGACGCGGCCGGCATCGATCACCACCACGAACCGGCCGTCGCGCTCCGCCCCTCGACCGCCCAGGTCGAACCCGACCACGCGAACGCGACCGGCGCTGCCCACCTCACGGTGGAAGCGGAGCTCGCCCAGCGGCTCGACTCGGTCCTCGGGATCGCGGAACGCCTCGCTGCATCGCACGACCGGGAGGACCTCTTCCGGACGATCGTCGAAGAGACCCGCCGGGCCTTGCGCGTGGATTACGTGACGATCCGGGTCCTCAAGGACGACCAGCTGGTGGTCGCCGCCTGGGCTGGCCTTCCCGGACGGGCCGCGCGCGCCCTGCCCGTGCTCGACGTGAGCGAGGGCTGGGTGGGTGAGCTGCTCCGGACCGGCCGTGCCGCCGCCGTCGGGAGCGACCTCGTCGCGCCGCTGGTGCACCACGACCGGGTCATCGGCGCCTTGACCGCGGTCTCGACCGAGCCGCGGGCGTGGACCGGCGGCGACGTCGTCTTCCTCACCACGCTGGCCACCCATGCCGGGATCGCCCTGACCAACGCCGAGCTCTTCGCGGAGACGGAGGCGCGTGCCGGCCAGCTGGCCGCACTGCAGGCGGCCTCGAGCCGGCTGAGCCGTGCGCCCTCGCTCCAGGCGGTCGGCCGGACCGTCGTGGAGGAGACCCGCCGGATCATCGACTACCACAACGCCCGCGTGTATCTGGTCGAGCCGCCGGACCAGGTCGTCCCGATCGCCTTCGAGGGTCGCGTGGGCGCCTACGAACAGGTGGACCTCGAACTCCTGCGCTGTCGCCTCGGAGAGGGGTTCACCGGCTGGGTCGCCCTGCACGGCGAACCGTTGCTCATCAACGATGCGAACGGCGACCCGCGCGGCCAGACGATCGCAGGCACCGACGACGTCGACGAATCGATGCTCGTGGTGCCGATGCGCTACGACGGGATCACGGTCGGGGTCATCACGCTCTCCAAGCTCGGCCTCGATGGTTTCGACGACGTCGACCTGCGGGTGTTGACGATCCTCGCCGACCAGGCCGCCACGGCGGTCGAATCCGCGCGGCTCCTCGCCCGTAGCCAGGATCTCGCCCGCGAGCTGCGGCGCCTCCTCGACATGAGCGGCGAGCTGTCCGAGAGCCTGGACCCCAGGCAGGTCGCCAACCTGATGGCCCGCCATCTGGCCAATGCCATGACGGTCGACGAATGCGCGATCAGTTACTGGGACCGCCCGTCCGGACGGGTCGAGTCGCTCGGGTACTGGCCGCCCCTGCGCAACGACGAGATGGAGCCGTTCTTCCTGGTCTCGGGCTTCCCCGAGACGCTGCGCACGCTCGAGCGCCAGGACACCGTGATCATCGATACCGAGGACCCCGAAGCCGACCCGGCCGAAGTCGCGCTGCTCACGCGCGACGGGAATCGGATGCTCGTGATGCTGCCGCTGGTCGCCAAGGGCCAGTCGATCGGCCTCGTCGAGCTGTTCTCGCGCACGTTCGTCACGTGGACCGACGAGCGCCTCGAGCTCGCACGCACGATGGCCAACGAGGCGGCGATGGCGCTCGAGAATGCGCGTCTGTACGAGGACGCCCGCAAGCTCGCCGACCGCGACCCGCTGACCGGATTCTTCAACCACCGGTTCCTCCACGAGCGCCTCGGCGAGGAGGTCGTCCGCGCGCAGCGCGCCCGGCGACCCTTGAGCGTGCTGATGCTGGACCTCGACGACTTCAAGCTCGTGAACGACACGTTCGGCCACCAGTTCGGCGATCGCGTCCTCACGTTCGCCGCGGAGCTCATCCGCTCCACGCTACGGCTCTCCGATGTCGGCGCCCGCTACGGCGGAGACGAGTTCGCGGTCATCCTCCCCGAGACCGACGCCGACGACGCACGACACACGGCCGAACGCATCGTCGAGGCGTTCCGCGACCACCCGTTCGTGGGCGAGCAGCGGGGGCCGGTGCCGATCGCCGCGTCCATCGGCGTCGCCACGTACCCCGCTGACGGGCGAACGGCGACCGAGCTGATCGCGGCGGCGGACGCGGCGCTCTATGCGGTGAAGCGGGCGGGCGGGCACGGCGCGGCGACGGCCGTGGGAGGCGACGCCGCCTGACGCGCGCCCGGCCCGTACGGAAGTACTACGGCCGATCCGCCATCCGTACGGGTCGCGGGTGTGGACGGGACGGTCCCGGACCCGCATCCTGTATTCCCGACGTGAGCGAACCACCCAAGCGCCGATCGCGCCCCGTGGACCCGTCGGATCGCCGGATCCGCCGGTCCTGGCTCGTCTTCGCCGGCTCCTTCGTCCTGCTGATCGTCGTCGCGCTCGCGCGGGTCCTCACATCCGATGCCACGGCGCTCGATTGGGTGCTGCTGGTGCTCATCGCCGTCGCGGGTGGCGCGGCCATCACGCATGCGGTCGCCGTCGCGGGCCTGGATGCCCGCCAGCGCGCCGAGGTCGAATCGTTCGCGCGCATCCTGTCCGGGTTGTCGCGCTCGGTCTCGGCGGACGCGATCGTCGACGCCATCGTCGAGGAACTCGGTCACGCCACGGCTGCCGATCACATCGTCGTGGTCCGTCGTCGGCCGGACACGCGCGTGCTGGAGGCGCGACTCGTCAGCTCGCGCGTGGGGATTCCGGATTCGGTGACGCTGCTGCCGATCGCGGACCTCGAGGACCCGCTTCCTGCCGGATACGCCGACGCCCGGACGGTGGCGTCCGGGCTGGCCGATCGGATCGCCCGCCGCGTGCGGACGGTCTACGGCCTCACGAATGCCCTGGCCGCCCCGCTCACCGTCGGTGATGCGGTGGTCGGTGCGATCGTGCTTTCGCGGCGATCGGAGCGACCATGGCCGGAGGCGACCCGACGCATCCTCGGCGGCGCCGCACAGGAGGCGTCCGCATCGCTCGCCCGGGCGTACTCGCACCGGGACGCGGAGGCGCGGGCGGCCACGGACGCCCTGACCGGGTTGCCGAACCGGCGCTACTTCGACGAGTTCGTCTCGCTCCTGGCCCGCCGCCGGCGGGCCGGTGACGCGGTCGGGATCCTCATGGTCGACATCGACAAGTTCAAGGTCCTCAACGACACGCATGGACACGCCACCGGCGACGACGTCCTGCGGGCCGTGGCCGGCGCCATCGTGTCGGCGGTCCGCGAGGACGACGTCCCGGCGCGGTTCGGTGGGGAGGAGTTCGTCGTCCTGCTGCGGAATCCGGACCCCGGCGTGGCCGTGGACGTCGGGGAGCGCATCCGGACGGCGGTCCGTGCGTTGGACCTGCGTCGTCTCGGGGTCCGTGGCGTCAGCGTGTCGGTGGGGGTCGCCGTCGCGACCGGACCCGACGAGTCCATCGAGGACCTCATCGCGACGGCCGACCGGGCGCTCTATCGGGCCAAACGGGCGGGCCGCGACCGGGTGGTGGCCGCGTAGCCTGGGCCTGACGGGGTACCCTCAGCGACGTGCCCGAGATCCCTGTCACGCATCTCCCCGCCGACACCGATATCGACGCCCTCGCCGACGACGCGACCACTGCGCCCCGCGAGCTGACCAACGGCGATCTCGCGCGCATCTTCCACGACATCGGCGACATGCTCGAGATCAAGGGCGAGCTCGTCTTCAAGACGGTCGCCTACCACCGCGCGGCCGACGCGATCGGTCGCAGCCCGGTGGACCTCGTCGCCGCGTACCGGGCCGGCAACCCGCCTCGGATCCCCGGCGTGGGACCGGCGATCGGCGACAAGATCGCCGAGCTCGCGACGACCGGGCAGCTCGCGTTCTACGACCGCCTCGCAGCCGAGGTGCCGCCGGGCCTGGTCGACCTGCTGCGCATCCCGGGTCTCGGTCCGAAGACCGTCCGCCAGATCTATGGCGAACTCGGCATCGAGACGATGGAGGACCTGCGGCGCGCCGCCGAGGCGGGCACGCTGAGCAGCTTGCGTGGCCTGTCCACGCGGACCGAGCAGCTCATCCTCGAGGGCATCGAGCGCCTCGAGTCGACGCCCCAGCGGATGCTGCTCGATCGCGCCGAGGCGATCGTGACCGGCGTCATGGAGGCCATCGCGGAGACCCCGGGTCTGCGCGGCCTGGAGTCGGCCGGGTCGCTGCGACGACGGCGCGAATCGATCGGCGACCTGGACATCCTCGCCGAGACCGATGACGGCGCGGCGCTCATCGAGCGGTTCACCACCCTCGGCGTCGTGGACCACGTCGTCAACAAGGGTTCCTACAAGGCCGCCGTCAGGCTGCTTCGCGGGCCGCAGGTGGACCTGATGATCATGCCGCCGGGCGAGGCGGGCACGTACCGGATCCACTTCACCGGCTCCAAGGAGCACAACGTCCGCCTGCGGGCCAGGGCTCGGGATCTGGGGTGGTCGCTCTCCGAAAAGGGGTTCCTTCGGATCGGTGACGACGGCGAACCGCTCACCGGCGACGCCGCCGAACTGCGCACGTTCTCGACCGAAGCGGAGGCGTACGCCTTCCTCGGCCTTCCGTTCATCGAACCCGAGCTGCGCGAGGACGCCGGCGAGATCGAGGCGGCGCTGGCCGGCACCCTGCCGAGACTGGTGACCCTCGATGACCTGCAGGGCGACCTGCATAGCCATTCGGAATGGTCCGACGGCGTCCATCCGATCGAGGTCATGGCCGACGCCGCGCGCCGACGCGGCCACGCCTACCAGGTCCTGACCGACCATTCGCGATCGCTCGCGATCGCCCGCGGCCTGACGCCCGAACGGGTGGAGGAGCAGCGGGTCATCATCGCCGACCTCAACGCGCGCTATGCGGCCGAGGAGGCCGCGGGGACCGCCCCAGCGGAGACCCCGCCCGAGGGGTTCCGCCTCCTCCACGGCTGCGAACTCGAGATCCGCGCGGACGGGACGCTCGATTACGACGACGACCTGCTCGCCCGCTTCGACCTCGTGGTCGCCTCGGTCCACGTGTCGCGCCGGCAGACCCGCGCGGAGCTGACGCAGCGGACGCTCAATGCGATCCGATCGCCGCATGTCGACGTGATCGCCCATCCCTCCGGGCGGATGATCGGTGGACGCGACGACCTGGACCTCGATTGGGACATCGTGTACGAGGAGGCGGCACGCACCGGGACGGCCCTCGAGATGAACGGGTCGCCGCATCGACTCGATCTGGCGGTCGAACGAGCGCGGCGGGCGGTCGAGGTCGGCTGCATCCTGTCCATCGATTCGGACGCCCACAAGACGACCGAACTCGACTATCTGCGCTGGGGGATCAGCCAGGCGCGGCGCGCGTGGGTCGAGCCGTCGGTCGTGCTGAACACGAGATCTCGCGCGGACCTCCTGGCCTGGGTGGGCGCGAAGGCGGGACGATCGTGACGTCCTGGCGACCGCTCGCGGTGGCGGACGATCGACGCGGCCGACGCGATCTGACGCTCGCCGCGGTGACCATCGTTGGCCTGTCCCGGCTCGTCGAGCCGCCCGGGGTCTGGTTCGTCGCGATCTTCCTGCTGGGTGCGATGCTGCTCGGCACGCTCCAGGTGCTAGGCGACGAGTCGGCCAGGGCGGACGGTGGCGGGCTCGGCGTGCCGATCGAGTCGCTGATCCTGCCCGCCGTGGCCGCGGTCGCGTGCGTGGGCGCCATCCGCCTCGTGCCCTTCGGGCTCTGGCTCGTTCCCGCCCTCATCGTCACGGGCCTCATCGTGGGCCGGACGCTGGCGCTCGAGGCCCGGATTCTCTCCGCCCACGACGACCTGGGCGAGGATGGCCGAACGGCAGTCCTCGTCACGACCCTGATCGTCGCGTTCCTCGGGTTCGTCGGCGTGGCGGCGACCGTCCCGGGCGGGCTCGTCCAACCCGGATCCAGCGGCGCCTCCGGCGGGCCGCTGCCCGAGCGTGACCTGCTCGCGCTCGCCGCCGGCGATGCCGTGATCGCGTTCCTGCTCGGGTACCGGGCCGCGGCCCTCCGGGTGACCACGCTGCGCGACGCGCTCTGGTCGGCAGCGACCTACGCGGCGGCGATCGCGATCGGCGCGGCGGCGTTGCGGGCCATGGAGATCCCGCGGCTCATGGGACCGGCGCTGCTGACCCTGGCGTTCTACCTCTGGGATGCCTTCCACGCCGCGACGCCGGCCCGTCGGCGCGACGCCCGGTGGATCTGGCAGACGGCATTGCTCGCGGGCCTCGGCATCGTCGTGGTCGCCTGGAACCTCCTGCTCCGGCCGTAAGCCCGGGCCGGGTGCACCCGGTCGTTTGACGGCACGGCCATGCGGTGCTAGAAAGCGATGCTCGCACTGCGACCGGGCACGCCGCCGCCCGACCCCCGGACCACCCGAGGACCCAAGCCCGCCCGCACCGCCGCGCGCCCCGAAAGGACGACCCGCCAGTGACCTTCCCCGACGTCGATACCCAGCCCCAGAGCCCCGCGAACCTGACCCGCACCAAGCGCCAGCTGGCCGAGCAGGCCATCGCACAGGCGGCCGCCGCGCAGTGGGTCGACGCCGCCGCGACGAACCGCAAGCTGCTCGAGCTCGGGCCTGACGCCGAGGCCGAGAATCGGCTGGCCAAGGCCCTCTGGGAGCAGGGCCTGCTGGGCGAGGCCCGCGAGCATTACCAGACGGCGCTCGCGCTGGACCCGACGAACCGCATCGCCGAGCGCAACATCGACCGGCTCAAGGTCCTGCTCCACGCCGCGGGCGAGAAGACGGTCCCCGCCCAGGAGGGCAGCAAGGCCCCGGTCAGCATCTTCGTCGAGGAGACCGGCAAGACCGGGTTCGCTTTCCTCACCGATCTCGCCACGCCCAAGGAGCTGGCCCAGGTCAACCCTGGCGATTACGTCGAACTGACCCCGCAGGGCAATCGCCTGATCGCGTTCAGCAACGGGATGCGCATCGGGATCGTGGAGCCGCGCGTCGCGGCCCGGCTGCTCAAGCTCATCGCCGACGGCAACAAGTACGCGGCGGGGGTCACGAGCCTCGGCGACAAGGACGTCCGGCTCATCATCCGCGAGATCTTCCAGGACCCCTCCAACTACGGGAAGGTGAGCTTCCCGACGGCCGCCAAGCTGACCGACCTGCGGCCGTACACCAAGGGCACGCTGGTCCGCGAGGACGCCGAGCTCGAGGAGGACCTCGAGGATGACGAGGAGGACGAGGAGATCGAGGACCTCGATCGCGTCCTGCCGCCCGAGGCGACCACGGACGAGGCGTTCGAGGACGAGCCCGACGAGCTCGACGAGGCGTAGACCGGCGGTCGACCGGGGCGTCGGTCGCGACGCCCGGCGACCACGTCCGACACGGCCGGTACGGTCAGGTCCGGCGGACGTGGGCTAGCATCAGCCGACCATGACCACTCGAGCAGGGTCTTCGCGGTCCGATCCGGGCCTGTCGCTGCCCGCGTTCGAACGGATCGCGCCGGTGCCGTCGATGAGCCTGCTGACGGCGCGGATCGATGCCCACACCGGTCCCGGCGACGTCGTCGCCGACCTGATCGGTCGCGGTGGATGGGTGGCCCGTGCCGCCCTCGACCGGCAGCGGCGCGCCATCTCGATCGAGTCGATGCCGCTGACCCGCCTGCTCGGCGAAGTGGTCCTCCGTCCGCCGGACGTCCGCCACCTGGACGCCGCGTTCCAGGGCATCTCGGCGTCGCCCCGGCGTGAATCCAGCCTGAAGGTCTCGATCGGCGACCTGTACGCGACGCGCTGTGCGACCTGTGGCCGCATGCTCGTCGCCGACGAGGTCGTGTGGTCGACCGACGCGGGCGGACAGCTGCAACCGACGGAACGCCACTACCGATGCACGGTCTGTCGCGACCAGCGCGGCGGCACCGAATCCCGCCGCGCGCCCCTCGATCCCGACGACGTCCGACGCGCCACGGCCGATGCCGACACGGCGGCGGCGCGCGCCTGGATCCGCGACCGCTTCCCGGTCGTGGACGGCGCCCCGGATCTCGTCGACGAGCTCATCGACCTGCACCGACCGCGCCAGCTGGTGGGGCTCGTCGCGATCATGGAGCGGATCGAGGGGGATCTGCGGGCCGCTCCCGTCCTCGCGGCGCTGCGCCTGGCCGTCGTCCATGCGCTCCTGCCGGCGAGCCGGTTGGGCACCGGGGGCGGCCGGGCGTCGGCCCTGCGCATCGCCGGCGGTCACGTGAAGCTGCCCGGGCCGCCGGGTGGCCCCTGGCACGAGCGGAACCCGTGGCTCGCCTTCGAGGAAGGATTCCGTCTCGTCCGCGGCTTCGTCCAGCGCCTCGAAGGCGGCGCCATCGGTCCGTTGCAGGCGCGTCTCGGCGAGGACCTGCGGGCGCTCGACGAAGGCGGGGCGACGACCGTCCTTGCGGTCGCCAGCCCGTCCGCGGTCCGCGCCCTGCGCGATCCGGCGCTGCCCGCCGACCGCGCCGCCGTGCAGGGACCCCGGATCCGCCTCGTCCTGGGTCAGCCGCCCGTCCGGCCCAGCCTGGAGCGGCTGGCCGCCGCGTATCACCTGACAGCCTGGGTCCTTGGCCGGGAGGCCGCGTCCCTGCTCCCCATCGATGCGCTCGCCGGCACGAGCCTGCGAGCGCCCTGGTCGTGGCAGGCGGTCTCGATCGCGCGGTCGCTGGCGGCCGTGGAGCCGTCGATGGCGCGTGACGGCCGCGTCGTGCAGATCATCGATGGCGGTCCGGAAGCCGTGGCGGCGGTGGCGATGGGCGGCGCATCGGCAGGCTATCGGTTGACCCTGGCGCGCCTCGCCGACCCCGATGAGGATGTCCCCTCGGTCATCGAGCTGGTCCCACCGGGGGCGATCGTGCCGCCGGGTCCGCGCACCCGGGCGAACGTGGGCCTCCCCCCGATGCCGGGTGGCGCCGGCGACCCGGACCTCGTGCCGGGTCCGGGCCTGTTCGCCCCGCCCGAGCGGTTCGACCAGCGGCCCTTCTCGGCCACCGAGGCGATGCGCGTCGTCACCGATGCCGCCGTCGAGACCCTGCGCGCCCGCGGCGAGCCAGCGCGGTTCGAGCGCCTGTTCGGCGAGATCCTCGTGGGCCTCGACCGATCGGGCCAGCTGCGGCGCCTCGCGGCCGGGTCCGGGCCGTTCGATGCGGCCGCCGATGCCGCGGCAGTACCCGAGATCCCGTTCGAGACGATGGGACCCGCCGCAGCCGATCCCGGGGCCGAGACGGCAACGGCTGCGGCCGCGGGCCCCACCTCGATCGACGGCCCACCCGGACCTTCCGTCGCGACGCGGCGGACGAGCCTCCAACGCGACGCGGCCACCGACCCGGTCGATCGCCTGCTCGGCCTCATCCGCGATGAACTGGCACGACCCACCCAGGCGCGGGTCGTGGAGATCGAGCCGGGGCGCTGGTGGCTCGGCGAGGCGGCCGATCGCGATGCGGCAGCCCCGGCGCTCGCGGACCGCGTCGAATGGGCGGTGTTCAGCCTGCTGTCCACGGCGGGTCCGATGTCGGAGGCGGCCTTCTACGAACGGATCGCGACGATGTTCACCGGACACGACCTGCCCGACGAGACGCTCGTGCGGGCCTGTCTCGAGAGCTATCGCAGCCCGGAAAGCACGCCCGACCGACTGGTCACGAAGGACGACCTGCTGACGCGCAGCCAGGAGCACAGCGAGATGCTGGCAGCCCTTGCCGACGGCGGACACCGGCTGGGGATGCGCGTGTGGCTGTCGTCCCGCGAGCAAGGTCGTCGCTACGGTCGGGGAACCCTCGCCGACGTCCTCGACGAGCGCGAACGGCGGGCGTACCTGGGAAGCATCAGCCGTTCGTCCGAGGCCATCGCCGAGGTGGATGCCATCTGGTACGTCCGCGGCAAGGTCGCGTTCCTGTTCGAGGTGGAGTGGACCGCGATCCTCGGCGACACGCTGCTGCGACGGCACGTGCGGATCGGCGACGACGACAAACTGATCCGGTTCCTCGTCATCGCGCCGGAGCGGACCGACCTCATCCGCCACAAGCTGGAACGGTCGCCGCTCCTGCGGGCGGCGCTCGCGAATGGTGGTTGGAACATCATCAAGTGGGACCACGTCCGTACGTTCCTGGCCGGGGACCCACCGGATCTGGACGCGCTCGAGCCCTTGCTGGGCCTGGACCCGGTCGTGGAGCGTGGCGGCGAGCAGATGCCGCTGTTCGGCGGCTGACCCGGGCCGCGCGGTACGCTAGCGGCCACGACACCGGAGCGGCGCGCGCTGCCGTCCGACGACGTCCAGGGGAGGCCTCCGCACGCATGACCGAGTCCAGCTCGCCCGTCAACGACCTCGCCGACCGCTTCTGGGAGTCGATCCTGGAGCTGAATCCGACGACCGCCACGTTCTACGGCGACAGCCGCTACGCGGACCGGCTGGAGGATCCGTCGCCAGCGGGCCGCGCTGCGACCCGCGAGCTCATGGCGCGGACCGCGGCCGAGGCGGCGGCGATCCCCGTCGAGGGGCTCACGACCGAGGACCGCATCACCCGGGACATGCTCCAGGTCATCGGCGAACTCTCCGTCGAAGAGGACGACCAGGGCCTGCACCAGCTCCGGGTGGTGGACCAGATGGGTGGCCCGCAGCAACTGTTGCCGCAGTTGACGGCGTTCCAGCCCGTCGACACGCCGGAGCACCTCGAAGCCTTCATCGCGCGCCTGCACGCCTACCCGGCGTTCATGGCCGCCAACGCCGACATCCTGCGCGAGGCGCTCGGCAGCGGCCTGACAGCTCCGTCCATCGTCACCGAACGGACCATCGCCCAGATCGAGCGCCTCCTCGCGATCCCGATCGACGAGGCCATCATCCCGTCGAGCGTCCAGGGTGCGTCCGACGCGGACCGGGAACGGATCCGCGCCATCGTTCGCGATGTCGTCTATCCGGCCGATGCCGCCTTCCTCGATGTCCTGCGCGGGGAGTATCGCCACGCCAGCCGCGAGGAGCCGGGCATCTGGTCGGCACCCAACGGCGAGCAGATCTACCGGACGGCGATCCGCAGCTGGACAACGCTCGAGATGGACCCGCGCGAGATCCACGAGATCGGCCTCGCAGAGCTCGAGTCGATCGAGGCGGAGCGACGCGAGATCGCCCGGGCGGCCGGGTTCGGCGACGACACCGCGGCCTATCGTCGATCGCTCGACGAGGATCCGGCGAACACGCCGGGGTCCAAGGACGAGCTCGTCGCCCGTGCCCGCGAAGACATCGAGCGGGCGATGGCGGTCGCGCCGCGATTCTTCGGCCGCCTCCCGGTCGCCGGTTGCCAGGTGCGTGCGGTGGAGGAGTACAAGGAGAAGGACGCCCCGTTCGCGTACTACTACCCGCCGTCGGGGACCGGCACGCGCGACGGGATCTACTACGCCAACGGGTACGACCTGCCGTCGCGCAAGTACACCAAGCTCGCCTCGACGACGTACCACGAGGCGGCGCCCGGGCATCACTTCCAGATCACCCTCGAGATGGAGCATCCCTCGCTCAACACGTTCCGGCGACTCGGCGCGCGCATGGTGGGTGGCGCGTACGTGGAAGGGTGGGGGCTGTACAGCGAGCGGCTGGCCGACGAGATGGGACTCTACCGCTCGGAGGGCGAGCGCTTCGGGATGCTCGACGGCCAGGCGTGGCGGGCGGCCCGGCTGGTCGTGGATACCGGCCTCCACGCGTTGCGCTGGGAGCGCCAGCGCTCCATCGATTTCCTGCGCGACGACGCCGGCCTGTCCGAGACGGACGCCGTCATCGAGACGGACCGCTACATCTGCTGGCCCGGCCAGGCCCTCACCTACAAGCTGGGCCAACGCCAGATCGAGGCGCTGCGTCGCGAGATCTCGGCGCGGGACGGATCGCGCTTCGACCTGCGCGAGTTCCACGACCAGGTGCTGGGCCACGGCTCGCTGCCCCTCGCGACCCTTGCGCGCGAGCTGCCGACGTGGGTGGCGTCGCCGGCCTCGGGTCGAAGCTGATGGGGTTCCTCCGTCGACTCCGCGGCGATAGCGGGTTGCCGCGGGTCGACGCGACTCCAGTGATCGCCCTCCTGGCCGAGCACGGCCTCCAGGCCCTCGACAAGCAGCTTCACCTGGAGGACCTCGTTGGCGACGCGGATTGGCTCTTGGACCAGGACGCCGGTACGATCACCTTCGGCGGCGAGCGGGCGTGCCCAGCGCAGATCCTTGGGTCGACGACCGATCGTCCCCGCGTCTGGCGCTGGGCGTGGGCGAACGAGAGCATCGATCCGGCCGTGGCCGCAGATTCGGTCGCCATCCGGACCATCGGCGAGCGCGAGGGGATCGAGGCGTTCGTCGTACCGGACGTGCCGGTCGGCGACGACCTCCCAGCCGACGCATTCGCCCTCGTGGCCTCGGAGCTCGTCAACGCCGACGCCTACTACCGGGGTCCCTACACGGGCGGCGCTGCCTACATCCTTCTCCGGCTGCCGGACGACGCTCCGCGCCAAGTCGATGGCGATGGACTTCGTGTCGTTCGGACGCTGTCGTTGGCGCCGCTCGCGCTCCCCATCGGCCTCGACCGTCCTGCGATCGAGCGGTACATGCGGTGGGTCGGCATCGAGGTCGCGGCCGAAGTGGATCGGTCCATCGGTCGCGACGCTCGTGGTGGGGAGGTCACCGTCACCTACGACGAGCTCGGCCGGTTCGCCCGGTTGGAGTCGACGATCGAGTCTTCGGACGACTGACGTCCCGTCGATCGGGATGATGACGATGCGCGGCCCCGTTGCATCGGGTGAACGAACGGACGACCGTGGGGCCGTCGCGTGTCCGATCGGTGGTCGGCCGTGTCGTCGGATGCACGCTGCGACGACCCGGCCGCCGTCCGGGCCTTGGATCTAGGGCACCAAACACCGGTTCGTTCGCTGGTTCGTTCATGGCGTGCAACGGCGGCGTTCGCGCACCGCCCGCCGCGCGTGCCGACCGCCCCGACCGTCCCGTCAGGAGTCGAAGCCGATCCCGAGGGCATCGAGGGTCTGCAGGAGGACGCTCCTTCGGCCCTCGTTCCGATCGGCGCGGTCGAGCTCGCGCCGGACGGTCTCCACGACCGCCGAGCGCAGCGGCTCCGGCGGGAAGGGGATGGGCGGGCTACTCACCAGGCGCAGCCGCAGGCGGTCCTCGTCCGGTCGGAGGAGGAAGTCGCGCACGACGCCGCCGGCCCAGCGGCTGGCGCCGACGCCCAGGCCGGTGTACCCGAGGGCGTAGGTCACGCGGCCGCCCATCGTCTGGCCGAACGTCACCGTGAACCGCGAGGTCGTATCGATGGCGCCGCCCCAGCGATAGGGGAAGGCCAGCCCGTCGAGCTGCGGGAACGCCCGGAAGAACTGGGCCTCCAGCTTGGCGAACGTGGCGGGCCGCCGGTCCAGCTCCGGGGCGACCCGGCTGCCGTAGTGGTGGATGGCGTCGTACCCGCCCCACAGGATCCGATCGTCGGCGGTCAGGCGGAAGTAGTGGAACTGGTTGTTGGCATCGGAGAGGCCCTGGCGGCGGGCCCAGCCGATCGAGGCCCGCTGGTCCGGGGTCAGCGGGTCGGACACGAGGACGTAGTCGTAGACGGGGACGAAGATGGGCGAGAGGCGGGCCAGCCAGCCCGAGTAGGCCGAGGTGGCCACGACGACGTGCGCGGCACGGACCGTCGCGCCGTCGGCCGTCGTGACGAGGACCCCGCCGGCGCGGCGGGTCAGGGTCGTGACACGCGTCCGCTCGTGGACTCGCACCCCCCGCTCGCGGGCGACGCGCGCGATCCCACGGCACAACCGGGCGGGATCCACGAGGATGTCGCGGCCCGGTGGGCGGTACAGCCCGGCGTGCCAGAGCGGGGAGTGGACCTCGGCCCGTGCCGCGGCCGCGTCGAGGAACTCGAGGTGCTCACCGTATTCGGCGGCCTCATCCACCCAGGCCCGGAACTCCTCGACCTGGTGCGGCTGGTCGGCCAGGGCCAGCACCCCGGTCTCCTCGAGATCGCAATCGATGTCGTTCGCCCGCGTGAAATCGATCAATCCTCGGAGGTTGTCGATCCCCTCGCGCTCCAGGTGCTCGAGTTCGTCGGGGAAGTGCCGGATCCCGTTGGCGAGTCCATGGGTGAGGCTGGCCTCGCAGAAGCCGCCATTCCGCCCCGATGCGCCGAACGCCACGCCCTCCATCTCGAGGACGGCGACCCGGAGGCCTGGGTCCGTGTCGGTCAGGGCGATCGCGGTCCACAGGCCAGTGAAGCCACCGCCGACGATCGCGACATCCACGTCGAGGTGTTCGCCGGGAGCCAGCGGCGCGTCGGCGGTACCGGGCGGGGCGGGATCGCGCAG
>CAYVJP010000004.1:0-1036 GCA_964451745.1 uncultured Anaerolineaceae bacterium | reverse complement strand
CTGATCGCCGCGGTCGGGTCGCTCGGGTCGCTCGGGTCGGTCCGGTCGGTCACGCGGCCATGGTGCCACGCCCGGCTGGCCCGCCGCGGGCATCCGGCAACGCGCCGCATCACGGCCATGTCGCACCGAATCGGTGCGGGATTCGAAGCCCTGGTGCGTTGACGCCACGATTCTCGCGTTGACGGGGTGCTCGGCCCTATGGCACGATGGCGGCCCACCCGTCCCGTATCGTGCAACGCGTGTCCCACGGACCGCGTCACGATCGTGGTCCAAGCCCGCCGCACGAGGTCCTTCATGGCCACCGAGCCCGCCGCCAAGTCGACGCCCGTTCTCCATCGCGAGAAGCAGCACGCCATGTATGGCCGGGCGAGCGAGACGTTGCCCGGTGGAGCCAACTCCAACTTCCGGGCGTGGGGCGAATCCACGATCTATGTCGATCGCGGCCAGGGCGGCAAGGTGTGGGACATCGACGGCAACGAGTTCGTCGACCTGCGCATGGGCTACGGGCCGGTCATCCTTGGCCACGGCGACGCGCGGGTGGACGACTACGTCAACGAGCGGATGCGCCGGGGCGTGAGCTTCAGCCTGACGTCCGAGGACGAGGTCCGGGCGATGGAGCTGCTCAAGGAGCTGACCGGCTGGGTGGACATGGCCCGCATGACGGTCTCCGGGACCGAGGCGACCATGCACGCGATGCGCGTGGCGCGCGCCTACACCGGCCGCGAGAAGATCGTGAAGTTCGAGGGCCAGTACCACGGCGTCCACGACTACGCGCTGATCAGCGTCGGCCCGGACGACATGTCCGAACTGGGCGATGCGGACGCGCCCGTCGCCCTGGCCGGGGGCCGGGGCATCCCGGGCGCCGTGGCCGAGACCATCATCCCGGCGCGCTACACCCGGATCGACCGCCTGCGCACGCTGTTCGAGCAGCGTGGTGACGAGATCGCGGCGATCATCGTGGAACCGGTGCTGGGCAACGCCCAGGGGATCATGCCCAAGCCGGGTTTCCATAAGGAGATGCGCGCCCTCACCGAGG
>CAYVJP010000003.1:30556-35153 GCA_964451745.1 uncultured Anaerolineaceae bacterium | reverse complement strand
CACCATGCCGTCATCCTCCACCGGAACGACCGACCGAGGCTCGCCGCGAAGCGGGGTCAGGCGCAGGCGAACGCCCTCGGCCGCGTGACCCGCCCGACCGCTCCCGGTCGCCGCCGGTATCGCGGGCTCGGCGTAGCGCACGCCCGTGGTCGACAGCCGTGCGGTCAGGTCGAGGCGGTCGGCGAACGCGATCGCGTCGCCACCGAGGAGCAGCAGGAGATCGATCGCACCCTCGTCCACGTCCGCCGCGACCGTCACGTGGGGCCAGCCGGCAGCGGCGACCCGGTCGGCCAGGGCGCGGCGCCGACGATCGTTCGGCTCCACGACCCGCACCGTACCGGCACGCACCAGGCCGGCGAGGGTGCCCATCGACGGGGCACCGACACACACGATCCGCGGGTGATCCAGCGTCGGCAGGGCGTACAGCCATCCGCCGCCGGCCAGCGCACCCTTGCGGTTGGAGCCGACGACCGGATCGCCGGAAAGACTGACGGCCAGCAGGCCCGGTCCGCTCATCCGCCGAGGATCCGTCGGGCGAACGGCAGGCGGAGCACTTCGGGAAAGATCTCGGCCACGGTCAGCAGCCTGCGGTTGGCGGCCAGGACCACGATGGAGGCCAGCGCCGCCAGCGCGATCGACACGATGTCCGGCGGGTCGGCCACGAACTCGATGGCGCCCAGCGCGACGACCGCCCCGACGATCACGGCGTAGACGCGGCGATAGCGCGACTCGAACAGGGCGATCCCGGTCCCGCGCGCGAGTCCGGCCTGCTTGAGCACGTTGTGGAGGATGAGCGTCGCTGCCGTCGCGACGGCCGCTCCGAGCGCCCCGTACGTGGGGATCAGCAACAAATTCAGGGACACGTTGGCGAAGGCGGCGATGAGGTTGATCACGACGGTGTAGCGGACGAAGCCGAAGACGCGGATGGTGAGGCCGTTGAACCCGAGGGCCGCGTTGAAGTAGTAGCCGAACGACAGCAGCGCGAGGTAGGTCGCCGATTCCGCGTACCGATCCGTGTACAGGAATCTGGTGATCGGCCCAGCCAGCGCGGTGGTCACGGCGAACACGGGGAACGAGAATACCGCCATCCAGATGGCCGTCCGCCAATACAGGTCGCCGACGCCGTCCCGGTCACCCCGCGCGAAGAGCCGCGAGGCCATCGGCATGTAGAGCATCGTGAAGCTCGCGAAGACGACGGTATTGAGGCCGGCGAGCGGCTGGATGACGCGGAACGCCGCCACCTCCTCGGTCCCCCAGAAATGGCCGAGGAAGATCGCGTCGGTCGTGTTCATCGCGATGAACACGAGGTCGGTGGTCAGGAGCGGGAACGTGAAGCCCAGGATCGCGCGTGCCGGGATCCGCATCGTCCCGCGGTGGAATCGCGACCGGATCCCACGATTCCCAAGGACCCTCCACAGGATCCAGGCATAGATGAGCACGCCGATCGCCCCGGTGAGGACGTACCCGGCCGCGAGGAACCCCACGCCGTAGTCGCCGAGGACCAGGAGCACCACGACCGCGAGGCGCAGGAGCGGCGCGATGACGTACTTGCGCAGGAAGATCGATCGCGCGCTGGCGAAGACCGCGAGCACGTTGCCCAGCAGGTTGTCGAGGGCCTGGATCGGCGAGAGCACGATCAGGATCACGAGGATCCCGACGGCCACGGGATCGCTGACCATGGTGTCGCCGATCAGGCCCTGCAGGCCGACCACCAGGAGGATCAGGACGAGCCCCAGCGACAGCACGGTCCCGGTGACCATGACCAGCGTCCCGAACATCCGGTCGTAGTCGCGCTCCTCGTCGTAGATGGCGAGGAACCGCGAGACGCCACGGTCCAGCCCCACGGTGACCAGCATCTCGCCCAGGGTCACCAGGGAGAGCGCGTAGGCGAAGGCGCCGTAGTCGGACTGCGAGAGGTGCCGGGCGATCAGGACCTGGACGAGGAAATTGATGCCCAGGGAGATGAAGCGGCCCGAGAGGAGCAGGCTCGATCCCCGGATCTGACGGTGCGTCGCCGATGGGTCGCCCGCCGCTGTGGGCTCGCCTTCGGTCGTGGTCATCTGGTCGCTGATCCCGGATCCCCCTGTGAGGTGCTGGTCGATCGGCCTGCGGCAAGGTACCGCGACCACCCGTTGCACGTGGTCACCGAGGCGCTCCACGCCTCGCGAGATGCCCCCAGACGATGGCGTCGACCTCGTGCAGCACGGCAGCGGCCGGTCGATCGACGTCCACGACGGTCGCCGCAGGGAGTCGGCGGGCGAGTTCCAGGTAGGCGGTCCGCTGCGCGTCGAGGCGCTCGACCGGGTGCTCCGGCTTGCGGGCATACAGCACCGCCGCGGGGGCGTCCAGTACCACGATCACCTCCGCCGCTGGGATCGAGCGTGCGAGGAGTCGACGCCCGATCGGCGCGCGACGCCCCCGTCCGAGGGAGGAGCGGGCCTCGATCGGGTGCCGGTCGAAGACGACGACGCGCCCGCGCGCGACGTGCAGCCGCCCGATGAGCCAGCCGCGCCACATCCGGAGCAAGCGGCGCGCGAACCCGACCCCCGGGATCCGCCGCCCGTCGGGCCGCTCGCGCTGGCCTCCGTACAGCCCCAGGTACACCGCGCGCACCTCGAGGGGACCGTCGCGCAGGAGCCGCTCCGACAGCGTCGACTTCCCGGTCCCGTCGGGACCGAGGAGAGCGACGGACACCCCACGGCGGAGGAACGGCGGATCGCGGCGGTCGAGCCAGCGCACGAGGCGCGCGGCGATCCGGCGGACGCGCACGGAGAGCGCCGGACGGGCGCGCATCCGGCGACCAAGGTCGATGAGCGCCTCGACGTCGCCGGATCGGGCCTGCTCGAGCACCGCTGCGGGCGTCGAGCCGGCCGGCAGCAACGACCGGATCGCCTGGGCAGCCGGACCGTCGGGACGGGCGCCGCCGGCCAGCTCGCGGAGCTCGTCGGGGCGACGGATCGCCGGAGCGGGTCGATCCCAGAGCTGGTGCAGCAGCGCCGCCCAGAAGGCGTCGTCCGCATCGAGCGCTCCACCGGTCGCGCGGGCCAGGAAGCCGGCGGCCAGGTCGGTGTGCACCTCCTGGTAGGGGCCGAGGTCGATGCGCGTGACCACGTCCACCTTGGCCCATGACCCGCTCACGCGGTCCACGGCGTGATAGGCGCGGTGCGTGCCACGACCGGGTCGGCGGATCCTCGCGAAGCCGGCCTCGGCCAGCGCCCGGTCGATCGCCGGGGCCGATCCGGGTGCCGCGAGCAGGTCCTCCTCCGCACCTCGCGTCGCCCGGAGCCGGCCGTGGCCGACCCCGGCAGCGCGGAGCGCGGCGGTCGCTGCGGCATGCAGCTCCGCGGTCCCTGGTGCGGTGTCGTCGCTGGTCATCGGCTCCCGAGGTGGCCGCCGCGATCGGGCAGGAGGCGGCCGATCCGGGCGATCCCGACGGTACAGCATCCCCGGCGATGCGCGGGCGGGCCCCGGGATGGTGCGTAGCAGCACCACTTTCTGGCCGGACCGCGGATCGTTCGCGTGCGCTTGCAGCGCCCGATCTGACGCGGGGAGAGCGGGTCCGTGCACGGATCGAGGGCCGCTGGGTGTTGCTCGCCGACCCCGGCGGTCGCCCGGAGGGATTGTGGATGCCGCGCGACCACAGGTACCATCGGCGGGTCCCGAACAGCCGTTGGTCCCATCGTCCGAGTTCGATGGGCCGCCTTGGCGTCGACGATGCAGGCCAGGTCGGGTGGTGCTCTTCTTGCGGGGGATGGACGTGATGATCGAAGCAGCGGCCACGTCGGTGGCCCACGGGCGCGACGGTGCGATCGCGGGGCGCGTGATCCGACGGCTCGCTTCCGCGGCCATGGCGCTCGGCCTGTTGCTCGTCCTGGCGCCGGCGCTCGTGTCCGCCGATCCCGGTGACATCGGCCTGCCCGGCCCCAGCTTTGAGGGGGCCAGCGGCTCCCCCAGCGGGTCCAAGCCGGAGTCGAAGCTCTGGTACAACGACGGGTACTGGTGGTCGAGCATGTGGGACACGGCCACCTCCCGCTTCGCGATCTGGCGGCTCAGCCCCGGGGCGCAGACCTGGGTCCGCACCGCCGCCGACGTCGATACCCGAACCAACTCTCGATCCGATGTCCTCTGGGACGGCACGAAGCTGTACGTCGTCAGCTACCGGTTCTCGGAAAGCGACGGTACGGGCGACTCTCGTCTCCTCCGCTACAGCTACAACACGAGCACGGACGCTTACAGCCTCGACAGCGGGTACCCCGCGACCATCAACTCGGTCCGAGCCGAGGCCATCACGATCGCCAAGGACTCGACGGGCCAGCTGTGGGCCACCTGGAAGCAGAACGGCCAGATCTGGGTCAATCGGAGCACGACGGCGGACAATGTGTGGGGCACGCCGTTCGTGGTCCCCGGCGCGGCGAATGTCGGTTCCGACGACATCTCCACGATGATCGCCTTCGGCGGCGACCGGATCGGCGTCCTGTGGAGCAACCAGGCCACGGACGCAGACTATTTCGCCGTCCACCTCGACAGCGCTGCCGACACGACGTGGCAGCCGATCGAGACCGCGTATGCGGGCACCGACTTCGCCGATGACCATCTG
>CAYVJP010000003.1:8459-30546 GCA_964451745.1 uncultured Anaerolineaceae bacterium | reverse complement strand
CTGAACCTCAAGACGGATTCGGCGGGACGCGTCTACGCGGTGGTCAAGACCAGCCTCAACAGCAGCTCCCAGCCGCTGATCGTCCTCCTGGTACGGCAGACCAACGGCGCATGGTCGAATCACACCGTCTCGCTGGGGTCGGCGCCGACCAGGCCCATCGTCGTCATCGACGAAGCGAACGGCCTGTTGCGCGTCTTCTACACGCAGGGCGGCTCCGGCGGCACCATCAACCAGAAGACGAGCGCCCTGTCGCCGATCTCCTTCCCCGGCGGGACGGGGACGATCGCCGCCCAGGATTTCGACAGCAACGACCTCAACAACGTGACGAGCACCAAGCAGAACGTCACCTCGGAGACCGGCCTGTACATCCTGGCCACGAACGACACCACGCGGCTGTACTGGTTCGCCCAGATCTTCGGCGGCGGCCAGCCACCGGTCGATACCACGCCCCCGGCGCGCACCGGGATGTCGATCAACGGCGCGACGCTGACCCTGACGTACAACGAACCGCTCGATCCGGCATCGACGCCGGCGACGGGGGCGTACGCCGCCTCGGTCAACGGCGGCGCGCGTGGCGTGAACGCCGTCGTGGTCAGCGGGAGCACGGTGACCCTGACCTTGGCGTCGCCGGTCATCAGCACCGACAGCGTGACGCTCGCGTATGCGGCGCCGGGGATCGGTCCGGTCCAGGACGTCGCGGGCAACGATGCGGCGAGCTTCGCCGCCACGGCCGTCACCAACAGCACCCCGCCCGGGGGCGACACGACGGCACCGGTCCGCACCGGGATGACGGTCAACGGGTCGAGCCTCGTGCTGACCTACGACGAAGCGCTCGACTCGGCCTCCACGCCGGCCACCGGCGCCTTCGCGGCAGCGGTCAACGGCGGGGCGCGCGGCGTGAACTCCGTCGTGGTCAGCGGAACCACCGTGACGCTCACCCTGGCGTCGCCGGTCATCAGTACCGACAGCGTGACTCTCGCCTACACGGCCGGGGCCAGTCCGATCCAGGACCCGTCAGGCAACGACGCCGCGAACTTCGGCGCGACCGCGGTCACCAACACCACGCCGGGTGGCGGCACGGGCGGCACGTTCACGTTCGGCCCGACCGACGACAGCCAGGTGAAGTCCAACAGCGCCACCGTCAACTACGGCAACGACACCACGATGCGCCTGCGCGAGGATGTTGTTGGCGGCACGACCTATCGCAGCTATGTCAAGTTCAACGTGACGGGCATGACGGGGACCGTGAGCACGGTCAAGCTGCGTCTCTGGGTCGCCGACAACAGCACCAACACGGCGTTCGTCCACGGCACGACCACCGGATGGACCGAAGGCACCCTGACCTGGAACAACGCCCCGGCATTCGGGGCGACGTCGCTCGGGTCCGCCGTGCCCGCCACGACCGGGGCGTGGGTCGAGATCACCCTTTCCCCGACATCGATCAGCGGCAACGGCATCTACGCGTTCGGGATCAAGAGCAATGGCACCACCAGTGCCATCTTCAACACGTCCGAGGCCGCCACCAACCGGCCCGAGCTCGTCGTCACGACGTCGGGCGGCCCGCCCCCGGGCGACACCACGGCCCCGGTCGCGGGCGCCAAGTCGGTCAACGGCTCGACCCTGGTGATCAACTACGACGAGGCGCTCGATCCGGCCTCCGAGCCGAACAACAACGCGTTCACCGTGTCCGCGACGAGCGGGGCGCGGACCGTGACCGACATCGTCATCAGCGGCTCGACCGTGACCCTGACCCTCAACAGCCCCGTCCTGAGCTCCGACACCGTGACCGTCGCCTACGCGCTCAACGGGGCGCCGATCCAAGACGTCGCGGGCAACGACGCGGCCGCCTATGGCGCCGCCTCGGTCACCAACAACACGCCGCCCCCGGGCGACACCACACCGCCGACACGGACCGGGATCACCGTCAACGGCTCGACCATGGTGGTGTCCTACGACGAGGCCCTCGACACGACGCCGCTCCCGGCCGCCACGGACTTCGCGGCCACGGTCGGCGGCGGCGCCCGGACCATCAGCAACGTGGCGATCAGCGGGTCCAACGTGACCCTGACCCTCAGCAGCGCCGTGCTCAACGGCCAGGTCGTGACCCTGTCCTACACCGCGGGCGCCAACCCGGTCCAGGACCTTGCCGAGAACGATGCGGCGAACTTCACCGACCAGAGTGTCACCAACAACACGCCCCCGGGCGACACCACGGCCCCGGTCGCGGGCGCCAAGTCGGTCAACGGCTCGACCCTGGTGATCAACTACGACGAGGCGCTCGATCCGGCCTCCGAGCCGAACAACAACGCGTTCACCGTGTCCGCGACGAGCGGGGCGCGGACCGTGACCGACATCGTCATCAGCGGCTCGACCGTGACCCTGACCCTCAACAGCCCCGTCCTGAGCTCCGACACCGTGACCGTCGCCTACGCGCTCAACGGGGCGCCGATCCAAGACGTCGCGGGCAACGACGCGGCCGCCTATGGCGCCGCCTCGGTCACCAACAACACGCCGGGCGGCGGTGGCGGGACGGTCGCGTTCAGCGCGTCCGAAGACAGCCAGATCAAGTCGAACAGCGCCACGACCAACTACGGCAACGACACGTCGATCCGTCTGCGCGAGGACGTCGCCGGCGGTACCACGTACCGCAGCTACATCAAGTTCAACGTGACCGGCCTGTCCGGCACGGTGACCTCGGTCAAGTTGCGCCTGTGGGTCTCTGACAACAGCAACAACACGGCCTTCGTCCACGCTACGCCCACGACCTGGGCCGAAGGGACGCTCACCTGGAGCAACGCTCCGGCGTTCGGCGCGACCGTCCTGGGGTCGGCCGTCCCGGCGACGACCGGCGCCTGGGTCGAGATCACGTTGACCCCGACAGCCGTGAGCGGCAACGGCGTGGTCTCGTTCGGCCTCAAGAGCAACGGAACCACGAGCGCCATCTTCAATTCGTCCGAGGCGGCCACCAACCGGCCCGAGCTCGTCGTCACCACCAGCCCGTGACCGCGGTCGACTCGGCGGCGACCCCGGCGTCAACCGGGGAAGAGGGGCCGCTACAATGCGCCCGTGCAGGCGGCCGAACTCCTTCTGATCTCGGCATTCGCCCTCCTCGCGGTCGCCTGGTTCACATCGCGGCATCGAGAGGTCGTCACCTCCGACCGGGTGTGGGTCCGGGCGATGATCGGGATCGTCCCGGGGGTCGTCGGCGCGCTGATCATCCTCGTCACATCGATGGATCTGCTGCCGGACGACCTGGAGGACGGCGCCTGGGTCTTCGTCCTGGTGGTGATCAGCGTCATCGCCATCGCCGGGACGACCTACCGTCTCGCCCGCCGCTGACCTGCGTGCGGGCGAGCCGCGGGCCGCGCACTGGTGCGGGCGCGCCACACGAGCCGTCATGGGATGTCGGTATCGACACCCGTGCGACTATCCTATGCATCCGAACGACGATGACGGGTGATCGACTGGCGACGCCCGCTCGAGCCAAGGGGGTCTTGTGGAGCTATCGGGCTACCTAGCGGTCGCGCGACGGTGGTGGTGGACCTTGCTGGTCGCGACGTGGGTCGCGGCCGTATCCGGGTACGTGTTCGCGTCCCAGATCCCGCCGACCTACGAGTCCCGGGTCCAGCTGCTGGTCGGGCCGTACAACACGGACACCGACACGCTGCGTGCGGCTGGGCAGCTGGTCCAGACGTATGCCGAACTCGTCACCACCCAGCCCCTGCTCGAGTCCGCGGCAGCCGAGGCGGGCGCAGACATCTCGCCGGCCGTCCTGGGCGCCAACACGCGTGTCGTGGCCAACGATACGACCCGCTTCCTGTCGATCCGCGTCCAGGACACCGACCCCGAACAAGCGCGCGACCTGGCCAACGCCCTGGCGGACGAGATCATCCTGCTGGCGTCGCGCGGCACCAGCCGTCCGGAGGGCCAGCTCCAGGTCGTCGACTCCGCGACGGTGCCCGAGGCCCCTATCGCCCCGCAGGTCTCGCTGATCGTCGGCCTGGCCGCACTCGCGGCGCTCATCGGCGCGATGGTCCTGGTCATGCTGGTCGAGTACCTCAGTGCCACGGTCCGCACGAAGGAGGACCTGACACGCCTGACCAACCTGCCCTTCCTGGGGCAGCTCGACACCCTCCGGACGATCCCGTCGGCCGCATCGGGTCTGGTAGACCGGGTCGCGGATTCGGCGGCGGCTGCGGCGTATCGACTCGTCGCGGCGAAGCTCGCCTTCCGCATGGCCGACCAGCCGGTCCGGTCCGTGGTCGTCGTCGGGCCGGGCCCCGACGTGAACACCGCGCAAGTCGCGGCGAACCTCGCCGTGACCGTGGCGCGCGGCGGTCGGCAGGTGATCCTGATCGATGGCGACGCGAACAGCGCCCACGTGACGAACATCTTCGAGCTCGTCGGCCGGCCGGGTCTGTCGGAGCTGCTGGGCGACACGTCCAACGACTCCGAATCGGCCCTGTACCGGATCACGCGGACGCTGCGCATCCTGCCGCGCGGGGCCGCCGGCGACGCGGACGCCGTCGACACCGATCAGGCCAGGCGGATCCTCGAGCGCCTGGCGGACCAGGCGGACATCGTCATCGTCAGCACCGGACCGGTCCACCTCTCGGCGGGTGCGCTCGTCTGGGCCCAGGCCGCCGATAGCGCGCTGCTCGTCGCCGTCCGCGACCAGTCGCGTCGCGACGACGTGACCTACACGATCGAGAGCCTGCGCCTCGTCGGGGTCAACGTGGCCGGCGCCGTCCTCGCCGACCGCAAGCGCTCGCTCGGGCGCCCGATCCCAGGGCTGCCCGATCGCCAGCCCGCGCGCACGACAGACCCGTGGGAGCCGCGCCCCCCGACCATCGAACCGACCGCCACCCAGACCCGACGGACGACGCGCCAGGGCGAGGCCGGAGAGACCGGCCCCTGATCGGCGACCCGATGCGCATCCTCGTGACCGGCGGCGCCGGGTACATCGGTTCCACGACGGCCCGGCAGTTGGCTGCCCGGGGCCACGCCGTCGTGGCGCTCGATGACCTGCGTAATGGACATCGCGGTGCCCTCGACGGACTCCCGCTGGTGGAGGGTGACGTCCGGGACATGGACCTCGTCGCGCGCGTCCTGCGCGAGGAGCGGATCGACGCGGTCGTGCACTTCGCGGCGATCAAGTCCGTCGCCGAGTCGGTCGCCGACCCCGGCGCCTACTTCGACAACAACGTCGGTGGCACCGTGAGCGTGCTCCGGGCGATGGCGGCGGTCGGCGTCGGTCGGTTCGTCTTCTCCTCGTCGTGCGCCGTGTACGGCCCACCCGACGCCCTGCCCGTCACCGAGGCGGCCCCGCTGCACCCGGCGAACGCCTACGGCGAAAGCAAGCTCCTCGCCGAGCGGTTGCTCCCCTGGTTCGCGGCGACGTACGGTCTGCGGTTCGCCGTCCTGCGCTACTTCAACGCAGCCGGCGCGACGCTCGACGGGACCGGCGGCGAGGACTGGAGTGAGGCCGCCAATCTCATCCCGATCGTGCTGCAGGTCGCCGCCGGACGCCGATCGTCGGTGACGATCAACGGGACGGACCTGCCGACCCCCGACGGGACGGCGATCCGTGACTACGTCCATGTCGAAGACCTCGCGGCCGCCCACCTTCGCGCGCTCGATGTCCTGACCGATCGCGGCGATCCGATCGTCGTGAATGTCGGGACCGGACGTGGCGCCTCCGTCCTGGAGGTGCTCGAGGCCGCGCGGCGGATCACCGGCCACCCGATCCCGGCGGAGGCCGGGCCGCCGCGCGTGGGCGACCCACCGGCGATGTGGGCCGACACCCAGCAGGCGGCAGCGGTCCTGGGCTGGCGTGCGACCCACGACCTCGACGCCATCATCGGATCGGCGTGGCGGTGGCATGTGTCGCATCCCGATGGGCACGCCGTGCCGGCGATCCCCACATGACCGCGCGCGATGCGCGGGCCGACGCGGCGGCGCCGCTGCGCGTGGCCTACATCATGTCCCGGTTCCCCAAGCTCACCGAGACGTTCATCCTGCGCGAGATCGTCGCGATGGAGCGCCAAGGTGTCCGGGTCGACCTGTACCCGCTCCTCCGCGAGCGACAGGCCGTCGTCCAGCCGGCGGCTGAGGCGTATGTCTCTCGCGCGAACTACCTGCCCTTCCTGTCGATGGGGATCCTGCGCAGCCAGGCGTGGTACCTGCGCGATCGCGGGCGACGACGGCGCTACGTGCGGGCCCTCCTCGACGTGATCGCCGGAACATGGCGGAGCCCGAACTTCCTCATCGGCGGCCTCGGGATCTTCCCGAAGGTGGCCCATGCGGCGCGGGCGATGGCCGCCGACCGGGTCGATCACGTCCATTGCCACTTCGCCAATCATCCGGCGCTGGCGGGATTGATCGTCCACCGCTTGACGGATATCCCGTACAGCTTCACCGCCCACGGTTCGGACCTCCATGTCGACCGCACGATGCTCGCCTCGAAGGTCCGCGAAGCGGCCTTCGCGGTGACGATCTCGGAGGACAATCGACGCGTGATCGTCGAGACCTGCGGTCCCGCCCTCGCCGACCGCGTGGCCGTGATCCACTGCGGCGTCGAGCCTGCCGCCTACGCACCGCCGTCGGACGACCGGGACGCGGACCCGGGCGCGGCGCTGCGGATCATCGCGATCGGCACGCTCCATGAGGTCAAGGGCCAGACGCACCTGGTCGAGGCGTTTCGGCTCCTGCGGGAACGGGGCGTCGCCGCCTCGTGCGCGATCGTCGGCGATGGGCCGGATCGGGCGGCCCTGTCGCGCCAGATCGGCGATGCCGGGCTCGAGGGGTCCATCACCCTGGTAGGGCACCTGACCGAATCCGCCGTGATCGATGCGCTGCACGCGGCGGACGTGCTGGTCGCCCCGAGCGTGCCGACCCGCCGGGGGAAGCGTGAGGGCATCCCCGTGGTGCTCATGGAGGGCATGGCGGCGGGCCTTCCCGTGGTCGCCAGCCGACTATCGGGGATCCCGGAACTCGTGGAAGACGGCCTGAGTGGGATCCTCGTGCCGCCAGCCGACCCGGCAAGCCTGGCGACGGCCCTCACCGAGCTCGCCGCGGATCCCGCGCGACGTCGGCGCATGGGCGCCGCGGGACGGGCGACCGTCACGCGCGACTTCGACGTGCGCACCAATGCCGGCCGTCTCATCGACCTCATCCAGGCGTCCCGCGACCGCCGTTCGGCGCACGGGCCCGTCGCGAAGGCGGCGCGCCCTGCCGAACCCACCAGCACCGAGCGCCCGCTCGAGGCCGCGTCATGATGCGCGCGTTGTTCTGGGCCGCGACCGCGCTGGTCGCCTGGACCTACGTCGGCTTTCCAACGGTCGCCCTGCTCCGGGCGCGCGTGCGGCCGCGCCCGGTCCACGCGGCAGACGTGACGCCGGAGGTGACCGTGGTCCTCGCCGCGCACGACGAAGCGGCGGCGATCGGCGGACGCGTGGACGACCTCCTGCGCCAGGATTATCCGGCGGACCGGTTCCGGATCGTGGTCGCGTCCGACGGGTCCACCGACGCCACCGTGGCCGAGGCGCGCCGTACGGGAGACCCCCGGGTCGACGTCCTGGACCTCCCCCGGGTCGGCAAGGCGGCCGCCCTCAATGCCGCGGTCGACCGAGCCCACGGCGACATCCTCGTGTTCACCGATGCCAACACGGCGTTCGCCGTGGACGCCGTCCGGCGCCTCGTCCGGCCATTCGCGGATCCGGCCGTCGGCGGCGTGGCCGGCGACCAGGTCTACCTTCGACCCGGTTCGGAGGACGATGCCGCGGCGAACGTCGGTGAGCGCCGGTACTGGGACCTCGACCGGCTCGTCAAGCACGCCGAAAGCCTGGGAGGCAGCGTCATCTCGGCGACCGGGGCCATCTACGCCATCCGCCGGGAACTGTTCGTGGCGGTGCCGGAAGGCGTGACCGACGACTTCGTCACGTCGACCCGGGTCGTGGAGCAGGGCCGCCGGCTCGTCTTCGAACCCAGCGCGCGGGCCTTCGAACCCACCGCCGGCTCGGGCAAACGCGAGTATCGGCGCAAGGTCCGGATCATGACGCGCGGCCTGCGGGGGGTGGCGGCGGTGCGCACGCTGCTCGATCCACGACGCTCGGGCTTCTACGCGCTCCAGCTGTTCACCCACAAGGTGCTCCGTCGCGTGATGGTGGTCCCGCTGGGGGCGATCGCGATCGCGAGCACGGTCCTGTGGTCGGAAGGGATCGTCTACCGCATCGCGGCGCTGGGACAGCTCGGTGTCTATGGCCTGGGGCTGGCCGGTCTGCTGGCGCGCGATCGGCCGGTCGGGCGACAGCCGTTCCTGGCCCTTCCCGCCTTCTTCTGCCTCGTCAACATCGCGTCGTTGCACGCCATCGCCAATCTCGTGACCGGCCGGCGCATCGACCGCTGGACCCCGGACCGCGGCGCCGAGCCCGTCGACGCTGACGCCACGGAGACGGCGCGATGACCGCGATCGAGGGCGGGGTCCGGGGCGGATCCGCCGGGTCGAGGCTGACCACCAACGACCGGGTCCTCATCGGCATGGCTGTCTTCGCCGCGCTCGGTGGCGTGACAGCCGGGGTCCTGGCCGCCGACTCGGCGATCATCGCCGTCGCCCTCGCCAGTGCCGCGTTCCTCGGTGTCGCCATCATCCTGCGCCCCGATCTCGCGACGCTGACCACGCTGTTCGTCCTCTACACGAACACGGCCGTGATCGCCGTTCGGTTCCACGACCTGCCGCTGTTCGCCGGCGCCGCCGTGCCGCTCCTGCTGGTGGCCCCGCTCGCTCGCGATCTCATCGTGCGCCGGCTGCCCGTCGTCGCCCCACCCATGCTCGGGTGGATGATCGTGCTGCTGATCGTCCACCTCGTGTCCGCGCTCTTCTCGTCGGACCTGGTGCGGGCGTGGGACGCGGTCACCATCTACGCCATCGAGGGCGTCGGACTGTATTTCCTGCTGGTCAACGTGATCCGGACACCGGAGATGGTCCGCCAGGCGACCTGGGTGCTGCTGTTGGCCGGGGCATTCGTGAGCATCCCGTCGATCCATCAGGACCTGACGAACAACTACGGCAGCAACTACCTCGGCTTCGCCCAGGCGTCGAACGCCGCGTTCGGGACGGGCGAGTCGACGCTCACCGGGGAGATCGAGCAGGTTCGGCTCGCGGGCTCCATCGGCGAGTCGAATCGATTCGCCCAGGTCATGCTGATGCTCGTCCCGCTGGGTCTCTATCGGGCGATCGGCGAACGGCGGACCGTCCTGCGGGTGTCGGCGGGGGTGATGACCACGATCATCACGCTGGGCGTGATCCTGACCTTCTCCCGAGGCGCCGCCGTCGGATTGCTCCTGCTCCTGGTGGCGCTCGCCGTGCTGCGGATGGTCCGCTGGCGGTACATCGCGCTGATCGCCCTCGCCTTCGTCCTGGTCCTCGCCGCCTTCCCGCAGTACGTGCAACGCGCGACATCGATCCTGGAGGTCGCGACGCTGCTCGACCCGGACGCGAGTCGGAGTCAGGTCGGCGGCGCGATCCTGAGCCGGACGACGGAGGTGCTCGCGGCCGGCCTGGTGATGGTCGATCACCCGCTGCTCGGCGTCGGTCCCGGGATGTTCCCGATCTACTACGAGGAATACGCCTCGCAGATCGGGCTGCGCGTCCTCGAGGGGGCGACCCGCGAGTCGCACAACCTGTATCTCGGGGTCGGCGCGGAGCTCGGGATCCTGGGCCTCGGGATCTTCCTGCTCATCGGGCTACTCGCCTTCCAGATGATCTTCAAGGCGCGTCGGCTCAGCAAGGACAAGCGCCCCGACCTCGAACGGCTGACGACGCCGTTCGGCCTGGCGCTGATGACCTACTACGTGACCGGGATGTTCCTGCACCTGTCATTCGCCCGGTTCTTCTGGCTGATGCTCGCGGTCGCCTCGGCGGCCGCCATCATCACGATCCGTGAGATGACGACCGCCGAGTCCGCGGGGTCTGACGGTCAGGATCCGTACAGCCAGTCGGTGTAGCCGAAGTTCTTGCCGGGGCTCGCCGGCGCGGCACCGCGATACGAGGTCGCGTACCGGCGATCGATGAGCCATGGCTGCCATTCGTCGTCACCGTCGGCACTCCAGTCGGCACGGTCGTACAGGAACCGCGTCGCCCGGAGCATCGCCTTGTCCGACCAGTCCCACGCCGCATAGCCGGCGCGACGCAGCAGTTCCGCCTGCAGGACGGCGCCCTGCATGGCCTCCCACGCGTAACCGGTCGGTGTCGGCGGCGACTGGAGGCCGCCACCGCGCCGCATGTCGTCCGGGAGGGCGCCATCGATGACGATGCCGTTCCGGGTGCAGCCGGCGGGGTTCACCCCGACGGGCTTGGTCGTGTCGCACTGCCACGACAGGTCGCCATACGAGAAACCGGCGTAGGCGGATCGGTCGCCGAGCCAGCCGCGGAAGACCGTCGCCGTGCGTGCCATCTCGGCGCTGTCGCCAAGATAGGCGGCGATCGCCGCCCGCGCGGCACCGGCATGGGTTCCCCAGTTGTTCGGACGCTTCTCGTGCGTCTCGCGCAGGGTCATGCCGTCGAGGTCCTTGGCCAGCAGGGACCGCAGCCACGGTCGGAACGTCCCCTGGTCCCAGGCGGGATCGAGGGTGGACAGGGAGATGAGGTCCGCGGCGATGACGTACCCGGGCAGATTGCGCCCGAGCGCCAGGGTCCTTCCGCCGGCCTCCGTCCCGACGGCCGCCTTGATCCCGGCAAGCGCCGCGGTCCGGTACGACACCGTGTCGGTGCGTGCCCAGACGAGGGCCTTGGCCAGGACCGTCAGGTCGGCGCCCTCATCCTGGTTGGAGATGTCGGGCGTGCCGACACTGGAATCGGCCCGTGACTTGAGCGCACTCCAGGCGCTGCCGGACATCGGCAAGCGGTCGACGTCGGCCGCCGACATCAGGATGCCCGGACCGCTCGACGCCGGCGGGCCTGACGGGGGCGGTGGCGGGGCGGTCGCCGTCGCGGTCGCGGTCGGTGTCGCCGTCGCGACCGGAGGAACGGTCGCCTGGGTCGTCGGCGTGGCGGTCGGGGCGGTCGTGGGCGGGGCCGTCGCCGACGCCGATGCGGTCGCGGTGGGTGTCGCTGCAGCCGAGGCCGTGGCGGTCGGTGCCGCGCTGGCCGAGGCCGTCGCGGTCGCGCTGGCCGTGGCGGTCGCCGTCGCCGTCGCGGTCGCGCTGGCCGTGGCGGTCGCTGTCGCGGTCGGGTCGGGCGCCGTGGTCGGATCCGCCGGCGGCGGGGTCGCCTCGGTGGATTCCACGTCGTCATCGGCGACGACTTCGATGGCCACCGTCGCGCGAACGCGCGCGCCACGTGTCAGGGCGACGAGGTCGTACTCGCCGGCCTCGAGCGAGGTGGGGATCCGGACCCGGACCGAGAACTCGCCCTTCCGCGATGCGCGGTAGGAATCGAGCGCCTCGCCGACGGGCTTGCCGTCCAGCCAGACGAACAGGCGACCTCGCTCCTCGCGATTGAACGCGTTGCCCCGGATCCGGACGCGCTCGCCCGGTTCGACGGTGTCCTCACTCACGCGCAGACGAGGCGAGCCAGCCATCGTGGCGCCGAAGGGGATGATCAGGACGGGAACGAACAGGATGATGGGCAAGGTCGCGAGCCAATCGCGGGTACGCGATCGAGGAGCCCTGGCAGGCGGACGGGGAGGCGGCGCCTCGAAGATCCAGTCCTTGCGGTCAGCGATTCGGATGTTTCTCACGGTCGATCGTGCCTCCCAAGCTGGCGATGGCGCAGCAGGGCACGTCGGACGGCACCGCGGGTCCGGGCGAACGATCAAGCTCGCGAGCGATGCGACTTCGGCAACCCGGCTACCTGGGGTTCAGGCCCGTGGCTTTGCGGCCCCGCCTCGCGACGGGTGTGCTATTTCGGTTCGCTAGGTTCGGCCTGGCGGGGGTGCGCGTGGCCGATCGTTCGATCGGTCCTGGCACCGGATCCTCGCGCCGCGACGTCGTCTCTGTCGGTCGGCGTGGTCCATGCCCCACCTCATGGACGGCCGGTGCGAGGTCCTCCGAACCTTGCCCCGGCCCGGTGGCCGACACAATCCCCACGATGGTCACCCGACGTGCGCCGACGCACCACTCGGGTCGTGCGCGATGGTGCACGGGTGCGCCGAGCCAACGTCACCGGACCGCACCGGACCGGCCGCCGTCCGGGCCTAGAGGTACCGCAGGGGACTAGCGAGCCGCCGCCACGAGATCGCCGGGTGGGGCGCCGATGCACCGGCCCCGGGGGCCGGCTCCGTCGGTCAGGAGCCGTACAGCCAGTCCGTATAGCCGAAGACGCGACCGATCCCCGCCGGGCGCGTGGGCAGGTCCAGGTCATAGCGGGCGTTCAGGATCCACGGGACGTGCCGGTTCGGTTCGGTCCCGTTCCAGCTGTCGCCGCCCGCCGCGCCCGAGGCTGAGATCAAGTCCGCGGCCCGGCGAAGCGCGGCGTCCGACCACTCCCACGCGTCCGGATGACCGTTCTGGTAGAGCAGCTCGGTCTGGAGGACGAGTCCCTGCATGGCCTCCAGCGTGTAGCGGATGCCGGCCTCACCCGGCGGCCAATCGAGATCCCCGCCACGACTGATGTCGCGCACGATCGCGCCATCGAGGTCGATCCCGTCCCGCGCACACGGCGGGTTGATCGGCGTGTAGCGCCGGGCGTCGCACGCCCAATCCGCGCTGCCCTCTACCGGCTGGAACCGCGCCCATGCAGATCGGTCGCCGAGGAAGCCGCGCAGGACCCGCGCGGCGCGCTCGACATCGGATGTGTCGCCCAGGTACAGGCTTGCGGCGATCCGCGATGCCCCGGCGAAGGCCCCCCAGTTGTTCGCCGAATCCTCGTGCGTGTCCGACAGCGCCCGCCACCGCCCGTGGCCACCGAGCTCGTCGGTGCGGATGTCGCGGAGCCAGCGGCGGAAGCGCTCGTCGTCGGTCCCATCGAGGTCGATGAAGTCCGCCGCCAGCACGTACGCCCCCAGCTGGCGCCCCAGGGCGAGGATCGAGTTGTCGGCCCCACGCCGTTCCGTCCCGATCGCGTCCACGATCGCGGCCCGCGCGTGCTCGCGATAGCGGGCCTCCCCCGTCCGGGCGTAGACGAGCGCCGCCGCGAGGGTGTTCACGCCGTGTCGTGCGTCCTGGTCGGACAGGTCCGGCTCGCCCGGCGATGCGTCGGCGATCGCGAGCATGGCGTCCCACGCCGGACCCGACGTCGGCAGGGCGGCGAGATCGGCGCGGCTCAGCAGCAGGTAGTCGGTGGGATCCTCGGGGCCGGGCGACGCGGTCGGCGCCGGCGTCCCGGTCGCGGCCGCGGAGGCCGTCGGCGAGTCGTCCGGCGTCGCCTCCGCCGTCGGGGAGGCGGTGGCGGCCGCGGATGGCCGGTTCGTGCCGGGCGCCCCGGTCGGGTCCACCGTCCCGGACCCGTCCCGCGGCAACGCACCGGACAGGAGCAAGGCCCCCAGCCCGATGATCACGACGGAGACGACCGCGAGCGGCCGGCGTGTCCCTCGTCCGGCCGGCGCGTCGGTCACCGGGTCATCCGGAGCGAGCGGCGTCGTGGGATCGGGGACGTTCGCCGACATGGTCGGTGCAGTCTACGGTGGAATCGGCCCAAGGCCGGTCGGAGACGCCCGCCTCCCCGCGGACTACGGGGTGTAGGTGATGCTCACCGCGACGTAGTCCAGGTCGAAGCGCTTGTTGGTCTGGGTCGATGCATCGATGAGCCGGACGCGGAAGTTCGCTGTCGACAGCTCGCTGGCGGCCCAGGTGCGACCCCACGTATCGGCCGTGCCGCCGAAGGTGTACGCCGCCTCGGCGCTCGCGGTGAGCGCCACGGACTTCATGGTCGTCCACGTCGCCCCGGCGTCCCACGACAGCTGGGCACACACGTTGGTGGTGCCGGTCGCGTTGTTCATCCCCAGGTCGGCGCGGACGTTGATGCCGTCGATCGACCTCGGCGTACCCGGCACACCCGTCGCGAATCCCCAGAACCGATGACGGTCCTTGGTGGTGGCGGGCGTCGCTCCCGTACCGCACGACTGCGTTCCGCCGGTGCCGCTGTTCGCGTCGGTGGCATCCAGCGAATCGTCGACGCACGCTCGCGCCGGGTTCGACTGGTACCCGTTGTTGTCGCCCGCGCCGCTGGTGTCGGCTGCGGTCGTCGTGCACGCGGCGTATGCCGTCGATACCGGGAGCGCGACGATGGCCGATGCCTGACCACTGTCCGCGCTGGCCCACCCCTGGAAGACCGAGCGCAGCACGTAGAACCACGTGCCGGTCCCGGGGCTGTCCGTGGTCGATGACGCCGATCCGGGTGTCACCGAGCCGACCGAGGTGTAGGGTCCGCCGCTGACCGTCCCGCGACGCACGTCGTATCCGGTCGCGTAGCTGTCCGAGGTGGGCGTCCACGTGAGCGTGACCGACGTCCCGCCGGAGGCGCCCAGGGCGGTCGGCGGCGCCAGCGTGTCCGATGCCAGCGCACCGGTGGACACCGCGGCATCCGTGAATCGAGCGAGTGATGTCGACGCGTGACCGGCCGCGAGCGATGCGAGGAGACCGACGGTGAGGCCGAGCGCGAGGATGGACCGCCGCCTCGTCATGCGCGGCGCACCCGCCGTGATGGCGCGGGTGAGGCCATCGTGGCGCTCGAGGCGACGACAGGCCCCCGCTCGCCCCGGTCGCGCCCCATCGATTCGAGCCACCAGCCTGCGAGCAGGAGGAGGGCGCCGGTCGAGAGCACGAACACGACACCGGGCGGCGCCGTGAGCACGGTCAGGGCGTAGCCGGCGACCGGCAGGACGACGGCGACCCGACCGATGACGTCGGTGGCCGGGGTGAGCGAGGGGTCCGGCTGGGCGTTCGCATCGCCCTTCGTCTCGAGCAGGACCGTCCCGTCCTGCTCGGCGATCCGGACGATCCGATGGGTGAACACGGCACGGGCAGGACCGCTGCGCAGGCTCACGACGTCCCCGACGCGCAGGGCGTCTGGCGAGACCTGCTCGAGGATGACCGCCGCCCCGACATCGATGGCCGGGACCATGGATGGCCCGGCGACGACGAAGACGGGATGCCCGGCCAGGGGCAAGCCACGGCCCAGGGCGATGCCGCCCAGGCCGATGGCGACGACGGCGACGACGGCGAGTTCGATGATCAGGCGTACGGCCCCGAGCCGTGACGTCGGTGCCCGGGTCGGACGGCGAATCGATCGCATGGATCTCCTGCCGGCCCCCCTGCGTGGTTGACCCGGGTCGCGACCCGGAAGGTCGCGACCCGGGGGTGCAGCCATAAAGCGGCTTACGGGTTGTTGGCGGACTGCTCGGCGTCGAACGTGAAGGTGACGGAGGAGCTCTGACCCTGGAGCGTGTTACCCGTCGCGAGGGGCAGGCTCACCCGGAAGCACAGGACCTCGCTGGCCGCGGCCGCGAGATTCCGGTCGCCGGTCTGGGCGCCCTGGGTGGGACTTCCGACAGCGGCCCCGTCGAGCGCCGTCGCGGCCAGCACGACGGTGCCATCGAAGGCGGCACAGCTGGTGCCCTGCGTCCGGATCGTGAGGGTGAGCGCATCACCCAGGGTGTTCGTCGCGACGCTGGTCAGCGCGTAGCGCAGGGCAGCCGTCCCGGCGTTGGCGATGGTCAGCGCCTGGGTGTTCGTATCGCCGGGCACCATGCTGGTCACGGTGAACGCGACGGTCGGGGTGGACGTGATATCGATCGTCCCTGAGGCGAACGTCCCGCTCGACGCGGCGCTGTCGGTGAAGACCGCGAGGGAGAACATGCCGGCGCCCAGGCTCACCGTCGTGAGAGCGAGGAGCAGGGCGAGAACGCCGCGCCGCCGGGCTGGTCGCCGACCCGCAGGCCCGGTGCTGATGTGGGGGAGGTCGGCGGTCGGTGTGTCGGTCATGTCGGCGCTGGTCCCTCGAAGCGGAATGGCGGGGCCACGGCATCCCGCGGCGGTGCCGCCATGCAACCAGACCGATGACGTAGGCCGCCATAGGACTCTCGGGGCCGCCGGACCGGTACCTTCGAGGCCGGCGGCGTGGTGCTCCGCCGTCCGGGGACACGGCGGGGGCGGTCAGTCGCCGGTCCGGCCGCTCTCGGAGAGGCGCTCGTCGTAGCGCCGGTCGCGCCAGGCCAGAGCGGCCTTGAGCCCATCGCTTCGGACGACGGCGTCGAACGCGCGCGACGTCTCGCTCATGTTGATGATCGACTGCAGGTCCAGGCCGGACTCGACGGCCGCCAGGAACCCGGCCGCCTCCATCGCCCGGTTCAGCATCGCCTTGGTCGGCGCCATGACATCGTCCGGGACCCGGGCGAGTCGATCGGCGAGGGCGTCGACCTCGGCCTCGAGCCGGTCGGGAGCGACGACACGATTGACCATGCCGATGCGCTCGGCGCGGGCGGCATCGATGAGATCGCCGGTGAGCAACAGTTCCCGGGTCACCTTCTGGCCGACGAGGAACGGCATCAGGAGCGTGACCGGGGCAGACCCGAAGCGGATCTCGGGTTCGCCGAGCTGCGACCCCTCGGCGGCGACGATGAGGTCACAAGCCATCGCGAGCTCGAGGCCGCCGGCCAGGGCATAGCCATGGACCTGGGCGATGACCGGCTTCGGACAGCGCCAGATCGCGAGGGTGGCTTCCACGTCCTCGGCCAGGACGCGGCGCCAACCCCAGGTGTCGAGCGGCTGCCCTTCGGAGAGGTCGTATCCGGAACAGAAGGCCCTGCCCGCCCCCGCGATGACGATGGCCCGGACCCGCTCGTCCGTGGACGCGGCGGTGATGGCGGCCGTGAGCGCCTCGCGCAGTTCGTGGTCGATGGCGTTGAGTTTCGCCGGTCGATTGAGCGTGAGGCGGATGCCCCATGGGGTCTCGGCGCGCAGGAGCACCGGTTGTTCGGTCACGGTGCGAGTATGGCAGCGTGGGGTGGTGCGCGACCCGGTGCGTCGCCGCACCGCCAAAGGTCCTGTGGGGGTGCGGGACCTCTCGCGACCGGATAGATTCCGCTCACGATCGGGCGCGCAGCCATCATCTTTCTCGATTCTTCCTTCCAAGCGACATCGCGGCCGATCGTGAGAGGGGCGATCGTATGCACGGGGGCGTAGGTACGAGCACGGTCCAGGCCGACGACGGCGTCGAGGTCGGGGCCGGGCTTCGGTCGGTCTGGATGGAACCGGGTCAGAGTCGGGACCGCAGCTTCGCGACGCCTGCGGCGTTGCCGCCGCGGAGTATCGCCGTGGTCCTCGGCACACGACCGGAGATCATCAAGCTGGCGGGCCTGCTGACCATGCTCGGCCCGGCGGCGCGGGTGCTGTACACCGGACAGCACTACGACGACCTGCTCGGACCCGCGTTCCTGCGCGAGTTCGGACTGCAGACGCCGGAACTCAGCCTGATGGTCGGTGGCACGCCGCGCGGCGAGCAGATCGGCGAGGCGGTGAGTCGCCTCGACCGCCATTTCGCGGCAGATCGACCGCTCGCCGTCGTCGTCCAGGGCGACACCAACGCCACGCTGGCCGGAGCCCTCGCGGCCAACGCCCGGCACATCACGCTCATCCACATCGAAGCGGGATTGCGCAGCTACGACCGGGCGATGCCCGAGGAGCACAACCGGACGCTGGTGGACCACCTGTCGGACCTGTGCTGCGCGCCGACCGAGACGAGTCGGGCGAACCTCGCGGCCGAAGGGATCGACGGCCAGCGCGTCGTCGTCACCGGCAACACCGTCGTCGAAGCGCTGCAGCGGATGCTGCCCGGTCCGGAGTCCCGCGCCGACCTGCTCGCGCGGATGGACGTGCGACCCGCGGAGTTCGCGCTGGCGACCTTCCATCGACCGGAGAACGTCGACGACCCGGACCAGCTCCGCACCATCCTGAGCGAGCTTCGCGGCCTGCCACTCCCCGTGGTGCTGCCGCTGCACCTCCGGACGGGCGCCCGCATCGCGGAGTACGGCCTGAGCCCCCTGCTCGAGGGGATCCGCGTGGTGGATCCGTTGAGCTACACGGATTTCCTGAGCCTGGCCGCCGAGAGCGCGGTCATGATCTCGGACTCCGGCGGCGTCCAGGAGGAGTCCAGCGTCCTCAAGCGTCCGGTCGTCGTGGTCCGACGCTCCACGGAGCGACCGGAAGTCATGGGGACCTTCGCCACGCTCGTTCCGGCGGGCCCGGAGATCGGGATCGCCGCGCGAGCCTGGATCGACGGAGGGCAGGCCCTCCGCGATCGACTGTCCACCACCCCCAGCCCGTACGGTGACGGATCGGCGTCGCGATCCTGCCTCGAGGCCATCCTCCGTTTCGTCGGGTGACGTCCGTGGACACCGCGGCGATCGAGCCCGCACCCGGCTCGTCGTCTCCCATCGCCCCGGCGCCATCGGAGCCGGGCCGGCCATGGGACCGCCGATCCATCCTCGCCCTCGCCGCCCTCGGGGCGATCCTGTTCGTCGCGACCCTCTACTACGCCTTCGTCCTGCCCTTGACGCCGAACCGCATCGACCGCCCGAGTGCCGGGCTGGTCGATGTCTCGGGGCTCTGGACCTGGCTGGCCGGGCTCCCATGGCCGGTGCCCGACGATGCGTCGGCGGTGGCGGTGAGCCTCCTGGCGTTCGGGGCGCTGTCGGTCGGCGCGTACGCCCTCGCGGTCCTGCTCACGTGGCGACGCGTGGCGACGCGTCGAGCGCTCGCGGTCGTGCTGGTCCCGGCCGGGGTCATCCTGGTCGTGTCGGCGGTGGCGCTTCCGACCCAGTCGAGCGATATCGTGGACTACCTGCTGTCGGGCCGGGTGGCCGCCGTCTATGGCGAGAGCCCGTACGTCGTGCCACCGGACGCCTTCCCCGATGACCCGCTGCGTCCCTACGCGAGCGGGAACTACACGAGTGACACCGAAGCGAAGCCACCGGTGTGGATCGCCGGGGCGGTGGCTGCCGCCGCCCTCACCGCGGGGCTCGGGCCGGCCGAGATGGTCCTCGTCGGCCGCTTCCTCTTCCTCGCCCTCACGTTCCTCAACATCGGGCTGATCGCCGCCGTCCTCGCGCGCTGGCGGCCGGAGCACCTCGTCACGGGGCTCGTCCTGTTCGCGTGGAGCCCGATCGTCGCGATGCACGGCCCGTTCCGCTTCGACACGCTCATGGTCACGTTCGCGCTCCTGGGCGCGCTGCTCCTGGTGTACGGCCGGTACTCGGCCGCGATGGCCGCCCTGACGGTCTCCATCCTCGTGAAGCTGCTGACCCTCCCCATGCTCGCGGTGAGCGTCCTCGGCGACCTCGTGGCGCGCCGCTGGCGCCAGGTGCTGATCACGGGGCTCATCGCGGTCGGGATCACGATCCTCGTCTACCTGCCATTCGACGGCGGGGTGACGCGCGTGCTGGAGCATCTCGGGTTCGGATCCAGTGTCGGCGGCACGTATCCGCCGTCCCTTCGGTACCTCTTCCTCGGCCTCGCGGTGCTGGCCGTCCTGTGGGGCGGGTTCCACGCCCGGGGCGAGATCGAGGGCACGCTCCAGGGGTGGGCGCTGGTCGGACTGGCCAGCATCCCGCTCGCCCCGCTCGGCTGGGCTTGGTACGTGCTGGTGCCCATCGCCGTCGTGAGCCTCTCGGGCGATCGCCGCAAGACGGCGCTGCTGGTCGCCATGTCGAGCGTCGCCTTCGTCGCCGATACGTGGGTCCGAACGGATTCGGATCGGTATCCCTTGCCGGTCCCGCTCGGTCTGTCGCGAACCGAGGCGGTCATCCTGGCCGTGGTCACCGTCGCGATCCTCGCGATCGTCGTCGCCGTCGTCCAGCGCGTCCGGAGCCAGGCGGCGAGTCGCGCGACGGCGACCTCGTCGGCCACCATCGAGGGCGGTCAGGCCGGCTGATCCTCGACGACCACCAGCGCGTCCACGGCCATCGCGGACGTCGCGTTCGCGATGACCGGGTTCATGTCCACCTCCGCGATGTCCGGGCGTCGGATGGCGAGGTCGCCCAGCGCGACCAGCAGGTCGGCGATGGCATCCCGATCCACGCCGGGGCGGCCGCGCAGCCCATCGAGGATCCGATGGCCACGCAGGTCATCGAGCATGGCCCGCGCGTCGTCGTGGCGAAGCGGAGCCAGGCGGATCGCGACGTCGTCGAGCACCTCGGTGAAGACGCCGCCCAGGCCGACCATCAGCGCCGGACCGAACAGCGGGTCGCGATGCATGCCGACGATCAGCTCCAACCCCGGGTCGGCCATCGGCTGGACCACGAGGCCGCGGCTGTCGAGCCCGTGCCGACGGCCGGCGTCAAGCAGCTCCGTCGCCGCCGTCCTGATGGCCTCGTCCCCGGCCACGTCCAGACGAACGAGGCCGAGGTCGCTCTTGTGCGCGACACCCACGACGTCGAGCTTGACCGCGACCGCGTGACCGGCCAGGGGGCGCGCAGCCTCCACGGCCGCCTCGGCATCGGGGACGGCGATCGCGGCCGTCACCGCCAGCCCGGCTTCGCGGAGCAGCTCGAGACTCTCGCGCTCGGGAAGTGCTCGTCGCTCCGTCGCCCGATGACCCGCCTGGTCCGTCGGGGCGGCGACGGGATGCGCGCCGTACGACGTGCGATCGGCGGCCAGCTCGGGCCAGCCAGCGCGCCACGGCCCGGTGCGCAGTCGTCGCTCGCGCCGCGCGCTCCAGCGCGCCAGGGCGGCGATGGCGCCGAACGCCTCGACCGCCCCGCGCAGGAGCGGCGCGCCCGCGCCGTGCTCGTCGAGGACGGCCTTGGTCTCGGGCGGGTGGTCTCCCGAGGTCAGCGAGACATAGACGGGCAGGATCTGCGGTCGGTCGCGGGTCGCGGCGAGCAACGGCATCGTGACGTCGTTGGCCGTGGCGACCTCCGCCGGCATCGACTGGTACGGGAAGTCGTGGACGAGGACCAGGACGTCGTACGCCCCTGACGCCGCCATCGCATCGAAACAGGCACCGTACGCGGCGGCCGGGTCGCCGGCACCCCAGGGGTCGAGCGGGTTGCCGATGTAGCCCATCGTGGGCAAGGCGTCCAGGATGGCCGCGCGGGCCGACTCCGGGATCGGCGGCAGGTCGATGCCCGTCCTCGGGGCGAGGTCCGCGATCAGCGACGCCTCCCCGGTCGACACGGTCACCACGCCGGTCCGCCCGCGCCCCACGCCCCGTCCCGTCCGCCGCGTGCCCTCGACGAGCTCCGCGGTCTCGAGCAGCTCGTCCAGGTCGCCGCAGCGGATGACGCCGGCCGCCTCGAGCGCGGCTTCGGTCACGCGGGCCTCGCCGGCCATGCTCCCGGAATGAGCCATCGCGGCGGCCTGCGCCTGGTCGCTTCGCCCGACCTTCACCGCCATGATGGGCTTGCCCAGGGCGAGTGCCCGGTCGGCCAGGGCCAGGAACCGCTCGGGCCGCTTGAACCCCTCGACGAACAGGATGACCGACGACGTCTCGGGATCGTCGAGGCAGAACGCGAGGTAGTCGCAGACGTCGAGGACGACCTCCGACCCGCAGCTGATGATCCGGGAGAACCCGACACGGGCGCCCGAGTGGATGAACGCGTCCGTGACCGAACCGGACTGGGCGATGCCCGCGACCCCGCCGCGTGGCAGGAACGGCGACACGTCGCCGATGTAGGCGGCCGCGTTCGTCGTGAAGTCCACGACGCCCATGCAGTTGGGTCCGACCAGGGCCAGCCCATGTTCGCGGGCGATGGCCCCCACCTCGTCCTGCATCGCGGCCGCGGCGGCCCCACCTTCGACGACCCCACCCCCCGGGATGATGATGGCGGGAACGCCGGCGGCCGCGGCGTCACGCGTGACCGTCGCCGCCCGCAAGGGGTTGAGGGCGACCACCGCGATGTCCGGCCGCTCGGGCAGGGCATCCAGGCTGGGATAGCACGGCTGGTCGTGGAGCCGGTCGTACTTGGGGTTGACGAAGTGGCAGCGGGTGTCGCTGCCCATGACCCGCAGGTTGTCACGCACCGTCTCGGCGATCCAGCTCCGCGGGGACGCCCCGACGACCGCGATCGATCGCGGGGCGAACAGGGGCCGCAGATCGATCGTCGGCGTCGCGGCCGGAACCGTGGTCGATGGGTCCGGGTGGGCGGTGGCG
>CAYVJP010000003.1:0-8449 GCA_964451745.1 uncultured Anaerolineaceae bacterium | reverse complement strand
ACCACGCGTCCGACGCCGCGCTTCTCCAAGGCCCGCGCGATGATCACCCGCTGGATCTCGGATGTGCCCTCCCAGATCCGGTCCACGCGCAGCTCGCGAAGGTACCGCTCGGCGGCGAACTCGCGCATGTAGCCGCGCCCACCGAAGACCTGGACGGCGCGGTCGGCGCAGCGGAACGCGGCCTCCGACGCGAAGAGCTTGGCCAGCGACGCCTTGGCGTGGACCACCTTCGGGTCCGCGCCGCTGTCGGCCAGCCACGCTGCCTCTCGGGTCAGCAGCCGCGCGGCGGAGGCATCGGCGGCGGAATCGGCCAGCGGGAACGAGACGCCCTGGAAGTCGTAGATGCGCTCGCCGAACTGGACGCGCTCCGTCGCCCACGCGACCGCGAGTCCGAGCAGGCGCTCCATCGCGCCGGCACAGCGCGCGCCGATATGGATCCGCTCCTCGACGAACCACTCGTTGGTCAAGGCGTCGGCCTCGCCCACGCCGCCCAGGATGGCGGTGGCCGGAACGCGCACCTCCTCGAGGATGAACTGCGGGTGCCGGTCGGCGAAGGTATGCGTGTAGTCGGGGTCGTGCTTGATCCTGACCCCGGGCGTGTCGTAGTCCACGAGGAACAGCGTCGGGAGTCGCTGCTCGCCATCGATCACGAGACCGTGGAAGATCATGAAGTCGGTGTCGTCGGGCCCGGTCACGAACCACTTCTCGCCGTTGAGGACGTAGTCGCCGGTCGAGCGGTCTCGGACGGCCGTCGCCTGCAAGGCGCGCGCGTCGGACCCGGCGCCGTCCTCGGTGATCGCGTACGAGCCGGAGCGCTCGCCGCGGAGCGACGGCGCGAGGTAGCGCGTCCGCTGCTCCGGCGTGCAGTGGATCAGGGCGTTGTAGGCGCCGGGGATGTACGACCAGAGACCGCCGGTCGCCTGCCCCAGTTGTTCGTGCACGAGGACCTGCTCGATCGCCGACCATCCCTGGCCGCCCATCTCCTGCGGGAACGAGCCGCCGTGCAGGCGGGCTTCGATCGCAGCCCGACGGATGTCGGTTCCCCAGTCGCGCGGGACGCGACCGTTGGCGCGTTCGAACTCGACCTCGCGGGGCTGCAACACGTCGACGACGAACGTTCGAGCCCGCGCCTGGAGCTCGAGCTGCGCGGGACTGAGCGTGCCATCCATACGCGGGCAAGGATGCGTCACGCGGGCCGCCGAGCACCTGTCGCGTCGCGCGACGCGGGACGCCGCCGGGTCCACAAGTGCCCGACCGCGCAGGACCTCCGTACTCCGAACACGTTCTGACGATCTGGGGCAAACTATCCCGATCGGGGGATCGGGGAAGGTCCCCGTCGCGGCCACCCGCGGGATCCAGCTCCGTCCAGGCGCCCCCGTCAGACACGGCACGGAGCACACCAATATCGTTCGCCGCTCCCCCAACGAATGGCGGCGTCCAGGTAGGAAGGAGACCCATGCCGTCGGTCAGTAACGGCGCCCAGTGGGCGTCCGGCTCCGATGAGTCGACCGTCACAGCGACCCTCCAGCCGTTCTCTCGAGGGGTCCACCACCGCCGATCGCCCGTGTCCCGCCGCTGGGTCACCGCGCTTGCGATCGCCGCGACCCTCTCGCTCGTCTCCGCGACAAGCGGATTGACACCTCCGGCGGCCGCCGCCGATGACTACCTCCTGATGTCCCGCTCATCCCTGCTCGCGCTGCCCACGTCCGGCACGGCGTGGTCCGCGATGAAGGAAGAGGCTGACGGCAGTCTGGGCTCGGCCGACCTGTGCGACCAGAACAACGATCACCACCTCAAGACCCTCGCCGCGGCGCTGGTGTATGCGCGGACCGGGAATACGTCGTACGCGACGAAGGCCCGCAACGGGGTCATGGCCGCCATCGGCACGCAGGACGTCGGATGCGGCAATGCGGTCCTGAGCCTCGGCCGTCAGTTGCCGGCGTACGTCCTGGCTGCCGACTTCGCCGCCCTCTCGGGCGCACAGGACGCGACCTTCCGCAGCTGGCTGGGTGGCATCCGCGCCAAGGACATCGGCGGCCACGGCACGTGGTACTCGCTGGTCCAGACACAACGCGTGTCCGCCAACAACTGGGGGACGCACGCCGGCGCCGCGCGGATCGCGGCCAGTGCCTACCTGGGCGACGCCCACGACCTGGCCATCGCCGCGAAGATCCTCCGCGGCTTCCTTGGCGATCGATCCGCCTACGCCGGTTGGGACTTCGATTCGTCGGCCATGTCCTGGTCGTGCAACCCGGAGTCGAGCGCGACGCCCGTCTCGAAGGCGTGCACCAAGAGCGGCGTCAACGTCGACGGCGCCGTCCTCGAGGACATCAGCCGAGGCGGATCCCTCGATTGGCCGCCCGGCGGCGACGGGGTCTCCTACCAGGTCGATGCCGTCGCAGCCCTGGCCATGCAGGCCCAGCTCCTCTCCCGGCAGGGCTACAGCGACGTCTGGACCTGGTCGAGCTCGGCGATCAAGCGTGCGGCGGCCCTGGGCAACCGCGCCGGAGGCTGGAATCGCTCGAACGCCAGCTCGCAGGCCCCGTGGCTCCTCAACGCCCGGTACGGCAAGTTCCTCCCGACCGAGCACCAACCGCTGGGCCGGGGCATCGGCTTCGCCGACTGGCTCTGGGGTTCGGGCGCCAATGGTGGCGGTGGCGGCGGTGGTGGTGGCGGCGGTGGCACGTCCGCCGTGGCCCCGACCACCACGAAGCCACGCGTCCAGCTGTCGACGTCGAGCAGCGTCCCCACCAACGCGACTCCGGTCGTCGTGAAGTGGGCGCTGGCCAGGACCTCGGACGGCTTGCGCCGCTACGAGCTGCAGGCCCGCAAGAACAGCGGTTCGTGGAACAGCGTGAAGCTCGCGTCCTCCAAGTCCACGTACCATCGGTTCACGCTGGGCCTGACCTCGCAGTACAGCTTCCGGGTCCGGGCAGTCGACAACGACGGACGGGTCGGCCCATGGTCGACGGTGTCCTCGCAGTTCGGCTGGCGGGCTGACGACTCGTCCCCGTCCCTCGTGTGGAAGGGCAGCGGCTGGGGCACCCGGTCCAGCACCTCCTACATCGGTGGCCGGGCTCACCGGTCCGGCGCGAACGGGGCGACGGTGTCGCTCAAGTTCCGCGGGTCCAGTGTCGCGTGGGTCAGTCAGGTCCACCCGAAGCACGGTCAGGCACGGGTCTACATCGACGGCGACTACGTCCGGACCGTCGACCTTCGGGCATCGAAGGCGGTGGCGCGCAAGATCGTGTTCGCCACCATGGTCAAGGAGGGCACCCATACCATCACCGTCCGGTTGATGGGCACCTCCGGCCGGCCGACGGTGTACACGGATGCGTTCTTCGTGATCGCCACGAAGTAACGATCGGCCAGGCAACGGAACGGCACTCGGCTTGACGGCCGGGTGCCGTTCTCGTGTCCACCGGACATCCCCCCGAGCGCGAGATCAACCGGGTGGGGCGAGGACCATGATGCGGATCTCGGTCATGTCCTCCATGGCCCAGCGCAGGCCCTCCCGTCCCAGCCCCGAATCCTTGACCCCGCCGTAGGGCATGTGGTCGATGCGGTAGGTCGGGATGTCGTTGACGATCACGCCCCCGACCTCGAGCTCCCCGAACGCCCGCCACGCTCCGGTGAGGTCGTTGGTGAAGACCCCGGTCTGCAGCCCGAACATGCTGTCGTTGACCCGCTCGATCGCCTCGTCGAGGGTCGCGAACGGGAACGCCACCACGAGCGGCGCGAACGCCTCGTTGGAGCACACCTGGGCGGACGGCGGGACGTTCGTGAGGACGGTCGGCGGGAAGAACGTGCCGTCGGCCCGGCCGCCGGCGAGGACCGTCCCGCCGAGGGCCACCGCCTCGTCGACCCAGCGCTGGGTCCGGCTGGCCTGGTGGGCATCGACCATCGGTCCGACGTCGGTGGCCGGATCGAGCGGATCGCCCACGGTCAGCGCCGCGACGCCGGCCAGGAAGCGCTCCATGAAGTCGTCCCAGATCGCCTCGTGGATGAACATCCGCTGGACGGAGATGCAGACCTGCCCGGCATAGGCGAACGCCCCGACGAGGCTGCGCTTCGCCGCCCAGTCGAGATCGGCGGTCCGGTCGACGATGACCCCGGCGTTGCCACCCAGCTCGAGCACGACCTTCTTCTTCCCGGCGCGCTCCTTCATCCGCCAACCGACGCTCGGGGAGCCCGTGAAGGTCAGCAGCTTGAACCGCTCGTCGGCCACCATCCGGTCCCCGAGCTCGCGGGTCATCGGCAGGATGCTGACCATCCCGGCCGGGACGCCGGCGGCGTCGATGATCTCGGCTACGGTCAGCATCGTGAGGGGGTCCTTGGACGGCGGCTTGAGCACGATCGGGTTGCCGGTCGCGATGGCCGGGCTGAGCTTGTGCGCCGCGAGATTGAGCGGGAAGTTGAAGGGGCTGATGGCCGCGATCGGCCCGATCGGGAAGCGCCGGGTGATGCCCACGCGATCCTTCGATGACGGCATGAGGTCGAGCGGGATGAGTTCGCCGGTCATCCGTTCCGCTTCTTCGGCGCCCAGGCGGAAGGTCAGGACCGCGCGGTCCACCTCGACGAGGGCGTCGCGGATCGGCTTGCCGGCCTCGAGCGCGATGAGCCGTCCCAGCTCCTCGCGTCGCGCCTTGATGCCCGCGCTGATGTCGCGCAGGATCCGCCCACGCTCGTAGGCCGGGAGCTTGCGGGTCACCTCGAAGGCCGCGACCGCCGCACCGACGGCTTCCTCGTACTGCTCGGGCGTGGCGTTGTAGGTCGCGCCGGCCGGTGCCGCGGGGTCGGCGGGGTTGGCGACCTCGAGGACGTCCGGCGAGTCCACCCAGCGGCCGGCGAGGTAGATGGGATGCGGCTTGGTGCCCGTCGTGACGGTCATGGGGTGGGAGCTCCTCTCGTGGGTTCGAGCAGGATGGTACTGCGTGGCCCGCGGCAGCACGATCGCACGCCATACTGTGGGTCATGTTGGATATCGCCTATCGCCTCGTCGTCGTCCCAGGCGCGGAGGACGACGTTTGGGCAGCGTTGGTCGCCGTCGCCGAAGCGTCGCGGTCGGAACCAGGCGTCGAGTGGTTCGAAGCCTTCCGTTCGGGGAGCGATCCGGGGACCTTGCTCGTCGTCGAGCGGTACGTCGATGCCGAGGCCTACCAGGCTCACCGCACGACCGCGCACTACGCCGCGTGGAAGGCCGCCTCCGCCGACCGGATCGCCTCGAGCGAGCGATTCACCGGAGCTCGTTCGTCGTGAGCCCCCGAACCGACCTTCGCCAAGCCCTTCGCGTTCGTCCCGGCTCGCGACTTCGGCTGGCCCGGCTCGACCCCGCGGCCACCCACGGGTGGGACAAGGAGACGGCCGCGCCGGAACTCGACCGCCAGCTCGGACGCCTCGCCGACCTCCAGGATCGGTTCTGGGCCGAATCGAAGCGCTCGGTCCTCGTCGTCCTCCAGGGCATCGATGCCGCCGGAAAGGACGGGACGATCAACAAGGTGATGGAGGCGTTCAACCCGCAGGGCTGTCCGGTGACGTCGTTCAAGGTCCCCAGCGCGGAGGAGCTGGCCCACGACTTCCTGTGGCGGATCCACAAGGCGACGCCGCGCAAGGGTGAGATCGGCATCTTCAACCGGTCGCACTACGAGGACGTGCTGGTGGTCCGCGTCCACGACATCGTGCCCAAGGCCGTCTGGTCGAAGCGCTACGACCAGATCAACGACTTCGAGCGCATCCTCACGGCCAACGGGACGACCATCGTCAAGTTCTTCCTGTCGATCGACCGCGAAGAACAGCGCAAGCGGTTCCAGGCCCGCTACGACGACCCCACCAAGCGCTGGAAGTTCTCGATGGCTGATCTCGCCGAACGCGAGCGCTGGGACGACTACCAGGCCGCATTCGACGATGCGCTGACGAGGACCTCGACCGAGACTGCCCCCTGGTACGTGATCCCCGCGAACCGCAAGTGGTTCCGCAACCTGGCGGTCGCCACGATCCTCGCCGAGACGATCGCTGGCCTTCGGCCGCGCTATCCGCCGGTGGCCGACGACGTGCCGCCGAACCTCGTCATCACGTAGCCGCCGGTCGACCGGGGTCGGTCATGACGCGACCCACCGGTCGAGCCGCTCGACGAGCTCCACGAGCCAGGCCGCCGTGGAACCGCCGTGGCCTTCCAGCTCCTCGGCCGGCACGCCCCGGAAGGAGCGCTCCCACGAGGCCGCCCGGCTGATGGCGCCGAGGATCCGCGCGTGTCCCTCGGCGGCGACGAGCGGTGTCAGCGGCGCGACGTCGGTCCACGCCTCCAGGTAGACGTCGCGCAGGCGGCGCAGCTCCGGGCCGTGCTGGTCCAGGCCGGTCCGGTACTCGATCGAGTTGAGCGTCGTGGTCATGGTCGTGAACGGATGCGCCACCGACGCGTCACCCCAGTCGAACACGCGGTCACCCGCCGGGCCGACCAGGATGTTGCCGCCATGCAGATCGTCGTGCTGGATGGTGGGCGGGACACCGATCTCCGACAGCCCGGCAACGAGATCCGCGATCGCCGGCAGCAGATCCGGCAAGCGCCGGCGGGTCGCGCGGGCGGCGTCCCGGTCCTCCGAGTCCGCCCGCGCCCAGATGGCATCGTCCGCCACCAGTCCCTCGACGACCGGGACCAGATGCTCGGGCCGGAGGTCGGGCACGCCCGATCCGACGAGGTCCGCCACGCGTCCCTCCGTGGATCGCTGCAGGCGGGCGTATCCGCGCAGGACACGCTCCCAGGCCGTGAGATCGTGGTCGCCGGTCCCGTCCGGTCGGGTCTCGCGCATCGTCGGGCCGCCGTCGGGCGTGAGGATCAGGGCCCGTTCGGGGTCGATCGCGAGCGGAAGGAGCGCGCCCCGGATGCCCCACCGGTCGAACGCGGCCAGCAGCGGCCCCTCATACGCGGGACCCTCACCGCTCGCCTTGCACCAGGCCACGCCTGTGTCGGTCGGGATGCGGAACGCCGTGGACCACGGACGGACGTGCGGCTGGGTGATCTCCCCGGTCACGCTCCAGCCGAGGAGCGCGAGCTGCGCGGTCGCCCAATCGAGCGTGGCGGCCCGCCAGACCGGGTCCGCCCAGCGGCTCAGCGCGACTTCCCGCCGCCGAAGAGCGTCCCGAAGATGCCGCGCACGATGTCCTGACCGAGGCGCGACGTGACCACCTTGCCGCCCGTCCGGACGGCCGTATCGATGGTCTTCTGGCGCGCCTTCGCGGCGGCGATCGCCGCCTTCTCCTCGGCCCGGCGCTGGCGTTCCGCCTCACGCTCCGCTCGAGCCTGCGCCGCCTCGATCTCCTTCTGCTGGCGCTTGAGCTCGCGCTCCACCTGGGCGGGCGTCATCGAGTTCATCCCGGCCGCCGTCGTCGGATCCACGCCGGCGCGCACGGCCGCCTCCTGGGTCGCGGCGATGGCCGCCTGGCGCGCGGCGGCGATCCGTGCGGTGATCCGCTCATGCGCGCTGTCGCGATCGACGGTCGCCCCGTACTTCGCCTGCAACGGGCTCATCGCGATGTGGCCGCGGAAGACGACCTCCTCGACCGGCGCCATCAGCGAATCCGGCGGGATGAGGCGCGTCGCCGCCAACGGGGTCGGGATCCCCTTGGGCGAGAGCACCGTGACGAGCGCCTCGCCGGTCCCGAGCGACGTGAGCGTCGTCTCGACGTCGTAGAACTCGGTCATGGGGAACGTCCGCGCGGCCTTGCGGAGGTTGTCGGCGTCCTCCGGGGTGAACGCGCGCAGCGCGTGCTGGATCCGATTGCCCAGCTGGGCCAGGACCGAGGACGGCACGTCGGCCGGCACCTGCGTCACGAAGTAGACGCCCACGCCCTTGGAGCGGATGAGGCGCGCCGTGCGCTCGATCTGCTCCATGAGCGCATCCGACGCGTCATTGAAGAGGAGATGGGCCTCGTCGAAGAAGAAGCACAGCTTCGGCTTGGGAAGGTCGCCCGCTTCGGGCAGCTCCTCGTACAGGCGCGCCAGCATCCAGAGCATGAACGTGGAGAACAGCCGCGGCTGGTCCATCACGTCGGAGAGCTCGAGGATCGAGACGATCCCCTGGCCCTCGGGCGTGGTCCGCAACAGGTCGTCCACATCGAATTCCGGCTCGCCGAAGAACACGTCGGCGCCCTCCTGCTCCAGCACCACGATGCTGCGCAGGAGCACGCCCACCGACGCCGACGACATCCCGCCGTAGTCGGCGAGGATGGGTTTGCCCTCGTCGGACGAGAGGAACTTGAGGGTCGTCGCGAGGTCCTGGAGGTCCAGCAACGGCAGGTCGTTGTCGTCGCAGTACTTGAAGACGAGCGCCAGGATGCTGGTCTGGGTCTCGTTGAGGTCCAGCACCTTGCCGAGCTGCAGTGGCCCGAAGGAGCTGAGCGTGGCCCGGACCTGCGAGCCGAGCTTGCCGGTCAGCGACAGGAACTCGACCGG
>CAYVJP010000002.1:0-37533 GCA_964451745.1 uncultured Anaerolineaceae bacterium | reverse complement strand
GGCGAAGCCTTCCGCGAGATCATGGAACCGCTCGATGGTCGCGTCATCGTCGCCACGTTCGCGAGCAACATCGCGCGCGTCCAGCAGGTCCTCGACGCTGCCGCCGACATGGGTCGCAACGTCTCGGTCATCGGGCGCTCCATGGAGCAGAACTTCCGGATCGCGACCGACCTCGGGTACCTCACCTACGATCCGTCGCGGATCGTCCCCAAGGACAAGATCAAGGATCACCCGGATCAGAAGCTCGTGATCGCCACGACCGGGGCCCAGGGCGAACCGATGGCCGGCCTCGCGCGCATGGCCAACCGGGATCATCGATTCGTGGAGATCGAACCGGGCGATACGGTCATCGTCAGCGCGAGCCCGATCCCGGGCAACGAGGAGTACGTGTCGCGCACGATCGATAACCTCTTCAAGGCGGGCGCGAACGTCTATTACCACACCATCAAGCGGGCGCACGTGTCCGGGCATGCCAGCCAGGAGGAGCTCAAGCTGATGCTGGGGCTCACCAAGCCCAGGCACTTCATCCCCATCCACGGCGAGTTCCGGATGCAGGTCCAGCACGGCCGCCTGGCGATCGAGACGGGGGTCCAGCCGGACAACGTGTTCATCATCGAGAACGGCACGCCGATCGAGCTCTTCGCCGACGGATCGGCGCGCCGCGGGGCTCCCGTCACCGCCGGGTACGTGTTCGTGGACGGCCTGTCGGTCGGCGACGTGGGGGAGATCGTCCTGCGCGACCGACGCTCGCTCGCGAACGACGGCATGTTCATGATCGTCGTCACGGTGGACAAGCAGACCGGAGCGGTCGTGGGTCGGCCCGAGATCGTGACCCGCGGGTTCGTCCATCTCAACGAGAAGGACCCGATCATGGAAGAGGCGGTCGAGCGGGTCATGCAGGCGATCGATACGCCCGGCGACCACATCAGCGAAGTCGCCCTCCTCAAGTCGCAGATCAAGGACGGCGTGTCGCGTTACCTCTACGAGCAGACCAAGCGACGACCGATGGTGTTCCCGGTCGTGGTCGAGGTCTAGCGGTGGCGACCCGCAGGACCGGACGGTCCACGTCGCGAACCACCGCGACACGGAGCTCGCGTCGGCCTCGACGGTCCCGCTCGGATGCGTTGCTGGGCAGGATCACCCCGGACGTCGTCCGCTCGGTGGTGGGCACGCTGATGATGGCCCTGGGCGCCATCACGCTCATCGCACTGCTCCTCCCCGGCGAAGGCGCGCTCACCGACTGGTGGCGCGACTCGATCGCGCCGTGGTTCGAGACCGGTCGCTGGCTGCTCCCGTTCCTGCTCCTGATCGGGGGCTGGTACGTGGCTGCCGGCCCCGGCCGCCATCCGGGCTCGGGGTGGGGGATGACCCTGATCGGGCTCGGGATCGCCTACGTCGCGCTGCTCGGGGCGTTCGAGGTCCTGGCCCTTGACATCCTCGACGTCGAACGCGGCGGTGGCCGCATCGGGCGGTTCCTGTCGGAGACGCTGCAGCCGCTGCTCACCGGCCCAGGCACCTTCGTGTTCTTCGTGGACGACTCTTTGTTTGGAGTTGATCCCCATGATCGTTTTTGAATGTCCATCGTGCAAGGCCGCGTTGCAAGTTCCTGGACGACGCGGCCGTCGCCGCGGCCGCGGGAGGCATGGGCACCGGCCCAGGCACCTTCGTGTTCTTCGTGGCGATCGGCGTCCTGGGGATCATGCTCGCGTTCAACCTGCGACTGCGGCAGCTCACGGACCCCGTGACCGGGACCGCGCACTGGGTCGTCACCACCGCCGCCGATTCGGTCCGTCGGACGCAGGAGCAACGAGCCGCGTCCGCCGCTGGCGCGATGAAGGGTGCCAAGGGGAAGACCGCGACGGCGGGCAACGGCGCGAAGGCGCCGGTGGCGGTCCCCATCCAGGCCGACGACCAGGACCCCGCGCGATCCAGCCGGAGCATCCTCGACGATCCGGCGCCGAGGACCAGCCAGTCACCGATGAGCCAGACGGTCTGGACGGGGCCTGGCGATGGTGGATCGCTCGGCGCGCCGGCCACGCTCGCCACGGGCGGCGCCATGACCGGGGCGACGGCATCCGCTGCCCGGACCGCCACGGCCCTGGCCACCGAGACCCCGACCGCCCAGGAGTCGCTCAACGCCATCGAGTGGACCCTGCCCGCCATCGATCTGCTCGAGGCGCGTGCCGCGGGTCGGGTGTCCGGCGAGGTGGACCACGCCGCCAACGCCCGGCGGATCGAAGAGAAGCTCCTGAGCTTCTCGATCCCGGCCAAGGTGACCAAGATCAACTCCGGGCCGGTCGTGACGCAGTACGAGGTCCGCCCGGAGCACCACGTCAAGGTGTCGCGGATCGAGGCGCTCGCCGACGACCTGGCCATGGCCCTGGCCGCCCGATCCATCCGGATCGAGGCGCCGATCCCGGGCAAGGACGTCGTCGGCATCGAGATCCCCAACTCGGTCAGCGAGGTGGTCGGGTTCCGGCCGCTCGTGGACGAGAGCCAGATGCTGGGGGCCACGAGCCCGTTGACGTTCGCCCTGGGGCGCGACGTGTCGGGCAAGGCGTATGCCGTGGACCTCGCCAAGATGCCCCACCTGCTCGTCGCCGGTGCCACGGGGTCCGGCAAGAGCGTGTGCGTGAATGCGCTGATCACGAGCCTGCTGATGCGAGCCCGGCCCGACGAGGTGCGCATGGTGCTCGTGGACCTCAAGCGCGTGGAACTCGCCCCGTACAACGGGCTGCCGCACCTGCTCCAGCACGTCATCGTGGAGCCCGGGGAGGCGAAGGCCGTGCTCAATTGGGCGGTCCGCGAGATGGAGGAGCGCTACAAGCTCCTGGCCGCGCACGGGGTGCGCAACATCGCGGCGTTCAACGGCCGACCCGAGGCGGTCAATGGCGGCGAGGACGGCGCCGCGGAACGGATGCCCTACATCGTCCTGATCATCGACGAGCTCGCGGACCTGATCATGCGCGAGGGCCGCAAGGTGGAGGACCCGATCGTCAAGATCGCCCAGAAGGCCCGGGCCGTGGGGATCCACCTCGTCCTGGCCACCCAGCGCCCCTCGGTGAATGTCGTGACCGGGCTGATCAAGGCCAACGTCCCGTCGCGGATCGCGTTCGCGATGGCCTCGATGATCGACTCGCGGACCGTCCTGGACGCGCCCGGCGCCGAGGATCTCATCGGACGCGGCGACATGCTCTATCAGCCCGTCGACCTGCCGCGGCCGGTGCGCATGCAGGGCGTCTTCGTGAGCGATCGCGAAGTGAGCGCGATCACCAAGCACTGGCTCGACCAGACCGATGGCCGGACCTTCTACGACGAGGAGATCCTGGCTTTCACCGACGCCGAGGAGGGGGCCAACGGCGAGGGCGGCCAGTTCGCCTGGCTGCGCAAGCTGGGGGTGGACGAGATGACCGTGCCGGCCGCCGAGCTCGTGACCAGCACCCAGCGGGCGAGCACCTCGATGCTCCAGACCAAGCTCAAGCTCGGGTTCGCCCGGGCCAGCCGCGTGATGGACGAACTCGAGCGCTACGGCATCATCGGCCCGCAGGACCCGCGCAACCCCGCCTCGCCCCGCCAGATCTACGGGCGCGAGAACTGGTTCATCTCGCAGGACGACATCGACGATCCGGGCGAGTGATGCCCGGACCAACGTCCCGGTGGGCCCCCTGACCCAGCTGGGGTATCCTGTCGCAGCGGTCGACGCCACGCTGGCGCGGCGCCGAGGCGACGAGACCGGAAGCGAGCGCGTTCAGACGGGGCACAGCAGTTGACGACACGGGACCAGGTCCGACGAGCCGTCGGGGCCGCGCGCGGCGATGCCGCACGGGGTCCTGCCGTCGAACCCACGCCCAGCCTTCCCGAGCGCCTCCTGACCGCCCGCGAGCGCAAAGGTGTGGACCTCTATCGCGCCGAGCGCGATACGAAGATCCGGGCACGCTATCTCGCGGCCCTCGAGCGGGGCGACTACCGCGAACTGCCCGGTGCGGTCTACACGAAGGGATTCCTTCGGAACTACGCGTTGTACCTCGGCCTGGACCCGGACGAGGTGCTGCTCCAGTGGCGGCGCGAGCGCGGTGAGAGCCGCGAGCCCCAGGCGGTCATCGCCGTCCCGCGACCGATCGTCACGCCACGGCCCGGGCTCACGTTCTCGCCCAGTCTTGTGGTCTTCGCGCTGCTCAGCATCGCGGTGCTCGCGTTCGCCGTGTACCTCGGCGTCCAGCTGCTGCGCTTCGCGAAGCCACCCACGATCGCCGTGACGAACCCGGCCGTCGCCGTCGTCGAGGTGGACGAGGGTGCCACGGAGTTCGTCATGCGAGGCACCACGACCGCGGGCGCGACCGTCTCGATCGCCACGCCCGGACGGGATCCGTACTCGGTCAGCGCGGACGCGGACGGCGACTGGAATGCGACCGTCGAGCTGCGCCGCGGGCAGAACCCGTTCGAGGTGAGCTCGGTCGATCCCGACACCGGCAAGCAGTCGGAAGAGACGGTCAGCCTCCTCATCACCGTTCCGTTCCTCGTGATCGAAGCGCCCACCCTGACGGTCGACCAGCCCTCCGAGGGGGCGACGTTCGAGAACGGCGCGATCCCTGTCCAGGGCCGCACGACGAATGCGGATTCGGTCGTGGTGAGCGCGCGCTACACCGGTCCCACCGAACCCGTGGCCGAGGACGCCGCGACGCCGGCCCCGCCCGAGGCCCCGGACCCGGTGACGGTCCCGGTGGGTGCCGATGGCGCGTTCAGCACGCCCTTCGAGCTGACGACCGGGCGCTGGGCCATCACGGTCACGGCCTCGAGCGAAGAGGGCAAGACCGCATCGCTGACGCGCAACGTGTCGGTCGTCTTCAAGGGCGTGAACCTCGTGGTCAGCATCGACGGAGGCAAGGCCTGGATCAAGGTCTGGGTGGACGGCAAGATCGCCGAGAACGTCGGGGCCGCGGGCAAGGTCTACAGCGACGGCAAGACGCTCACGTTCACCGGCAAGGAGTCCGTGGAAGTCCGGACCGGCTCGTCGGGGGTCACCGAGTTCACCCTCAACGGGACGTCGCTCGGGGCGCTCGGACGCAGTGGCGTGCCCGAGACCTGGCTGTTCGCGCCCCCGGATGCACCCGTCAAGACGCAACGCCGCTGACGAGCGTGCCGCCGACCGACGACGAATTGCTCGACCTCGCGGAGCGCGTCGGTGCCGCGTGCCGGGCGCGCGGGATCACGATCGCGACCGCTGAGTCGTGCACCGCGGGTCTCGTGGCGCACCTCCTGACGGAGATCCCCGGGTCCAGCGACTACTTCCGCGGCGGGTTGGTCACGTACGCGAACGAGGTCAAGACCGCGCTCGCCGACGTCCCGGAGGAGACGCTGACGGCCCACGGGGCGGTCTCCGCGCAGGTCGCCGTGGCGATGGCCGAAGGAGCGAGGAGCCGACTCGGCGTCGACCTCGCGGTCGCGATCACGGGTGTCGCCGGTCCTGGCGGAGGGACGCCGGCCAAGCCCGTCGGCCTCACCTACGTCGCGGTCGCCGACGGGGCGGGCGACGATGTGCGCAAGTACGCCTGGTCCGAGGACCGTTCCGGGAACAAGCGCTCGAGCGCGGCGGCAGCACTGGCACTGGTCGCGGAGCGCCTGTCGGGTGTCGACCCGTGATCGCGTACCGTCGCCCGACACACTTGGCCCGGTGACCCGCGACGCCGCTTCGGTCGGCGCCGGGCTCGCGGTGGCACGACCAGCCACGGCGATCCCCGCCGGGCAGCGGATCCACGTGATCGGCGTGGCAGGGGCGGGAGCGAGCGCCGCGGCGATCCTGGCCCACCACGCCGGTGCGCAGGTGACCGGATGCGATGCGGGCGGGCCGTCGCCGTACACGCCTGCCCTCGAGGCCCTCGGGATCCGCATCGCATGGACGCACGACCCCGCCCACGTGACCGACGCGCCGCGACCGGACCGCGTCGCGGTGACCAAGGCACTCACGGCGGTGGATCCCGATCATCCAGAGCTGCGGGCGGCGCGCGCGCAGGGAACGCTCCTGGAGCCGTGGCAGCAGGTCGTCGCCGATGCCGCGGTCGGCAAGCGACTCGTCGCCGTCGCCGGGACGCACGGAAAGAGCACGACGTCCGGTTGGCTCGTCCAGGTGCTCGCGGGTGCCGGTGTGGACCCATCGGCGTTCGTCGGGGCCCTGATGCCCAGCGCGGTCACCGGTGGCCCTCCGGCGACGGCCCGCTGGGGTCACGGGCCGGTCGTGGTGGTGGAGGCGGACGAGTACGCCGGCAACTTCGACGTGTACCGACCCGACGTGGCCGTCCTGACGGGCGCGGAATGGGACCACCCCGACGTCTTCGCGGACGCCGCGGCCGTGGAATCGGCGTTCGCGCGATGGCTGAGCCGAACGCCCGACGGCTCCACGCTGGTCGCCAATGTCGGCGATCGGGGCGCAGCGTCGGTGGTCGAGCGGCTCCTGGATCGGGCGACCCACATCGTCGCCTACGCGTTGCTTGACGCATCCCCGGCGGGAGCCGGGTTCACGCGTGGCATCGCCGAGCGTTTCACGACGCCCGAAGGACCGGCTCGCCCGGTGCTGGGCCGGATCGTCCGTGCGGAACCCTCGGGCACGATGCTCGAGATCCATGGATTGGACCCGCTCACGGGTCCCGTGACGGTCACGCTCCGCACCGCGGGTCGGCACAACGCCGCGAACGCCCTCGCCGTCGCCGGAGCTGCCCTCGCCCTCGGCGTCCCGGTCCCGGGCATCGTCGAAGGTCTGGCCGGGTTCGCAGGCGTCGGTCGCCGCCTGGAACGGAAGGGCGAAGCGGCCGGGGTCGTCGTCTATGACGACTACGGTCACCATCCGACGGCCATCCGCGAGACCATCGACGCGGTCCGCCAGCGCGAACCGGGTCGACGTCTGTGGGCCGTGTACGAGCCGCTGACGTACCATCGGACGGCGGCGCTCCTGGCCGGGTTCGCGGATGCGCTCGCGGGCGCGGATGCCGCGGCCGTGGCCGACATCTGGGCCGGACGCGACCAGGACACGACCGTGGCGTCTGCCGCCGGGCTGGCCGCCGCCGTGCACCGGGTCCGCCCGGAGATGACGGCTGCGGCACCGGGGTCCGTCGAGGCGACGGCCGACTGGCTGGCCGCCCATGTCGCCGCGGGTGATGTCGTGCTGGTCATGGGTGGGGGCCACAGCTATCGCATCGGCGATCGACTGCTCGAGCACCTCGAGACTGCGAGCGCACCCCAAGCCGGGGCCTAGGAGGGACCGACGATGGACATCGACCACGCCGCTGCTGGCGACCTGCTCGACCGCTACCGGCAGGCGTGGGAGTCGTTCGATGGCGACGGATGGGTGGCCCTGTTCACGGACGACGCCGAGTACCACGAGGACCCGTTCGAGCCCCCGATCGTCGGACACAACGCCCTTCGCGCATACTTGCTGGAAGCAGCGGCGGCGCAGGACCAGGTCGAGATGACCGTCGAGCGCCACTGGGTGGTCGGACCGACGGTCCTCGCCGCCTGGCACGCCAGCTTCATCCGCCGACCGGGCCGAGCACGGGTTCGGATCGCCGGGTTCATGACCCTCGAGATCGCCGCAGATGGGCGCGTGGCCCGCTTCCGAGAGTGGTGGCACAAGCGCGAGACGCCCGTCGCGGCGTAGGACAAGGAGAGATCCAGGATGGCAGGAGACGTCTCGTTCGACGTCGTGAGCGACTTCGACGAACAGGAACTGCGCAACGCGCTCGATCAGGTGCGTCGCGAGGTCGGCCAGCGGTTCGACTTCAAGGGCGTGACGGTCGAGCTGACCCAGGCCAAGGACGAGCTGGTCCTCGTCACCGATGACGAGTACCGAGCGACGGCCGTCAAGGACCTCATCGAGTCCAAGGCGATCAAGCGGAACCTGTCACTCAAGATCTTCGACTGGGGCAAGGTGGAGCCCGCAGGTGGCAACAAGGTCCGCCAGCAGATCAAGCTGCGCCGGGGCCTCAGCGACGAGATCGCCAAGCGCATCACCAAGCTGATCCGCGACGAGTTTCCCAAGGTGAAGTCGCAGATCCAGGGCGACGCGGTGCGCGTATCGGGCAAGAACAAGGATGATCTCCAGCGGGTCATCGCCCGGCTTCGCGAGCTCGACGAGCCCGTTCCGCTGCAGTTCCAGAACTACCGCTGAGGTCTCCCGTGCTGCCTGGCTCGCGCTACGCCAAGGCGATCATGATCGCCGTCACCGTGCTCATCATCTTCGGCCTGGTCGCCTCGGCCGTGGCCTATCCGGTCTCGGTGTGATCGCACGATCCGTGGGCCGTCCGCGATGACCGTCGATCCAGCCGAGGAGGCGGCGCCTGCCGCCGATGAGGCGGCGCCGGCGCCGGCCGTGGCCGACGAGCCCGCTCCGGCCGCTACCGACGAGCCGGTGCCCGCGACCGACGAGCCGGAGCCCGCGCCGCGTACGATCGGGCGCCTCGTCGCCGACGCCCTGCGCTCGGCCGGCGTGCGCTACGCGTTCACGGTGCCCGGCGAATCGTTCCTCGGCCTGCTCGATGCCCTCGGGGACGCGGGCATCCGCGTCGTGGCGACCCGTCACGAGGGGGCCGCGGCCTTCATGGCCGAGGCCCACGCGCAACTGACCGGCCGACCCGCCGCCTGCCTCGGCACCAGGGCCGTCGGTGCTGCGAACCTCGCGATCGGGATCCACACGGCCCGCCAGGATTCTGCCCCGATGTTCGCGATCGTCGGCCAGGTGGAACGATCGCATCGCGGTCACGAGGCCTTCCAGGAGATCGACCAGGTCGGCACGATCGGTGGGCTGGCGAAGTTCGCCGTGGAGCCGGATTCGCCCGACGCGGTCGCACCTGCGATGGGCGAGGCGATCCGCCAGGCCCTGGGCGGCCGTCCGGGGCCGGTCCTCCTGTCATTCCCCGAGGACCTCCTCGACCTGGCGGCACCCAGCGACGCGAAGGTGGAGGGTGGCCGCTCCGCGCCGGCGCGGGCGCCCGATGAGGACATCCGGGCGGTCATCGAACTGCTGGCCTCGGCCCGGCGACCCGTGATCCTCGCCGGTGGCGGGGTCCTGCACGCACGCACCTCGACCGAGCTCCTCCGATTCGCGGAACTCCTGCAGGTGCCGGTCATCGCTGCATGGCGGCGTGCGGACGTCATCTCCAACGATCATCCGTTGTATCTCGGGATGGCGGGGCTGGGAGCCGCACCCACGGTCCGCGACCGACTGGCGGCCGCGGACGCGATGCTCGTGATCGGCTGCCGGCTCAACGAGCCGACATCCTGGGAGGACACGGTGCCTGCCGCCACGACCCGCTGGGCTCACGTGGACCTCGAACCCGGACAGACCAGCGGGAATCGCCCCGACTTCGTCATCGCGGCCGACGCCCGGGCGTTCCTGCGCGCCGCGAACGAACGCCTCGTCGGCAAGGCGGTCCTCGATGCCGCACTCGTCGGGGAACGTCAGGCGAACAATGCTGCCGACCGTCTCGCGTGGGAGGCGGCGTCCGACGTCACCGCCGGCGCCGATGCCTGGTCCGGGCCTGGGGTCCACCCGGGCCGTGTGGTGGCCACCTTGCGCCAGGTCTTGCCCGACGACGCGATCGTCACCACCGACGCGGGCAACTTCGCCGGCTGGGCGGGTCGCGGGTTCCGGTTCCGGCGTCCAGGAAGCTTCATCGGTCCGACGTCGGGCGCGATGGGGTATGGGCTCCCTGCGGCCATCGCGGCGTCGCTGATCCATCGCGATCGGCCCGTCGTGGCGCTGGTGGGTGACGGCGGGCTGGCGATGACCATGGCCGAGCTGGAGACCTCGGTCCGCGAACATGCCCGCGTGATCGTGATCTGCTTCGACAACCGGCGGTACGGCACCATCGCGATGTGGCAGGCCCGGCGCGGAACGGGGGAGGGGATCGCGACCGAACTCGGTCCGGTCGACTTCGCGGCCGTCAGTCGTGCCCTGGGCGCCCGCGGTGTCCACGTCGAGCACGACGTCGACCTCGAACCCGCGCTCCGCCAGGCGCTCGCCGAAGAGCGGACCACGGTGATCCAGCTGACCCTCGATCCCCGCTGGGTCTCCGTGGACAGCCGCCCGACGTCCGACTGACGGGGCTCACCGGTCCGGACCCGCGCGCGGCGGCGTCGACCGGGGCGACGCCCATCGTGCCTCCGCCTCCCGGATGGCGGCTCCGACGCGTCGCACGGCCTCGCCGTGGATGTCGAGGAAGGCGATCTCGTGGGGCGCCGCCTCGACCGCCCGGCCCCGGGCGACCGCCGCCTCGCAGCGGGCGATCGCGACGGCGACCCAGCGTTCCAGCGCCTGGGCATTCGCAAGGTCGCGTGCCGTTCGGATCGCGCCGAGCCGCGCCGCGAACCAGCCCAGGAGCCGATTCGGCAGCCGCTCGCGATCGAGGGCTACCGGCAGGGATCCCAGAGGTACGGTCGCGGTGCGTGCGCAGGCCACCCAAGACGCCCGGACGCGATCCATCGCCGGGTCCGCGTCGATGGTCCGCTCGAGATCGACGAGGTGTGACCGCAACGGCGCGAGCAACCGCTCGCGCAGCCCGTACGCCGCCGTCGTGGCGGCCCCATGACAGCCGGGAACGGTCCCGTCGCCGTGGAGGGCCTGCGCGTAGCGCTCCCGCTCAGCCGGTGGAAGCCGTTGCGCGCGGGCCGCATTGGCGTCGACGTGCTGCTGGCCCATCGGCGCTCCGATGGACGTCGTGACACCGAATCCCCAGCGATCCGCCCAGTCGATCGGCCCGAGAGCCCCATCGGGGATGGGGATCGTGGGCTCCGGGATGGGGTCGTACGGCAACCCGAGCGATCGCATGCACGAGGCGGTCCGGCGCGCGACCTCGATCGCCCGTCGCCGCTCCAGCTCGACCGGATCGAGACCCGCCAGACCGAGCATCACCTCCACGGAGCGCGGAGGCGGCGACTCGGGTCCGGCCAACGCGCCGACGAGGAGGAGCCCGAGCGCCGCGAACGCGAAGGTCAGGTAGCCCGCTCTCACCGGAACGTCATCGATGGGGTGAAGAGCGTGCCGCCGCGCCAGGCGCCGCCCTGGAAGAACGCGCCCGCGCCCCACGCGCGGTAGATACCGGCGCCGCAATCGGCGAGCGAGCCCATGTCGAGCCCGGCCAGCCACCCGGTCGCGACCGTGGTGCTGTACAGGTATCCGGAGTCGCGACAGGTCGTCCAGCCGGCGGCGTAGCGCTGGATGACGACCCGGGCACGAAGCTCACCGGTGGGCTGCGAGATCCGGTCGGCGACGGTCCGGCACGGCCATCGATAGGTGCGGACCACGGAATCGGCGCCGGCGCCGCCGACGCCCGTGAGTCCCACGGTGCCGTACGAGCAGCCGTATGTCGACGAGCGATACGTCCAGGCCTCCTGGCCCGACTGCCCGCCCGGGAGCAGCTCCCAGCGCGTCCCGCCGTACAACTCGTCGTAGACGCAGATGTACTTGGCCCCGCTCGACGTGTCCTCCCAGATCGTGCCCGGCACGCACGTCTCGTTGGGGGCCGGACCGCCGCCGGCAAGCACCCCGGGCGGCGACAACAGCAGGAGCACTCCCGCAACGAGCAACAGCGGTCGGACGTGGCGCATGGCAGACCTCCCCGGCGGCCCCGACGGTGGCGGGACACCGTTCGGCTTGCAGGCACCGTACGGAGGGGCCCTTACCTCGGGGTGCACGGTCCCTGCACCCGGGCTCACCGCTAACGCGAGGTAGTTGACGCCGCAACTAGTAATCGGCTATCGTGGGATCGCAACCAAGGAGCCGTTCACATGCCCGCCCTGACCATCGACGACATCACCGTCCTGCCCCGGATCCCACGTCCGGATCCCGCCATCGCCCGCGAGCGACCGATCCGGAGCGTGACCCTCGCTCCGCATGGCTTCGAAGGGGAGGGGTTTCCGGTGCGCCGCGCCTTCGCGGGCGTCGCGCTCGAGGACCTGGATCCATTCATCCATCTCGACCAGATGGGGGAAGTGGAGTACGCGCCAGGCGAGCCCAAGGGGACCCCGTGGCACCCGCACCGGGGGTTCGAGACCGTCACGTACATGATCGACGGTACGTTCGAGCACAGTGACTCCAACGGCGGCGGGGGGCTGATCACCAACGGCGACACCCAGTGGATGACCGCCGGAGCCGGGATCCTGCATATCGAGAAGCCGCCCGAGGAACTCGTCCGCACGGGCGGGCTGTTCCACGGCTTCCAGCTGTGGGTCAACCTGCCGCGCGACCAGAAGTGGTCCCCGCCGCGCTATCAGGACATCCGCGCCAACCAGGTCGCGCTCGTCACGTCGCCCGACGGCGGTGCGCTGATCCGGGTGATCGCCGGCGACGTCGCCGGTCACGCAGGCCCGGGGTCCACGTACAGTCCGATGACCCTGCTGCACGCCACCCTCAGCCCCGGGGCGAAGGTCACCCTGCCGTGGAGGCCCGACTACAACGCCCTCGTGTATGTCATGGCCGGCCATGGGACGGTCGGGGCGGACGCCCGTCCGGTCGCGCCGGGCCAGCTCACGGTGTTCGGCGACGGGAACGCGATCACGCTCGGCGCAGCTCCTGTGCAGGAGCGCCGCAGCCCTGACCTCGATGTCCTGATCCTGGGCGGGCGACCGATCCGCGAACCCGTCGCGTGGATGGGTCCGTTCGTGATGAACACCCGTGAAGAGGTCATGCAGGCCATGGTCGACTACCAGGCCGGCCGGCTCGGCAGCATCCCGGCCGTGCACAACGCTCCGACGACCGTCATCCAGACCCGACCCGCCGACTGATCGCTCCGGGCGCGGGCCCGCGGGGTCACTTGCCGCGACCCCGATGCCTGCGCGACGATACGCGCCCGCGCCGACGGCAGCGGACGCGACCGATGACGACCAGGGAGGTGGGCCGATGACGTCGACCGAAGCCGAGCGGGACCAGGTCCTGCAGCGCCTGCGCCAGGCGATCTCCGGGACGGTGGTCACGCCGACCGACGGCGCGTACGACGAAGCGCGTCGCGTCTGGAACGGCATGATCGATCGCCGGCCGTCGGCGGTCGTCCGCGCGGGCGCCATCGGTGACATCGGGCCGACCATCCTGGCGGCGCGGGAGCTCGGATCGCCGCTCGCCGTCCGCGGCGGCGGTCACAACGTCGCTGGGAACGGGACCATCGATGACGTCATCGTCCTCGACCTGGGCGGGTTGACGGCCGTGCACGTGGATCGTGACGCACGGACGGTCACGATCGCGCCGGGTGCGACGTTGGCGGACGTCGATCGGGCGACCACGCCGCACGATCTCGCCGTGCCGATCGGTGTCGTGTCCGGGACCGGGATGGCCGGCCTGACCCTCGGGGGCGGCGTCGGATGGCAGACCCGTGCGCATGGCCTCACCGCGGATCACCTCCTCGCCGCCGACGTCGTGACGGCCGACGGCTCGATGATCCACGCGAGCGAGACCGGCGACGCGGAGCTCCTGTGGGGCCTCCGCGGCGGGGGAGGGAACTTCGGCGTGGTCGCCTCGTTCACCTATCGGGCCTTCCCGCTCGGCCCCAAGGTGTTCGCAGGCACCTTCATCTACCGACAGGACCGCTGGAGCGATGCCCTGCGGGCCTTCGCGGCGTGGACGGCCGACCTCCCGGACGAGATCACGGCCATCACCTCGACGCTGGTCCCGCCGCCCGAGTTCGACCTGGGCGACGAACCGGTCCTGCTGATCGGGTTCGCCTCCACTGACCCCGACCATGCGGCCGGCGAGGCCCTCATCGCTCCGCTCCGCACGGCCGCGCCGCCCGACGTGGAGGTCGTGGAACCGACGGATTGGGTGGCCTGGCAATCCCAGGCCGACCTGCTCTTCCCCAAGGGGGTGCGGGCGTACTGGAAGAACACCTCATTCGACCGGCTGGACGACGACGTGATCGACATCCTGGTGCGTCGCGGCCGGGAACAGACCTGGCGGGGCACGTCGTTCGACGTCCATCACATGGAAGGGGCGTACGGGCGGGTGCCGGAAGACGCGACGCCATTCCCCAATCGATCGGCGCGCTTCTGGCTCAACGTGTACGGCTTCTGGCCCGATGCCGCCGATGACGAGGCGCGCATCGCGTTCGTGCGCGGTTTCGCGGCGGATATGGCCCCCTTCAGCAGCGGCGGGACCTATGTCAACTTCCTGGGCCACGAGGGAACGGCGCAGGACGCGGCGCGCGACGCGGCGCTGGCGGTGTACGGCGAGGAGAAGCTCGCCCGCCTGACGGCGCTCAAACGTCGCCTGGACCCCGACAACGTGTTCCGGTTCAACCACAACATCCCGCCCGCCTGACCTCAGGGCTGAGGCAGGCCGCCCAGGACGGAGAAGGAGAGCGGGACGCGGCCACGATCCTCGGGGCGAACGTCGTCGTGCCCGCCCCACCAATCCGTCGGGTGCTCGGCGACGCGCTCCAGCCGGAGCCCGGCCCCGAGGAGCGCCGTGACGATCTCCCCGAGTGTCCACGATCGGGCGAACTTCCAGTGCTGGTCGTCGTCGGCGATCGAGAGCCGGTCGATGTAGCCCGGCGACCAACCCTTCGAGGCCTCCGGGCCAGCGAAGTAGTCATAGTCGGTGACGATCCAGTGACCCGATTCGTCCGAGTCGAAGAGCCACTCCGCAGGATGGCCCTCGAAGATCACGAGCCGACCCGCAGGCGCGAGGAGGCGAACGAGGACGCGAGCCCACGCATCCAGGTCCTGGAGCCACAGCAGCGAGCCGCGACCCGTGTACAGGAGGTCGGCGCTGCCGTCCAGCTCGTGCGGCGTATCGAGGACGTCCGCCTCGATCCATCGGGCAGGCGCCCCCGTCGCCTGGGTCAGGCGCCGTGCCAGCTCCAGCATCCGCGGGCTGAAGTCGACGCCGACGACTTCGTCGGCCCCGGCATTCCACAGCGACAGGGTGTCGCGACCCCCGGCGCACTGCAGGTGGATGGCCCGTCGACAGCGTCCGCGCAGGTCGCCGATGAGCTCGAGCTCCGGCGGCAGGAGGTTCGTGCCACCGGAGCGGATGATCTCGACCGCTTCGTCGAACCAGCCTTCGTACCGTTCGGCGGCCTCGTCCCATGCGGCGCGATTGGCCCGATGCATCCTGCGGATGTCGTCCCGTTCCGCCTGGGTCGCCGGACGGATGTGGTCGTGACCGGCCGGCGGCTCGTCGCTCATGCGATCCGTCCGCCGCGCTGGGCGCGAGCATCCTCGCCCGGGATGCCCAGCGCGGTCAGCGCGGCGCCCAGACCATCGAGGTCCTCGACCGTCACGTAGAGCGCCGGGATGCGGAATGGCCCCACGACCGGGCGATCGCGGAAATCCACTCGGACGCCACCGCGATGGGACCCGCCGAACGTCAGGTCGCCATGCCGGACACTGCGGCGCACACCGATCGCCGTGATCCAGCGCCACGGACCCTCGATCCGCCACGAGACGATGTCGGCGACGGGCGTCGCCACCGCGAACCGCCCGAAGCGGGCCGTGAACGTCGACGCATCGAGATCCACGTAGGCGTCCTCGATGCCGCTCACGCCGAACAGCCGCAGGAGCGGCATCGAGCGGCGACCGAGGCGAAAGGGGAACCGGGTGGCGGCCATCCGACCCATGATAGGCGGGGTGGCATCATGGCCCGATGCGGCCCACGTTCCACCTGGTCCCCGCCGAGGTCTGGGCGCGCCACGTGCCGGGCACGGAGTACGCGGCCGCCACCCTCGAGTCCGAGGGATTCATCCACTGCACGGACGGCGCGGAGGAGCTCATCGCCACGGCCAACCGCTACTACCGCGATGACCCGCGGGCGTACGTGGTCCTCACCATCGACCTCGATGTGGTCGATGCGCCCTGGCGGGTGGAAGACGCGGCCGGCATCTATCCGCACGTCCACGGCGCGATCCCCGCCGCGGCCATCGTCGATGTCCTGCCGGTGCGGCGCGCGGCGGACGGCCGGTTCGACCGACTCGGTCGGTGACGCTAGACGGACAGGTCCCCGAGGGTGCCCACGATCCAGGGACCCAGGCCGATGAGCAGGAGCGCCGGGATGGTCAGGAGGCCGATCGCCCGTGCCTGCACCACGGACGACGCCGAGCGCCAGACGACGACGACCCCGCTGACCGCCAGTACGAGGGCCAGCCCCACCATGACCAGTCCGGCGGGCAGCCCCAGGATCCCAGGCGGATTCGCATACAACGGGTCGGTGAATCCTGGAGCCATCAGCAGGAGGACGACCCAGAGCACGACGGGCGACAGGGCCGTCGCGAGTGCCCAGCGGCTGGGCACGTCGACGCTCTCTGGGCTGGCCATGGTCCGTCCTCCGTCGCGATCGCTCGGTGCCAGCGTGCGACACCCTGTCAAGGCGGGATGGCGCCTGAAGCGCACGATGTGGGACCGCGGATTCCCGAAGGTTGCGAATCAGGGGCTTGTGGTGAGCTCGGGACGGTGTCACAATCCGGCCTCGATGGATCCCGTCACGCCCCCCATGTGTCGCTGTATGTGTCACTCCGCTGCCGAGCAGGGCAGGTGGTGTACCTAGGCGTGCGACCCGTGTGACCCGTACGCCAGCTCTCACCCCGACACCCCTGCCTGGCAGGGGTTTTTTGTTTGCCGTTCGCCCACGTACCGAAGGAACACCGCATGACCTCCATCACCACCGATTCCCTTCGCGACCGACTCGACGACCCGCACCAGGCGGTGGTCGATGTCCGACCGCTCCGCGCCTACAACGGATGGCGTCAGGGCGACGATCCACGCGGCGGGCACGTTCCCGGCGCCGTCTCGTTCCCGGTCGAGTGGCTCGACAGCGTGGACGGTCCCGAAGTCCAGCGGATCCTCACCGAGAAGGGACTGACCGAGGGGCGACGCGCGGTCGTCTATGGCAACGGCGTCGACGACGCCACGCGCGTGGCCGACGTCCTTCGAGCTCGCGGCCTGACCGACGTCGCCGTGCTCGACGGCGGGTTCCCGGCGTGGGCCGCGGACGCCAGCCTGCCCGTGGACAAGCTCGCGAAGCATGAGCATCTCGTGCACGTCGAGTGGCTGGAGCAGGTGCTCGCGGGCGAGCGACCCGAGGCGGCCCCGACCGGCAGGTTCCTCCTCTTCCACGTCAACTTCGGGGTTCCGGAGGAGTACGCGGAGAACCACATCCCGGGGGCGCTCTATCTCGACACGAACTGGCTCGAGGATCCCGCCGACTGGAATCGACGCGCCCCCGATGTCCTGGATGCGGCGATCCGCAACCTGGGGATCACCGCCGACACGACGGTCGTCCTGTACGGCCGGGACACGGAGGGCGACGCCAACGAGAAGTGGCCTGGTCGGCGCGCCGGCCAGATCGCCGCGACCCGGGCGCTGATGATCCTGCGCTACGCGGGCGTCGATGACGTCCGACTCCTCGATGGGGGTTACGACTGGTGGGTCCGCGCGGGCCATCCCGTGGAGACGGTGCTGCGCGAGCCCGTACCGGTCGAATCGTTCGGGGTGCCGATCCCGCTGCGCCCAGAGGTGATCGTGGACATCGAGGAGGCCAAGGAGATCATCGCCGACCCGGACGGTGCGGCACTGGTGAGCGTGCGGACGTGGCGCGAGCACATCGGCAACGTGAGTGGCTACAACTACATCGGGCCGGCCGGACGGATCAAGGGTGACGTGTGGGGCAACTGCGGGACCGATGCCTACCACATGCAGCACTACCGCAACGTGGACAACACGATGCGGGCGTACCCGGAGATCGCGGCGAACTGGGCCGACGCGGGCATCACCGCCGACAAATGGGTCGCGTTCTACTGCGGGACCGGGTGGCGGGCCAGCGAGACCTGGTTCTACGCCTTCCTGCAGGACTGGCCGCGGATCGCCGTCTACGACGGTGGCTGGTTCGAGTGGAGCCAGGACCCGATCAACAACCCGATCGAGATCGGCGAGCCGCTCGATCCGGTCCTGGAGGACGAGGCGGTCGCCTGACGCCCGTCGCGTTCGGGTAGGGTGGCTTGGTGTCCGGCCCAGCCACCCAGGCGGCGAGGACCGTCCCGCTGACGGTCGTCGCCGGTCTGTTCCTCGCCTCCATCGCCCTGCGCCCGCAACTCCTCGCGATCGGCCCGTTGCTCCCCTTCATCCGGGAGGACCTGGGGATCCCCGCGAGCGTTGCCGGGCTGATCACGACGATCCCCGTGTTGTGCATGGGGATCTTCGCGCCCGTCGGACCGCGCGTGGCGGCACGGCTCGGCCCGCGGCTGGCCTTCGCGTCGTGCCTGGCCCTGATCGGTGGCTTCGGCCTGATCCGGGCGACGGTGCCGTCGGTGGAGCTCCTGCTCCTCGCGACCTTCGGGATCGGGGTGGGCATCGGGATCGCGGGCGCGGTGCCGTCGATGGTCGTGTCGCAACGCATGCCGTCGCACCGCGCCATGGGGACCGGCGCCTACGCCGGCGGGATCGTCGCCGGATCGGCCATCAGCGCGGTCATCGCCGTACCCCTGGCGATCGATGGTGACTGGCAGCGCGCCTTGGCGATCGTCTCACTGGCGTCGTTCGGCCCACTCGTCGCGTGGCTCCTGCTGGTCCGACGAGACGGGCACGACCGACCCGTCGAGGCGCGCGCCGTGCGCCTGCCGTGGGGCAGCCGCACCGCCTGGCTGCTCGTGGTGGTGTTCGGCCTCCAGTCGCTGCTGTTCTACGGGGTCGTGGCGTGGTTGCCCAACGCCCTCGTGGAGCGCGGGTGGTCGCCGGCCGAGACCGGGATCCTCATCGGGATCTTCAACGCCGTCGGGCTCATCACGACCCTGGGCGTCCCGCTCGTCGCGGACCGGCTCGGCAGCCGGCGCTCCCAGCTGCTCCTGGCAGCGGTGGCCGGGACCGTCGCCTTCCTCGGGATCAACCTGGCCCCGACGCTGACCGTGGCCTGGGTGGTGCTGCTGGGACTCGCCCTCGGGGCGATCTTCCCGCTCGTGCTGACCCTGCCGCTCGACGTGGCGGACGAACCGTCACAGGTGGGCGCCGTTGCAGCGATGATGCTCTTCGGCGGGTACATCCTCTCGTCCTTGGGCCCGTTCGTCCTCGGCGCGGTCCGCGATGCCAGCGGCGGGTTCGGTGCGAGCCTCTGGTTGCTGGCCGCCATGTCCGTCGTGTTCGTCGCCTGTTGCCTGCCGCTCTCCGGCGCCCGACTCCATCGCGGGGTGCACCAGACCTGAGGCGCACTACCCGCCGGGCATCGGCCGTCAGCGGATGATCTCGACCGTGTCGCCGTCGCGGACCTCCTGATCGCGCCCCACGCGCTGCCCATCGAACCGCGCCGACGGACCCCACAGCCGTGCGCCGCTGAACGAGGCGCCCAGGTCGTGGTGGACCCAGTCGGCGACGTCCGTGACGGTCGCACCGGGCTCCAGGGCGATCGGCTCGGAGGCGACGACGCCGTCGCTGCGCAGCCAGACGCGGATCAGCCCCGTGAGTCCCCAGAGCGTGTCGCGGACGGCATCGAGGGAGGCATCGTCGAGGATCGACACGCGGATGATCGGGAGGTCCGGGAAGGCCGCCGCGAGTCGCGCCGATGCCTCATCACCGGCCTCGTCCGCCCGGGTCACGGCGAGCGCGGCAGGCTTCTCGATCCCGGCGATCGCCACCTCCTCGCGCACGACGGCGAGCTCGGAAGGGTCCGACCCGGCGCGCGCGCAGTAGAGGATCGCATCGACCGAGCGAAGGACGCCGAGGAGGGCTCGACCGCCGCCACGGTCATCGCTCGCGCCACCGATGAGCCCCGGGATCTCGATGAGCTGCACCAGCACGCCGCCGATCCGGGTCAGCGCGGGGACCGGGCGGAGCGTGGTGAACGGGTAGTCGCCCGTCTTGATCTGGATCTCGGACAGCGCCTGGAGCAACGACGACTTCCCGACGTTCGGCGAGCCGACGAGTGCGATCTGGGCGGCGCCCTCGCGGCGCACGGCGATCGAGTCGCGGTGGACGGCGCTGGACCGGACTCTCGTGTCCTCGATCTCGGCCAACAGGGCCTTGCGCAGGTCCGCGTACGGCCCGTTCTTGTAGTCGGGGAGTTCCGCGAGTAGCGCGCGCACCTCGCGGATCCGCTCCCGGCCTTCCTTTCCCACGAGCCGTCGCTTCGCGACCTGGGCGAAGGTCCGATGCGGCATCGGCATGAGGTGTCCCTTCCGTGCGTTCGGCGGGCAGCCTACACCCCATGTGGGCAGCCCACGAGTCGGGCGACCGCCGACCCGCTCATCGCGCGCTCCCCGGCCCGGGATCCGGGTGGCAAGATGGACGCCTGAGCCGGCTTCCTGGAGGAATCGACCCCCGATGGACTACAAGCTCGAGGTCGTGGTCGTGCCCGTGTCGGACGTGGACCGCGCGAAGCACTTCTACGCGGAGATGATGGGCTTCACCGTCGATGTGGACCACGCCCCCAACGAACGGTTCCGCGTCGTCCAGCTGACGCCGCCGGGTTCGGGGTGCTCGGTCACCATCGGCAAGGGCATCACCGAGATGACGCCCGGCTCGCTGCAGGGTGTGCAGCTCGTGGTCGACGACATCGCGGCCGCGCACGCCGAGCTGAGGGCGCGTGGCGTGCCCGTGAGCTCGATCCAGCACCACGACGGCGAGGCGTTCGTCGAGGGCCCCGGAGGCCGCTGGAACTCGTTCGTCTTCTTCTCCGACCCGGACGGGAACCGCTGGGCCATCCAGGAGCGACCGGCGGACGGATGAGGACTGCTGGCGCCTGACCGAGCCTAGAGCGCGCGCTTCAGCACGAAGAAGCCGATCACCACGACCACGATCAGCAGCAGCAGCTGGGCCGGCGAGAGCGCCGCGAGTCCGCTGACCGCGTCATTCGCGATGTCGCCGATCCGGGCCCCCCAGTCGCCACCACCCGAACCGAGGCCGCCCTGGGACCCGGAGACCTGACCGGCCCCCTCGCTGACGCCGTGCCCGTACTCGACCATGTGCGCATCATCACACCCGATGCAAGCGGTGTCGGACCGGCAGGCCATCCGGACGGTGGCGGCACGACGAACGACACTGGCATCGGCGCGAGGCGAGCCACGACGATCCAGCCATGGTCGTCGTCCGTTCGGCTCCGGTGGGTGTCTCCTGGCGTCGACGGCACCCTGCGCCCTTCGTGCTGGGCTGTTTCGCCGTGTTCGAAGCCATCCACATCGCCATCGCCTGGAACGACGCCGGTCTTGTTCGATCGGTGGTGCCCGGGTTGCCGGACGCGTGGCTCGGGCCGGTCATCTGGGGCTTCTACACCGTGCTCGCCCTGGGCCTGGTCGCCGCCCTCGGCTGGTGGGACCGGATCGGGCTGACACGGCTCGGCCGGAGGGCAGCGATCGCAACATTTGCGTACCCGACGCTCACGGGAGCCGTGTTCCTCCTCCTCGGGATCCATATCGAGCGATCGCAGATCGTGCCCATCGTGCTGGTCGGGGCGCCGCTCATCGCCCTCAACGAGGAGATCTTCTTCCGAGGGATCGTGCTCGAAGGCCTTCGACCGCAAGGCTGGCGGAACGCGATCATCGGTTCCGCGCTCCTCTTCGGGTTCGCCCACGCCGTCAACATCGTCGCGGGCGCGCACGCGGGGTTCACGGTCATGCAGATCGCCGCCACGACGGCCGGCGGCGTGACGTTGGCGGCGCTGCGGATCAGGTCAGGGAGCCTCTGGCCCGTCGTCGCGCTGCATGTCGCACTCGACGTCATGGCGCTCACCACGCTGACCGCGGGCGGCGTGGATCATCCGATGCTGATCCCGATCCTGATGGTCTGGCTCGCCTTGAACCTGACCCTGTGGGCCTACGGTTGGCGGCTGATCCGTGGCCGCTCCGACGATCAGCTGGACGCGCTGTACGACGGAGCCCCATCGGCCGAGTGAGGGCTGGCGCGGTATCGTGGCCCCATGGCGGCAGCGGCGGACAAGGACGAAGCGCTCAAGCGTCTCGGTGGCGGGCGGTGGCAGACGCGCGACGCGCGCTTCACGATCGAGCCGCAGTCGGGGACGTGGGTCGTCGTGGACGGCGAGCAGGTCGACGACCTCGGCCTCCCGCTGGTCCGCGGCCCATTCGGCAGTCTCGGCGCGGCCAAGGCTGCCATCGCCGTGGCTCGCGAGGCCGAGCCGGTCACCTCGCCGCTCCCGGCGCGGGCCGAACGGATCCGGGGAGCGGCGTCGGCAACCGGCCGGACGAAGACGGCCTCGAGCAGCGCCGTCGCCCAGGACGCGAAGCCCGTACGGCCCGACACGTCGGCGGAACCCGGTGCGGCGGCGAAACCCGGCACGAGGGTGAAGCCCGCAACGAAGGCCAAGCCCGCCACGGCCGCACGGGCCGAAGCGACGGAGCCGTCGTGGATCAGCGCGCTCGAGGACGAGGATCGCCGACGGGCTCGCCGTCTCCTGGAGCGACTGACCGCTGCCGGCGCCCCCGACGCCGAGGGGATCGTTCGCCGCGACGTCGTCGGCAACGTCCCGGCGGTCGCCACCTTTGCCGTTGCGCGCCGGATCGCTGCCCTCGGGCCGGCGGCTCCCGCAGCCGCCATCGCCGGAGCCCTCCTCGATGGCCGCGACGAGGAGCTGGGGATCCGATGGCGACTGGTCGATGGCGCAGGCCGTCCCATCACGCTCGATCTCGGCGCCATGGATCCGACGCACGACCCCTGAACGGCCCGAGGTTCTACGGCCGGGTGGCACTTGGCAACGGGATTCGGGCGATGCAGCATCGGTCCCAGGGGGCGCTGCCGCCGGCGACGTTGGGGCCGTGCGCTTCGATCGGGTCGCCAAGGCGCACGTCGTCGCCGGCCGGCTGGCACATGGCACCCACCCGATGGAGGCGAATCATGGCGCTCAATCAGCCAACCCAGACCACGCTTGGCAGCGTCGGTCGTATCTTCCTGATCGCAGCCATCGCCGTCGCGGTGATCGTGGTCGTGACGGCCATCGTCGGCGTCCAGGTCGCCGGCCCGTCGTTCGACATCACGCCTGACCCTGCCGGCATGGCCGTGCCGTTCTGATCGGCGAGCGTCGCCGAGCGTCACGAGGGGAGCCCGGGCAGTCAGGCCGCCTCGACCGGTTCCAGGACGAAGACCGGGATGATCCGTCGCGTCTTCTTCTGGTACCCCGCGTACATGGGAAAGGCTTCCACCGCCCGCTGCCACCAGGTGACCCGCTCGTCGCCCGTGGCTTCGCGGGCGACATAGTCGCGCCTCGTCGGTCCGTCCTGCAGTTCGCACTGTGGGTGCGCCCGGAGGTTGTGATACCAGGCCGGGTTCCGAGCGGCACCACCGAGTGACGCGACGACCGCGTACGTCCCGTCGTGCTCCACCCGCATGAGCGCGGTCTTGCGAAGCTTCCCGGTCTTCGCCCCGACGGAGGTCAGCACGACGATCGGACGTCCGCCCAATTCGCTCGACCGGGTGCCGCCGGACGCCTCGTATCGTTCGGCATGTCGGCGCGCCCATGCGGACGTGCCTGGTTCGTATTCACCGCGGAGTGGCATCACCGGATTCTGGCATGCGTCGCCTCCCGGGGCGTGGACTCGTCCGGCGCGGTAGCCGGAACGTCCTACGACGGTGGTCCCGGCCGCGACGGGACGGATGGGCCAGACACCGGTCACGACGGCTCCTGTAAGGTCCATGCAACGTCGGGCGGACATCCGTGCTGCCCGCCGCACCACCGGCGGATGCGACACTTTCGTGGTCCACGCGCACGCCGGGGGAGGGAGATCCGGGATGACCAAACGCGCCCTGCTACCGGGAGTCGTCGCCTTGGCCCTCGCGTTCGGCCTGCTGTCGAGCGCGCCGGCGCCGGCCGCTGCCGCCCTGCACGTGGAGGATCTCTACTTCCGCGACGGCTACGAGCGCCAGATCAACTCGCGGACGTGCACCGCGGCGGCGACGGCGATGATGCTCAACTTCATCGCGCGGCGTGATCTGAATCTCAACCAGGCGTACATCCTCAAGTGGGCGCAAGCTCGCGACACCCTCAATGATCGGGTGCAGCGCGGCTCCGACCCGCTCGGGTGGGCGCGAGCGATGACGTACTTCTCCTGGAAGGCGGGCCGCGGCAACTTCGAGTATCGCTGGGAGGCGTACTCCTCGGAGTACATCGCCCTCAAGCACGCCGCCCGAGTGATCGCCGAAGAGCGCAAGCCCGTCGGGCTCCTCGTCCAGAACGGCCGTCACGCGGTGGTCATGACCGGGTTCGAGGCCACGCGTGACCCGCGGCGCGGCGATTTCAAGCTCATCAACGTGTGGATCAGCGATCCCTACGGCTCGCGTCACCGTCGGTACGCCGCCGAGGCGAGTCCCCTGAACACGTATCGCGAGCTCGACGCGCCGGCGAACTACGACAAGGCCTGGTACGGCCGCTACATCATCGTCGCGCCGCCGATCTGACACGCGACCGCGCGTCCGACCGCCCAGGCGTCGTCGTCGGGAGTCGGATGGGGCATCATGCCCGGGTGACGCAAGCCGCCGCCATCCTGTTCTCGGCCGTCACCGTGGGCGTGATCGCCTTCCAGATCGCCCTCGCACTGGGCGCCCCGTGGGGCGCCTACGCGATGGGCGGCGCCTTCCCCGGGCGGTACCCACCCCGGATGCGCGTCGCGGCGGCGGGCATGGCGGCACTGCTCGTCCTGCTGGTCCTGATCGTGCTCTCGAGCGCCGGCCTGATCGTCGTGCCGTTGCTCTCCGGGCTCCCGTCGCTCATCTGGCTCGTGGTCGCCTTCTCCGCGGTCAGCGTCGTCCTCAACGCCGCCTCGCGAAGCGCCGGTGAGCGGCGGATCTGGGTCCCCGTCGCCCTCGTGATGCTCGGTTCCAGTCTCATCGTGGCCATCTCACCGGGATAGCGCCGATCCGTGGCGGCCCGGTCGATCCACGACGGCGCGGGGTACGATCGCTGTCGATGCGATCCAATATGCCGACGATCCTGCTCCTCCTCGCGTTCCCGGCCGGCGCTGTCGGCTACCTGGTGGGCGCGGCCGTCCTCGGGGCCGTCCTGCCGGCGGCCCTCCAGGGGCTCGTCCCATTCGCGGCGCTCCTCGTCGCCGGTCTGCTGATGCTGCCCCTGCTCATCCCGTTCTTCGACCGCAAGGCCAAGGCGGACCTGGCCGCCTATCGCGCGACCAAGGCTGAAGATGAGACGGCGGGCCAGCCGGCCGACGGGAACGGGCGAGAGCCGTGAAGGCGGCCCTTCGTGAGCGATACGGCGGGCCCGAGGTCGTCGCGGTGCAGGATGTCGACGATCCCACGCCCGCCGACGGGCAGATCGTGGTGCGCGTCCGGGCCGCGTCGGTGAATCGAGCCGACCTCGATCTCATCATGCCCAAGCCCGGATTCCTGCGTCTGTTCCTCGGCATCCGGGGGCCACGGAACCGACGTGTCGGGTGCGATGTGGCCGGTGTCGTCGAGAAGGTCGGAACGGGCGCCGCACGGTTCCGTGTCGGCGATCGGGTCTTCGCCGATCTCTATCCGAGCGGCTCGGGCAGCTTCGCCGAGGCCGTGGCCGCCCCCGAAGGGGCGTTCGAGAAGATCCCGGACGGGATGTCGTTCGAGGACGCGGCGACGATGCCGCACTCGGCGGTCCTGGCGATCCAGGGCCTTCGACGGCGCGACGGCCGTACACCGAGGCGCGGTGATCGGGTCCTGATCGACGGCGCCTCGGGCAACGTGGGGCCCTTCGCGGTCCAGATCGCCAAGCATCTGGGTGCCGAGGTGACCGGTGTCTGCAGCGCCGGGAAAGCGGACCTCGTGCGTTCGCTCGGTGCCGATCACGTGATCGACTACGCGACGACCGACTACACCTCGACCGGCGAGCGCTACGACTGGATCCTCGCCGCCGAATCGCATCACTCGATCCTCAGGATCCGCCGCGCCCTGCGCCCGAAGGGCGTCTACGTCACCCTCGGGGGCTCCACGCCCAGCCTGGTCCAGTCGCTGATCGTCGGCCCGGTCGCGTCACTCGCGACCGGCAAGTCGCAGGGCCTCATGCTGTGGTGGAAGCCGTTCCATCCGCCGGACGTCGCCGCGCTCGGTGAGCTCCACGCGGCCGGCGTCCTCCGCCCGGTGATCGATCGCCGGTATCCGCTCGCCGAGGTCGTCGATGCCCTGCGCTACGTCGACGACGGCCGTGCCAAGGGCAAGGTCCTCGTGATCCCGGAAGCGTAGGGCGCATGGCCACCAGGTCGACATCGCTCGCTCGATGGCTCGCGATCGGCGCGTGCCTCCTGGCGGTGGGCTGCGCGCCCGCGCCGACGCCGTCAGCATCGCCGGCGGCGGTCAGTCCGACACCCCTCGCCTCGGCGGCGCCGACGGCGGCACCCTCGGTCGCGTCCGGACCCCGCGAAGTCGCGGTGGGCGCGCTTCCCGCCGGGACCTACACACGGACGGGCTTCGTGCCGCCGGTGACCTTCACCATCGATGATGGCTGGGTCGGCGGCACGATCAGCGACGGGTTCTTCGACGTCCAGCAGGACCCGGGCACGCCGGGCGTGATCGCCGTCCAGTTCGCGCTGGTGGATGCGGTCGTCGGCGCGGACGGCGCGATGATCCCCGCTACCACCGCTGCCGATGCCGTCGGCGCGGTGAAGCAGAACCCCGGGGTCGCCGTCCTCGGGGAGAGTGGCTCGCGGCTCGGCGGTCTGGACGGGTTCACGATCGAGGTCGAGAACTCCGGCACCGTGACCTCGCCGGTCCTGGAGGTCGCGCCGGGCCGACTCGCCTTCGACCCCGGGCGGCGCTTGTGGATGTCGTTCTTCGACACCAGCGACGGCCTCCTCGCGGTCCTCGTCGGGGGCGCGGCGGCGGACTGGGACCGTGCGCTCGCAGTCGCCGAACCCGTTCTCGAGTCGGTCGTCATCGGCGGCGCGGCGCCGTGACGGTCTTCGTGCCGATCCGTGTGCCGATCGCTGTCGCGGTCATCGGAACCGGGCAAGCCGTCGACCCGACGTGGAACCTCCTGCCGCGCGAGGTCGTCCGGGCACGGTGACCAGCCCCACCCAGCCGACGCCCCTCGCTCGCTTCGACGCGATCTTCACCGAGTGCCAGCGGCCGGTGCTCGCGTATGCGATGCGCCGGACGACGTCACTCGCGGATGCCGAGGACGTGGCGTCGGAGACGTTCGCGATCGCGTGGCGCAAGCTCGATTCCATCCCGGTCGCGGAACCGCTTCCGTGGCTGTACGCCGTTGCGCGCCGTGTCCTTGCCAACCACCGGCGCGGGTTGGGCCGCCGGGAACGGCTCGCGGCGCTGCTCCGGGTCGAGGACGTCGCGACGCCGATCCCCACCGGGGAGGACCGGGACGGGCCCGCGTTCGCGGCCCTGGCGCAGCTGTCGCCAGCCGACCAGGAGGTGCTGCGGCTGGTCGCCTGGGAGGAGCTCGGCAACCAGCAGATCGCCGCCGTCCTCGGGATCACCGCGAACGCCGTCGCGATCCGCCTGCATCGAGCCCGGGCTCGCTTCACCGAGGCGCTCGCGAAGATCGTGAGCGATGACCTGAAATATCCGGACCCGAGCCGGACATCGACCGATGTGAAGGGCACGAATGGTGCCGCATGGAAGGAGTCGTGAAGTGAGCCTGCCGACCGGATCCGATCCGATCGACCGTCTCCGCGCTGCCGACCCGGTCCGTGCGGATGACCTGCCCGCCGCGAGTGTCGCCCGCGTGACGGCGAGGACCCAGGAGCACATCATGTCCGACAAGCAGTTCGATCCCACCATCCGGCCCACGCGCGGCCCGCTCGCCCTGTTCGGCGGCCTGGCCCTGATCGGCGTCGTCGCCCTCGCCGTGGCGTTCGGGGCCGGTGGGCTCGGTACGAGGGACCCGGGACCGGTGGGTGTCGCACCCAGCCCGACGCAGAACCCTGCCGCGGGCGGTGGTGGCGTCGCGTCGTGCCTCGTCTACGAAGCCGCCAACGTGCCGAACAACGAGGTCGCCTTCGATGGCACGGTCACCGCGGTGGACGGCGACCAGATCACGTTCGACGTCAACGAGGGTTGGAAGGGCGCCGAAGGCAGCATCACGCTGACGGCCCCGGTCGTGGATGTCGCCATCTCCGGTCCGATCCCGGACTTCGCGGTGGGTGGCCGGTACCTCGTGACGGCCAACGGCGGCACGATCAATGCCTGCGGCTACACGCTCGACTACGACGCGGCCACCGCAGCCGAATGGGCGGCCGCGTTCGCCGGCTGACCCCCGTCGCACGTCGCCGTAGCGATCGAGGCCCCGTCGCGAGACGGGGCCTCGGCACGTCTCCCGACCTTCAGACGTGCTGGTCGAGCAGGATCGGGTTCCCGTCCGGATCCACGACGACGAGACTCGCCGGACCCGTCGTGGTCTCGTCGGCCTCCTGCTCGAAGGCGACCCCGGCCGCGCGGAGCTGTCGCTGAAGCTCCCGAACATCGGTGAACGACGCCAGGGGCTGCGCGTCCCCGTCCCAACCGGGGTTGAACGTCAGGATGTTGCGCTCGAACATCCCCTGGAACAGCCCGATCACCGTGGTGCCGTTCCGGAGGATCAGCCAGCCGTGTTCGGCCTCACCGCCGATCGGCGTGAACCCGAGCTTCTCGTAGAACGCCCGGGATGCCGCCAGATCCTTGACCGCAAGGCTCACCGAGAAGTTGCCGAGTTCCATGCGCGTCGCACCTCCGGATCCGTAGGCGGCCAGCGTATCGCGACGGGCAAGCCGAACGGCTCACGAGCCCGGGCCGTCGGACCCTTCCGGTCGCCGGCCAGACGCGGTCTACTGACGCGCAGGAGGCGCAGTCATGACCAGGGTGCTCGTCGTCTATGGCAGTCGGCACGGCGCGACGCGCGGGATCGCCGAACGGATCCTCGAGGTGTTGCGGACGGAAGGTCTGGGCGGTGACGCGGCGGACGCGAACGACCTCCGCGCCGACCTGCCGCCCGCCGACGCCTACGTGATCGGCAGCGGCGTGTACATGGGCAGCTGGCTCCCCGAGGCGACCTCGGTCATCGAGCGCAACGAGGCGATGCTCGCCACGCGACCGTTGTGGTTGTTCAGCAGTGGGCCGCTGCTCGGCTCCACGGCCAAGATGAGCGGTGACCCGATCGCGGACGCGCTGGGACCGGCGGAGGGCCCCGGGAGTGGCGGTCGCAAGAAGATCGAGGAACTCAGCGCGATCACGCACCCGCTCGACCATCGCGTGTTCGCGGGAGCTTTCGACCCGGCCGATCCGCCGCGCGCGATCGCCGAACGGCTCGTCCGGATGATGCCCATGTCGAAGGGGCTCCTGCCTCCGGGCGACTATCGCGACTGGGAAGCCATCGAGGCATGGGCGCGCGAGATCGCCGCCACCTTGGCCGCCACGCCTGTTCCCGCCTGAGCGACGGTCACGTCTTCTCGACGATCCGTTCGCCCTCGCCGGGCTTCCAGATGGTGATCCGCAAGCGGTCGCCCACGAGTTCCAGGGAGGACGCGCCGGTCAGGTCGGCGACGAAGAACGGATCGAACGCCTGGCCCCGGAGATCGAACCCAGACTCGTCATAGAGATCGCTCGCGAATCGTGCGTGGAGCGCGGGATCCTGCAGGTTGCGGGCGAAGCCCCACACCTTTGCGTCACCGTCGCCCACCTGCGTGTCCACCGTGGCGGTGTGCAGGGTGAATCGAGGATCGCGGGCAAGATCCTGGAACTTGTACGTCCCGGGCATGCCCACGAGGACCAGGTGATCCTCGAAGATCCGCGGCTCGAGCGGGCTGATGCGCGGAAAGCCGTCGGAGCGAAGCGTGCCCAGCAGACACAGGTTCCCGGTCGCCGCGTGTCGGCGCGCGAAGATCTCGGCGATGTGCGGCGCTTCGGCGGCGAAGACCGACCAATCGACCATGACGCCGCCTACCGATCCTGCACGAGTCGCAGGAGCTCGCCGACCCCGGCGATGTCGTCGGGGGTGCGATAGATGGTGTTGTTGAAGGTGAAACCCGTGAACCCGGCGTCGATGTAGGCCCCGAGCGCGTCGGCGACCTGTTCGGCCGTGCCCGCGACCACGTGCGGCCGCCGTTCGGGCGGGACACGCTCCATTGCCGCGGCGGCGGCCGCCTCGGTCGCCGCGACGATGACCGGGGTGGCCATCGTGCGCTCGATGGTGGCGGGATCGCGGTCGATCTCCTCGCAGTACCGGGCGATGAGCTCGTTCTTGCGCTGGAGCGCTTCGAGGCCAAGCGGGAACCAGTGGGTCATGTCGGCGTGGCGCGCCGCGATCCGCAGCGTTCGCTGCTCACCGCCACCACCCACGAGGATGGGTGGTCCACCGGGTTGGATCGGGCGCGGCACGTTGAGGACGTCCTTGATCCGGTAGTGGGTCCCGGCGAACGAGGGTCGCTCCTGGGTCAGCATCGAGCGGATGATGGTCAGCGCCTCGTCGAGGCGGTCCATCCGCTCCCGCAGGGGTGGGAACTCGAACCCGTACCCATCGTGCTCCTCCTCGTTCCACGCCGCCCCCAGGCCCAGGATGGCGCGCCCGCCGGACAGGACGTCCAGGGTCGTGACCTGCTTGGCCAACAGGGCCGGGTTCCGATACGTGACGCCCGAGACGAGCGTCCCCAGGCGCACGGTCGTGGTCTCCCGAGCGAGCGCGGCGAGGACCGACCAGCCCTCGAGCATCGGGTCGGTGACGGGTCCCACGCCGCCGATCTGGTAAAGGTGGTCCATGACCGTGACGACCGCGAAACCTGCGGTCTCGGCCGCGCGTGCCTGTTCCACGACCCGGTCGAACAGGGCTTCCGGCGGGACGTCGGGGTGGGTGTAGCTGGGAAGATGCAGGCCAAACCAGATGGGGCGGGAGCCGGGGGTGGTCGTCATGCGGGAATCATGCCCCGGATGGCGCCGCTGCGGTCACGATCCGCGCAGCAACTCGGTGAACGGGGTCGGGTCTGCGAAGGGGTCCGTGGCCTGGGTGGGGGTGTGGGTGGCGACCGCCGCGGCGAACTCGCGCCCGGCGCGGTCGATCCGCTCGGCGAGCGCGCCATCGAACGCATCGCCCGTGCCGCCCGCGCCCCAGTCCTCGGCGGCGGCGAAGACCGCGGTCGGGACGACGGCGGCCCCGAGGTACGCGAAGAGCGGGCGCAGCGCGTGGTCGATCGCGAGGGAGTGGCGGACCGTGCCCCCGGTGGCACCGGGCAGGACGGGACGACCGGCGAGGGAGTCGCGTTCCAGGACGTCGAAGAACATCTTGAATAGCCCCGAGTACGAGGCGTTGAAGATGGGCGAGACGGCGATGAGCCCGTCCGCCGCGAGGACGGCATCGATGACCGCCTTGAGGCGTGGGCTGGGGAAGCCGCTCAGCAGGTGGTTGACGAGGTCCTGGGCGTGATCCCGCAGTTCGACGATCTCCACATCGGCATCGACGCCGGCTGCCACCAGGGCGGTCTCGGTGGCCGTCGCCAGGCGGTCGGTGAGCAGGCGCGTCGCCGATGGCTGGCTGAGGCCGCCACTGACGGCAACGATCCGGCGCGTGGTCATCGGGTCACGCCGCCGGGGTCGCGGCACCGACGCCACGCGCGGCCAGGACCCGTGGATGGAGCGGGGCATCGGGCACGCCCGGTTCGCGCCGCGCCGCGAACTCCCGGCGCAGGACCGGCACGACCTCGCCGGCCAGGATCTCGAGTTGTTCGAGGACGACGTCGAACGGCAGCCCGGCGTGGTCGATCAGGAACAGCTGGCGCTGGTAGTCGCCGACCGCGTCGCGGAAGGCGAGGGTCCGATCGATGACCTGTTGCGGGCTCCCGACGGTCAGCGGCGTCTGGGCCATGTAGTCCTCGAGGGACGGGCCGCCCCCATAGACCGGGGCGTGGTCGAAGTACGGCCGGAACTCGCGGATCGCGTCCTGGCTGTTCGGCCGCATGAAGACCTGTCCGCCGAGACCGACGATCGCCTCCTTCTCCGAGCCGTGGCCATAGTGCTCGAAGCGCCGACGGTAGAGCGCGACCATGCGTTCCACGTGCTCCATCGGCCAGAAGATGTTGTTGTGGAAGTAGCCGTCGCCGTAGTACGCGGCCTGTTCCGCGATCTCCGGGCTGCGGATCGATCCGTGCCACACGAACGGCGGCACCCCGTCGAGCGGGCGCGGCGTGGACGTGAAGCCCGTCAGCGGCGTGCGAAAACGGCCCTGCCAGTCCACGACATCCTCACGCCAGAGGCGATGCAGCAATGCGTAGTGCTCGACCGCGAGCTGGATCCCGTTGCGGATGTCCTGGCCGAACCACGGGTAGACCGGGCCCGTGTTGCCGCGGCCCAGCATGAGGTCCACCCGGCCGTCCGCCACGTGCTGCAGCGTCGCGTAGTCCTCGGCGATCTTGACCGGGTCGTTGGTGGTGATGAGCGTCGTCGCGGTGGACAGGATGATCCGCGACGTTCGCGCCGCGATGAAGCCGAGGGTGGTGGTGGGGGAGGAGACCACGAAGGGCGGGTTGTGGTGCTCGCCCTGGGCGAACACGTCGAGACCCAGCTCCTCGGCCTTGATGGCGAGGGTGATCAGGTTCCGGAGGCGCTCCTCGTCGGACGGCTCTCGGCCGGTGGTGGGGTCTGGCGTGACGTCGCCGACGGTGAAGATGCCGAACTGCATGCTCGACACCTTAGCCGATGCTCGGCGATCTGCGGCACGACTCCTACTCGATCGCGAAGGCGAGATCCCGCTCGGCCAGCTCCTCCCCAAGGATCCGGATCGCCTTGCGACCGACGCCGTGGATGTCGAGCAGCTCCTTCGCCGTGACCCGGGTCAGGTGCTCGTATCGGGTGTAGCCGTGCAGAGCGAGCGCACGACGCGCGACGTTGCCGATGCGCGCGGTGAACTCGCTCGTGTCCGGCTGATCGCTCACGCCTCGGCGAGGACCTCGCGCAGCTTCGCTGCGAACCCGTCGGGGTCGCCGGCCTGGCCGTATTCGCCGCCCATGAACCCGCCGTGGTCGCTCGGGAAGCGGACCGCGTCCGTCCCCAGTCGCTGGGCAACGGTGAGCGCCCCGCGGGCTGCGAGGGTCTCGCCGGATTCCACGCCGACCGCCGGGACGATCCTGGTGGACGCGGACGTGAGGGCCGCGAAGTCCGGTTCGTATCCCGTGCAGGTGATGATGTTCTGGAAGAGCAGCGGGTCCGTCCGGGTGCCGTCGTCGTCGGCCGGCATCCCGAACATGGCCGGATCGGGACCCGGCTGCGCGGCGAAGTCCGCGGTCACTGGGCCTTGATGACTCACGACAGCGATGAAGTGGGCCATCCCGGCGCCGAAACCGCTGCGCTGGTAGGTCTCGCCGATCGCGCGGCACACGGCCAGCGCGTGCTCGCGGTCGGGAAGGATCGACGCGAGCGGCGGTTCGTGCGCCACCAGCGTCCGGACATCGCCGGGGTGGGCCGCTACGAGCGCGAGCGCGTTCACGGCGCCGCCGCTGCTCGCGAACAGGTCGACCGGACCGACCCCGAGCTCCGTGATGATCCGATGCACATCGTCCGCGTGCTGCTCCGGTGTCGATTCGGTCGCCGGATCTACCTTCACGCTGCGCTCGACGCCGCGCGGGTCGTAGGTCACGACCGTGCGATCGGGGAAGTGGGATGCGAGCGTTCCGAACCCGCCCGCGCCCATCGGGGAGCCGATGAGCAGCAGCACCGGGGCCGGGGCGGCACCGGGCTCGGCCGGTCGGACGTCGTAGGTCAGGGTGGCGCCGGGTGCCTCGAGCGTTCGGGTGGTCGGCTCGGTCAGCGTGGTCATGCCGGGACTCCTTCCGCCAGGATCGCGTCGATCTGGCCCACGGCCTCGGTGAGGCCTTCCTCCATGCCCATGGCCAGGACCTGCTCCATGGCCTCCGTACTCGGGAACTGGCTTTCGATGGACATCCGGGTCCGGCCGGCGCTGATCGGCTCGATCGTGACCCGGCCCTCGGCGCGTGGGAAGTCGTCGTTCGGCGTCCCGTCCGCGTGGGCGAAGCCGTCGACGAACACGAGCCTGCGAGGGGGATCGACCTCGACGATGTCCCAGAACCCGTGGGGCTGGTCGCCGGTGGGACCGGTCATGTGGTACTCGATGTGGCTGCCCACCGCCAGGTCGTGCTTGGTGAACGTGGCGGGGTAGGTGGGCGGACCCCACCAGCGCTCGAGCTGGCGTGGATCGGCCCACAGCTGCCAGACGCGCTCGGGCGTGGCGTCGAACTCCGCGGTCAAGGTCATGGTCAGCGTCTCGGGGTCCTTGTGGACGGCGGTCACGGTCATGTGCGCGGCTCCTTCGTGCGGCTGATGAGGTCTGTCATGCGATCGATGCGACCGCGCCACAGCGCCTCGTACTGGTCGAGCAGCCCCCGGGCATGGCGCAACGCCTCCATGTTCGTGCGCACGACCTTGCGTCGACCGATCCGCTGCTTCGTCACCAGGCCGGCCCGCTCGAGCACCGCGACGTGCTTCTGCACGGCTGCGAAGCTCATCGGGTAGTGCGCGGCCAGCTCGGCGACGCCTTCGCGACCGTCCAGGGCGCGTAGGACGATGTCCCGCCGCGTCGCATCGGCGAGGGCGGCGAAGACATGATCGACGTCGTACGTGGGCTGCATTGATACAACCATACGGTTGTATGACAGACCTGTCAAGCGGGGGTCAGGGCGCGACCAGCTCGCAGTCCGGGTTGCCCGCGCGTACGGCCGCTGCGCCCGGCCCGCGTGCACGGCCGCTGCGCCCGGCCCGCGTTTCCGACCCCCGTGCGGCCCTGGTGCCCTCGCAACTACTGGTGTCGCGAACCGGACGAGCGCACCGCGTTGCTGTCGAAGATGGGCGATCCGTGAGGTGACCGCCGCACACTCGTCCGCCTCGCGACAGTACCGGTGTCGCGCCGGTCGGCGAGGTCCGTGCGCCGCGCGTCCGGCCCGCGCGCATACGGACCGGGTCGCGCCCATGACGGGTCAGGGCGCGACCATCCCGCAGTCCGGGGTGGTGCACAGCTCGAGACCCAAGGCCGCGAGGCCCTCGGCGAGTGGTGTGAACCCGAGGCTGCCACCGAAGCTTCGGCTGGTGACCCCGCCCGGCACGCCGCGCACGAGCACGGCCCCTCCCGAATCACCGACGCCCACGGAGACGTCCGCGGCCACGGCCATGCAGGGGAAGTAGTCGCCATCGGCCGCAGGCTCGTGCAGGTACTCGCCGGTCTCCGCCACGTGTCCCTCGCGGAACGTATCGCGCCCGTTGATCTCGACGGCATCACCGATGCCGATGTCCGCACAGGCGAGGGGTGCGGTACCTGGCTCGATGACGCGCAGCCCGCCCTCGCCCATGTCGACGATGTTGAGGCGCCCCCACGGGATGCGATCGGCGGCCACGACCAGGTAGTTCATGTCCGATGGGCGGCATGTGTGGCCGTCGTGCGGACACGGGTCGAGCACGGCGCCTGGGCCGAAGACGCCCCGAACCCCGCGCCCATCCGGGTCGTAGGCCGTGGTGCCCTCGCCGGCGCAGTGGGCGGACGAGGTGAGGACGATCGTGGCCCCGCGTCGCGCATAGAACCCCCCGGCGCAGGATCCCCAGAGTTGCCGTCCCGCCAGGATGGGCGGATCGCCGCTCAGAATCTGGGTGGACCGGGTCACGTTCGTGGCCACGACGACCCCGACGACCGCGACTGCGACGAGGCCGACCGCGCCCAGCAGCAGGCGGCTCGAGCGACCAAGCGATCGAGTGCGAGGTCCGTCCATGCGTCCGAGCGTACCGCGAGCCGGACGCTCCGACCACGCTCCCGTGGCCCTGACCGTCGGAAAAGATCGAACCAAATCGGTCGCGCCGGACCCCTTACTGCTTAGGGGACCACGCCTCGGGACCAACGCGCGGCACATCGATGCCGACGCGAAGAGCGACCCACGGAGAACGGGTCGCCGTTGGCCGCACCCGAAGGGAGGGACGCGATGACGGATCACCGGCAGCGCCTGAGGCCCCGACCCGCCTGCTCGGCGTCCGCGGCGCTCTGCGCCGACGGTGATCGATCGACACGAGGAGTCTCCTCATGAACCCGTTCCGGCAGCGTTCGACGACCAGGCGCTGGTCGTCCTTGCCGATGGCGATCGCGTTGATCGTCGTATCGATGCTGATCCCGGCCTCGTCGATGGCCGGTCACGAACCCAAGGACATGGTCCTGGAGTGGAACATCAACGCCGTCAGCACCATTTCCAATCCGTTGACCGGGACCCCACCGGGTCTGGGCCAGCCGCCGCCGCTGTCGCCGATCCACATCGCGATGGTCCATGGCGCGATCTACGACGCGGTGATGGCGATCGTCCGCACCCATGAGCCGTACCTTCACGGTCTCCACGCCCGTAGGTCCGCCTCCCAGGCCGCTGCCGTGGCCGCGGCAGGCTACGGGGTCCTCGACGGCCTCGTTCCCACGACGCCGGAGATGGCGCCGGTGAAGGCCAGCGTGCTCGCGATGTACACCGCCTCACTCGCGAAGATCCGAGACGGCAAGGCCAAGGAGCGTGGGATCAAGGTCGGGGCGGCCGCAGCGGCCGCGATGCTTGCCGATCGCGTCGGTGACGGCCGGTTCGGCACCACCACCTTTGACGCCAGCGGCACCGAGCCTGGCGAGTGGCGCCTCGTGCCGCCGCTCAACGCCAATTCGTTCCACTGGGTGAGCGTGGTCAAGCCATTCACGCTGCGGAGTCCGGACCAGTACCGCATCGGGCCGCCGTTCCCGCTCCACAGCGCCCGGTACGCCAAGGAGTTCAACGAGGGCAAGTCGCTCGGTGGGAAGACCTCGATCCGGACGCCCGAGCAGGCCGAGATCGCCAGCTTCGTCTCGGTCAACCCGGTCCCGATGATCAATCGCGGACTGCGCGACATCGCGATCAAGCGCCGCCTCTCGACGAGCGAGCAGGCACGGCTCTTCGCGATGACGAGCTTCTCATCGGCTGACTCGCTCATCTCGTGCTGGGAGAACAAGGACCACTGGCTGTTCTGGCGCCCGCAGACGGCGATCCAGCTGGCCGGCTCCGACGGGAACGATGCCACCGTGCCGGATCCCACCTGGGAGTCGCTCGTCGCGACTCCGGGCTACCCGGACCCGCCATCGGGGTACAACTGCTTCACGGCCGGGAGCATGGCCGCCGCTCGTGAGTACTTCGGCACCAACAGGATGGAGTTCTCGCTGACGAGCGTCGGGGCTGCCCCGGTCACCCGCCACTACACGCGGTTCAGCGCCGTGATCAACGACGCGATCGACGGTCGCGTCTACATCGGCCTCCACTTCCGACGCGCCGACGTCCAGGGCGCCTGGCTCGGCAAGAAGATCGCGGACTGGGTCGCCGACCACTACTTCGAACGCAGGCACTGACCACCCAGGCCAGTCCGCACGACCGATGACCCCCGGCCCATCGTGAGGTAGGCCGGGGGTCCAACGTACGCCCCTTGACGGCCATGCGACCGTAGTCGCATCGTCCAGCGGCATACCCGAGAAAGGAGCGAGATGGGAGCACCCATGTCCAGCCGGAAGGTCCGTACCTCCTTGCACGACATGAGGCCCCATGCGCACGCTCAACCTCGGCATCCTCGCCCACGTCGACGCCGGTAAGACCACCCTCACCGAACGACTCCTCTTCACCGCCGGCG
>CAYVJP010000001.1:18136-44160 GCA_964451745.1 uncultured Anaerolineaceae bacterium | reverse complement strand
CACAGCTTCTTCGACCGCAAGGCCGCCGAGTTCGCCGACGCCAGCGCGGCGGCCTGGAGCGAGGTCCTCGGGTTCATCGCCGCGCACTGAAGGCCGTCGGGAGATGCGGGCTCGGACGGCCGGGATCGGGACCGCGGGTTGCGCGATCGGGGGCGGCGGGTTCGTCCGGGCTGAGCCTCGCTCGAGCACGGAACGAACCGCGATTCTGCCCCCACCGTAAGTTCGGGGGCTTCGAGCGGCGAACGGCCTGCCGCGGGTCGGGCCGCGGCGTGATCCGAGCTTGGCGACGCTCCCGGGGGCGCCCCACCTGCCCGATAAGGATGCCGCTCCCGCGATTCGTATGGTGGGAGTAGAACCGGCAGCACGAACAAGGGCGGCGACGTGGCGTCAGGGCGGGTGTAAGGGGCCGCGAGTGCCCGCGGGTCGCCCTACCGCTTGGCCAGCGACCAGGCCCCGGCGACCAGCAGCACGAAGATCAGGACCCAGAACAACCCGCCGGGGAGCGCCTGGTTCCCCGCGTTGACCATCCCGCGGAGCACGGCGCCGATCGCATCGAAGGCACCCTCGACGAGACCGGCGATCCCCTGGCCGATCGACCGCGCGAATCCATCCATGGCGAGAGTCTGGGGCGGCTCGCGGCGGCCGTCGAGATGTCCGCTCGACGATCGGTTCGGTCAGTCGTGGTCCGGTGTGGATGGGGGTGCATCGATCGGTGCGCGCAAGCGCCGACCGGTCACCCGGCGCCGCTGGATCTCCGCGATCGCGCGACGGCGGGAGAGGCGGCGTCCCAGCCAGAGACTGCCCACGCCGGCGATCACCAGGCCGGTGAGGTTGATGAGGAGCTGGGCGAACGCGCCGATCGCCTCATCGATGTTCCCGAGTGCGAGCGCGACGCCCACGTTGGCGGCGGCCGGGATCGTCGTCACCGAGACGAGGACGCCCACCACGGCCCCGGACTTCGCCTGCCCGAGGGCCACCATGCCGGCCACGCCGGCCGCCAGCGCCACGACGAACGATGCCCAGTTGGGCTCGGCGATCAGCTCCGTCACGGGGCGGTCGCCGGCGAGGTAGGCGGCCGGCACGAGGCCCGCGATCGCCACCAGCCCCGCCACGATGGCCGCCGATCCGGCGGCGACCGCGAAACCGATCGCCAGCGCGGTGGCGGACGACCTGGCGCGATCGCGCATCCGCGCGATGACGGCCACGCAGAACCCGGCGAGCGGACCGTAGTCGGGTGACACGATCATCGCGCCGACGATGAGGAGCTCGTTGTTGGTGAGGATCCCGCCGGCCGCGATGACACCCGCGATGGTCATCAGCAGGAGGTAGGCGGGCGTCGCGACCGTGTCGTCGCGGGTGCGAGCCGCGACCTCGTCCCAGGCGATGAGTTCGCTGCCGACGGATTGGGTCGCCAGGCGTGCCGTCTCGGCGGCCTCCGAGCGTGCGTCGAGCACGTCCGAGAACGAGAACGATCCGCGCTCGTGCACGCCCAGGTCCTCGAGCCGGGAGATCAGCGCCGCCAGTGCCGCGTGCTCGACATCCGCCTCGACGAGGTCCGCGACGGGATCCAGCCCGGCGTTCGGCACCACCGAAAGGTGGGCGGCACCCGGCTCGCGCCGGAGCAGGGCCGTGACCGATGGGGTCAGGTCGGCGGGGACGAGGATCCGCAGGTGGAGCATCGTGATCCCTAGGCGGGCCGTCGCGCGGTCACGGTGAAGGACAACCAGTCGAGGTGCGGGTCCGCCCGAAAGCGCCCGTGAACCGAACGCCCCCGCGGATCGAAGCGATTCTCCGGGGTCATCTCGATGTCGCGCCAGCCGGCTCGCTCCAGGGCCCGCCGGTACTGGTCCGGGCGGACGCGATTGGGCTGGCCCGGGAAATAGAACACCCGGTACAGCCTCTCGGGGTACCGGTAGATGTTGTTGGGATCGCGATCGCGGATCCAGCGCGTGTGTGTCTGCAGGTCGATCTCCGAGAAGAGCAGGGCGTCCGGCGCGGCCAGGTCGGCCAGGCGCTGGATGACGCCGTCGACGTCATCGAAGTGCTCGAAGGCGGCGTTACTCAGGATCACGTCGAACTCACCGAGCCCACGCAGGTCGAAATCCGTCCGGACCTCGTAACGAAGGCGGGACCGGTCCGACAGCGGACCCGGGCTGACGCCGCTGGCGCTGGCGAGGCGTTCGTAGAACCGCGGTGGCGTGTCCCTGGCCAGTGGATACCGGTCCACGGCGACGTACTGGATCGCTCCGGCATGCAGGAGGCACAGTCCGATACCCAGGTCCGAACCAGGCCCGAGCTCCAGGATCCGCTTTCCCTCGACCGCGACACCGGCGCGCGAGATCGCGTCGATGTAGCCATTCGCGTGGCTCAGGGCGTAGCGCACGCTTGCTTCCGGATCGCTGAAGGGTTTGGGCGTCGTGTACCCCCGGAGTGCGTGTTTCGCCTTGGACAGCGCCAGGAACCCCAGGCCGACCAGGAAGTAGGCGCGATCGCGCATCACGGCCGACAGCTCCGTGGACGTGCTGCCTCGGCCCGCGCGAGCCTCGCCGGCGACACTACGGCCCGCTGATGACCCGGGCGCCGGCGTTGCGAGGTTCGATGACCCGGATCTGGCCCGGCAGGTCGGTATCGGCGGCGACCGCCGCCATCGCCGCCTCGATCCGGGTGATGTCGGCCATCGAATCGGCGAACGCGATGATCGTGGACCCCGCGCCCGACAGGCAGGCCCCGAGCGCCCCGGCTCCCCGCGCCGCCTCCACGAGACGCGGCAGTTGCGGATAGGTGACGGCCCGGTACTGCTCGTGGATGCGGTCCACGGTCAGCCAGCGGAGCAGGTCGGTCCGGCCCGTCGCGAGCCCCGCGACGCCGACGGCGACCGCTCCGAGGTTGGCCACCGCGTCCTCGATTGGCACCGCCGCCGGCAACGCGCGGCGCATCTCGTGGGTCGACAGACGGAGCTCGGGGACGAACAGCACCGCCCGCAGGTCGCGTGGGACGTCGAACCGGACCGCCTCCACGCCATCCGGGGTCATGGCACTCACCACGAAGCCGCCGAGGAGCACCGCGGCCGCATTATCCGGATGGCCCTCCACGCTCGTCGCCGCGCGGAGCTGCGCGGGCGTGTCCAGGACACCGCCGAGCAGCGCGTTCGCCGCCACCACACCGGCGACCGTGGCCGCGGCCGACGACCCCAGACCGCGCGCCAGCGGGATCTGGTTGCGCATCCCGATCCGCCACCCCACGCCGTCGGGGAGCGGCCCTCGCGCCACCTCGAGCGCGGCCTCGAGCCCGCGGACGAAGCGGTTGTCGTGGTCCTCGGTGAGCTCGTTGCGGCCCTCACCTTCGACGCTGAGCTCGATCTCGCCGCGACTCCATCCACGGACCTCGAGCTCGACGCGGTTCGTGAGGGCCAGCGCGACGCCCAGGCAGTCGTAGCCGGCCCCGAGGTTCGCCGACGACGCGGGCGCCTCCACGATCACACGCCGACCGTCGAGTTCTGCGAGCCAGTGCGCGACCACGGTCCCTCCTACGTCCAGCCGAGCGCCACGGCGACCGCGCCGAGGGTCGGCGCCGACTCGATGACACCGGCCACCTGTCGTTCGGCGGTGTGTGGATCCTTGAGGCCGTGCCCGGTCAGGACCGCGACCACGGTCGCATCCGGGTCGAGTCGTCCGGCCGCGGCCATCTTGCGGATGCCGGCCACGCTGGCGGCCGATGCCGGCTCGCAGAAGGTGCCGGCGAGACGGGGAAGGTCCCGATAGGCGGCCAGGATCTCGTCATCGGTGACCGATTCGATGCGACCCCCCGACTCCTCGCGCGCGGCGATCGCCTTGTCCCACGAGGCCGGGTCGCCGATCCGGATGGCGGTCGCCACGGTCTCCGGTCGCTCGACGCGACGGCCTGCGACGAGCGGGGCGGCTCCGGCCGCCTGGAATCCCCACATCGCCGGCGCCCCGCCGGTGACCCCGGCAGCCGCGTACTCCTTGAACCCGGCCCAGTACGCGCTGATGTTGCCGGCATTGCCGACCGGGATCGCCAGGACGTCCGGCGCCCGGCCCAGGGAGTCACAGATCTCGAACGCGGCCGTCTTCTGGCCATCGAGTCGGAACGGATTCACCGAGTTGACGAGCGTGACGGGATGCTCGTCCTGCTCGGCGAGGGCCCGGACGATGTGCAGCGCCTGATCGAAGTTCCCGTCGATCGCGACCACGCGGGCCCCCGCGGCCAGGGCCTGCAGCAGCTTGCCGAGCGCGATCTGGCCCTTGGGCAGGATGACGATGACCTCGAGGCCGGCGGCCGCACCGTAGGCCGCGGCAGACGCCGAGGTATTCCCGGTGGAGGCGCAGACGATGGCCTTGGCACCCGCCTCCACCGCCTTGGCCACGGCCATCACCATCCCCCGATCCTTGAAGGACCCGGTCGGGTTCTGGCCCTCCACCTTGAGGTACAGGTTCGGGGCGCCGATCAGCGCACCCAGTCGCGGCGCGCGCACCAGCGGCGTCGCCCCCTCGCCGAGCGTCAGGGGCGGCGTGGCGTCCGTCACCGGCAGGTAGCGGCGGTAGCGCTCGATCAGCCGGGTCGGGTCCACCGCCCCCGCGGTCCGGGCGTCAGTCATCGACCGGGTAGAGGGTCACGTCGACCCCGTCGGGCAGGATCGCATCGAACGCCGCCTTGGCTTCGGCGAGGGTGACGACCTCGCTGCGGATGGCCGTCCCGTCTTCGAACATGACGGACGCCGCCTCGTCGAGCGCGGTCGGGAGCGTCACGTCGGCGCGGACCGCCGGGAGGAATGCGTACCAGTGGCGTGGTCCATCGAGCGGGTCGGCGGCCGCCGCCGCCGGGCCGCTGGCGGGCGCCAACCCGGCCCACGTGGATCCCACGCCGCGAGCAATGGCGACGAGGTCGCCCAGGACCGCGCTGCTCGTGGCCGGCCCGCCGGCACCGGGACCGGACAACCCGACGGTCCCGAGCGGATCCGCATCGATCTCCACGCGGTTGAGCACCCCGTCCGTCCAACCGAAGGGACTGTGCGATGGGATCGCCGTCGGGATGACGGCGGCCTCGATCTCGTCGCCCCGACGGGTGGCCGTGGCCAGCAGCTTGATGGTGAGCCCAAGGGCGGCGGCGCCTTCGAGCTCCTGGTCCGTGACGCCCGTGATCCCGGGTGCGCCATCCGCGCGGGCGCTCGGCGGCCGACGCCCGATGGTGGACGGGTCGAGCCAGCGGCCGAAGGCGAGCCGGGCAAGGACCACGAGCTTGTTGACCGCGTCGTCGCCCTCCACGTCGCCGCTCGGATCCGCCTCGGCGTACCCCAGCTCCTGGGCGTCCGCGAGGACGTCGTCATAGGGTCGACCCTCCTGGGCCATCGACGTCAGGATGTAGTTGGTCGTCCCGTTGATGATCCCGCGGACCCGCTTGATCTCGTTCCCGGCGAGGTCCGTCGCCAGCGGCGACAGGACGGGGATGCCCCCCGCGACCGCGGCCTCGAATCGGAAGGCGGCGCCCGTCCGGCGGGCGGCCCCCTCGAGCTCGGGGCCATGGTGGGCGATGACGTGCTTGTTCGCGGTGACGACCGCCTTGCCCGCCCCCAGCGCCGCCGCGATGAGGGTCCGTGCCGGCTCGTCGCCGCCCATGACCTCGACGACGACGTCGATCTCGGGGTCCGCCACGAGGTGGGCCGGCGCATCGGTGAGCAGGGCCGTGGGGAACCCGTCGGAGCGGTCCTTGTCGAGGCGCCGGACAGCGATCCCGCCCAGCTGGATCGCGGCGCCGTCCGCGCTCCGCAGCCGGTCGGGGCGCAGCGTCAACCCGTCGATCACCGCGTGCCCGACGGTCCCGGCCCCGAGGACGCCGATCCGCAGCGGTGGGCGGCTCACGATCGCGGCCGGTGACGGAGGGCATGCATCGCCCGGAATGGTAGCGGAGGGTCGAGCGGGCAGCGGGGCTCCCGCAGCATGGCCGGCGACCGGGAACGGACACCCGGTCACCCGGGCGGGCACAATAGCCGCATGACCGAGCGACACGGGTCGACGCGGAGACGGCTGCGGATCGGCCTGATGGGTACCCGCGGTATCCCGGCCAACTACGGCGGCTTCGAGACGTTCTACGAGAACCTGGCCGTCCGTCTCGCGAAACGCGGTCACGACGTGACCGTCTACAACCGACCCCATGGCGTCAAGCAGCCGCGGCTGCGCTCGTTCGAAGGCGTCCGCCTCCTGCCGATCCCGTCGATCCGCACCAAGCACCTCGACACGATCACCCACACGGCGCTCAGCATCCTGCATGGGCTGACCCAGCGATTCGACGTGGTCTATGTGTGCGGGGTCGGGAATGCTCCCGTGGCATGGATCCCGCGAGCCGTCGGGGCCAAGGTCGTGTTCAACGTTGACAGTGCTGACTGGAAGCGCGAAAAGTGGGGCGGAGCCGCGTCGATCTACCTGCGCACAGCGGAGCGCCTCGCCGGGTGGGTCGCGAACGTCGTCATCGCCGACAACGACACGATCCGGCAGCGGTACGCGGACTCGTACGGTACCGCCGCGCTGTTCATCCCCTACGGGGCGAACACCGGCCGGGTCGAGACGACGTCGGCGCTCGACGAGTTCGGGCTGACGTCCGAGCGCTACATCCTGTGGGTCGGTCGGCTCGAGCCGGAGACCGCGATCGAGGACCTGTTCGGAGCCTTCTCGCGCATCACCGACCCGTCGCTGTCGCTGGTCGTCGTCGGTGACTCGCCCTACGCGGCCGAGTTCAAGGAACGCCTTCGGCGGATCGCGCCGGAGCGGGTGGTGTTCACGGGCTACGTGTATGGAGATGCCTACCGCGAGCTCGGATCCCACGCCCTGGCCTACGTCCAGACCTCGCCGACGTCGGGGACGAGTCCGGCCGTCCTCGATCAGATGGGGATGGGGAATGCCGTGGTCGTTCGAGGGACGCCCACGAATCTCGAAGTCATCGGCGATGCGGGACTGTCGTATGCCCCGGAGCGCGCGGTCGATGATCTCGAACGCGCGCTGCGGGCCCTGGTCGACGATCCCGAGCTGCGCGTGACCCTGGGTCGCGCCGCGGCACAGCGTGTCCGCGAGCACTACGGCTGGGATGCGATCGTCGATCGGTACGAGGGCCTGTTCGGACGTCTCGTGGGAGACGGGGAGTGAAGGTCCTCATCACGGGAGCCGCCGGCATGCTCGGATCGGCCGTGTTCCCGGCATTCGTCCGAGCCGGACACGAGGTCCGGGCGACCGACCTGGCGCCTCGACCCGAAGCCGGGCTGCCGATGACGACGCTCGACGTGCGCGATCTCGCGGCGGTTCGCCACGAGATCGAAACGTTCGAGCCCGACCTGGTCGCCCACCTGGCGGCCGAGACCGATCTCGAGACGTGCGAGCGCGACCCCGATCACGCGTACCTCACGAACACGATCGGGACCCAGCACGTGGCGGCGATCACCGGGCGGCAGGGGGCCACGCTCGTCTACATCAGCACCGCCGGCGTCTTCGACGGCGAGAAGACGTCAGGACCGTACACCGAGTTCGACGAGCCTCGTCCGATCAACGTCTACGGGGCATCGAAGTTCCACGGTGAGCGGATCGCGGCGTCGCTGAACGCCCGGTCGTATGTCGTCCGGGCCGGCTGGATGGTCGGCGGCGGCCAGCGCGACCACAAGTTCGTCGCCAAGGTCCTCGATCAGATCGCGGATGGCGCAACGGTCATCCACGCGGTCGATGACAAGCTCGGGACGCCGACCTACACGGAGGACTTCGCGGTCAACCTGCTGCGCCTGATCGAGGAACCGCGGTACGGCCTGTACCACATGACCTGTCGCGGGGACGGGTCGCGGCTCGAGGTCGCCCGCGAGATCGTGGCCTGGCTGGGGCGCGACGTCGAGGTGGTCCCGGTCAGTTCCAGTCACTTCGCCGCGACCTACTTCGCGCCTCGGCCCCGATCCGAGATGATGCGCAACTACATGCTCGAGCTCGCGGGGATCGACCTGATGCGCCCATGGCCCGAGGCACTCCGGGAGTACCTCGACCGATCGATCGGCGGCCAGGTCGGCGGACCCGAGCGGAACCGCGCATAGGCCCTCACCGCTGTGCCCATCGGGCCATGAGGCGGAACCCCGCATGATGATCGTCGACGGGACGGGACTGCTCGGACGCGCGTTCCTGGCGGCCGGAGACGGTCCCGACGCCCTCATCTTCGCCCGCGGTGTGGCCGACTCGACGTGCACCGATCCAGCGGCGTTCGCGCGCGAGACCGCGTGCCTCGACGAGGCGCTCGAACGCGCGGCAAGCGGCGGGATGCGCTTGGTGTACTTCAGCGGCGCACCCATCTACGGGCGGTTCGCGGGGCCGGCCGACGAGCGGACGCCGCTGCAGCCGACGACCGCGTATGGCATCCATCAGGCGGCATCCGAGGAGCGCATCAGGTCGCATCGAGCGGCACACCTGATCATCCGCCTGCCGAACGTCGTGGGGGCGGGCGGGAACGAGCACCAGCTCATCCCGTCGCTACGCCGGCAGGTGTTGGCCGGGTCCGTCGTCATCCAGGATCGGGCGGAGCGGGACCTGATCGCGGCGGCCGACGTCGTCCAGGCGGTCCGGGCGCTGCTGGAGGCGGGCGTCACCGACCGTACGGTGGTCGTCGCGTCGGGGATCTCGACGCCCGTCGGGCGATTGGCCCGCTGGCTCGCCGAGGAGCTGGGGATGTCGCCACGGTTCGACGTTCGCGCCGGAGGCGAGGGACAACGATTCCGAACGGCGCTCCTTCGATCGCTCGCGCCCGCCGCGGCGGACTTCCCTCCGACCTACGCGCGACGCCTCATCGCGGAGTACGGCCCTCGGCGGTGACGGCGCCCACACCGGCATCGGCATACGCCGCCATCAGCATCTCGTAGTAGGCCTCGTGGGAGTAGCGATCGATCACCTCGGCCCTGGCGTTCCCGCCCAGGCGTTGCGCGAGACTCAGGTCGCCGGCCACCCGACGCAGGGCGGCAGCGAGCGCCGCCACATCCGCGACCGGCACGATCAGGCCGGTGCGGCCGTCCTCGATGATCTCCGGGAGCGACCCGACGGCGGTCGCGATCACCGGCCGGCCCCACGCGAAGCTCTGCAGGACCGCGTACGGCGTGCCCTCCATCTGGCGACTGGGCAGGACGGTGGCGCACGCTCCCTCGATGAGGGCCTCCAGGTCCGGGCCGTAGCGCGGTCCATGGAACACGACGCGACCCGGCGCGACGCGTTCGGCGAGGGCCTGGAGGGACGCCTCTTCGGTTCCTCGCCCGACGATGTCCACGTCCACGTCGGCCATGGCCGCCGCCTCGATGAGTCCGTCGACGCCCTTGTCCGGGTCGAGCCTGCCGAAGAACAGGAACCGGCGGCCGCTGACCGGCGTCGCCCGGTAGGGCGCCGCATCGAACGGCTGGGTCAGGACACGGATCCGGTCCGCCGGGATGCCGCCGGCCTCGAGGGTCCGCCGGCGCGTCTGGTTCTCGGCGAGGAACAGCCGAACGTGGCGCTCGTAGACGCGCAGGACCCGGTGGTGGATCGTCATCTCCACGCTGAGCAGCAGGCTGCCGGCGACCGATCCGTCGTGACAGCGGTCGCGGACCACGTTCCAATAGCGTCCCCCGAAGCACTTGTCGCACACCGCCCCTGTTCGCCCGTTGATCATGCTGCTCGTCGGACAGACGAGCTTGAAATCGTTGACGGTCATCACGACGGGGATCCGGCGCTCGGCCGCCGCATAGAGGATCGATGGCGAGATCTGATGGGCGATGTTCTGGACATGGACGGCGTCGGGTCGCACGTCGTCGAGCAGGCGCGCGAACCGGCGACGTGCCTCTCGCCAGTAGATCAGCCGCGACCCGGCCGCCACGGCGCGGCCCACGCGAGCGGTGCCTCGGAGCTCAGCCCGGTAGTCGATCTCCGGAACGAAGTAGTCCGCGTACTTGGTCGGCCAGTTGTCCGGGTGGCTCATCGCGAACGGGACGACCTCGTGGCCGTGCGCGGCGAGGAGACCCTCGATCTGGCGCACGAACTCCTCCGTCCCACCGACCGGTCGGTAGAACTTGTGCGCGAGGACGATCCTCATGGCCGGACCGACGCCGTGGGCGCTCGATAGACTCTCGGGGGGATGCTCGACGTCGCCCCGGCCAACGGGACTCGCCGGCGCGTCGCGTACGGAGTCGGGGCGGTCGACAGCAGGGGGCGGGTCTTCATTGACGGGCCAAGTATGACGATCGTGGGCGGGCAGTGAACCGCGACGCAGGGTTCCTGTTCGTCGGTCGGGTGGTGTCCGCCATCACGACCGTCCTGGTCCTGGCGATCGTCGCGCGGACGTCGACGCTCGAGGAGCTCGGCGTGGTGGCGCTCGGCCTCACGGTCAGCCTGGCGCTCGCCGTCCTGCCGGAAGCGGGCCTGACGGCGCTCTTCATCTACGACATCGCCGGGAACGCCGAGCGGACCGGCCGGCTCCTCGGTGCGATGCTCGCCATCCGGGCGGTGGCGCTGCCGCTCGTCTTCGTCGCGATCGGTCTCCTGGTCGCGCTCGCCTATCCGGACCAGGCTTCCACCATCATGATCATCGCGCTGGGACCGGCCCTGCAGCAGGTCTCCGAGCTGGCCCGGTCGGTCTTCATCGCGCGCCGGCGGATGGCGATCGCCAGCGCCCATTCCATCGTGGAGAACGTCGCCTGGGCCGGCGCCATCGCCATCGGGCTCACGACGGGGACGGCCATCGATGCGGCGTTCGCGGCGGCCGCCGTGGTGGTGGCCCTCTCCGCGGTCGCGGCGTTCGGGCTCGTGGCGCTGCTCGAGCACCGGCGCCCGGAGATCCCGTCCCGCGCGGACATCGCCGGGATCCTGGGCCAGGCAGGCCCGTTCACCGCGTTCAGCACGCTCGCCGTGGTCGCGGCCCGGATGGACACGGTCCTCATCGGGATCCTTGCGCCCGGCGGCATCGCCACGGCCGGTGCCTACTACACGATCGCGCGGCTGGCGGCGGCCGCGGAGTACCTGCCCGAGGCGGTCAGTCGTGCGATCTATCCCCGCCTCGTGCGTCACGTCGCCGACGATCCACCGCGAGCGACGGCGATCCTCACGTTCGCGACACGCGATCTGCTCGCCGTCGGCGTCGCGATCCCGTTCGGTTTTGCCGTGGTCGGAGCCTGGCTCATCGGTGTGCTCTACGGTGCGGACTTCGCCCGCTTCGACTGGCTGCTGATCGGGTTCGGGCTCGCGATGCCCTTCCGGTACGTCGGGATGCTCTTCGGCTTCGCCCTGACGAGTGCGAACCTGCAGGCGCGCCGGCTCCGTGCACTCACGGTCGCGGTGGTGGTCTCGCTGGGCCTGAGCATCGTCCTGCTGCCCGTGATCGGCGTCGCAGGCGCGCTGGTCGCGGGGGTCGCCGGATGGGTGACGAACTTCCTGTTGCTCACGCCGGACGTCGTGCGGACGTTCGGGCGCATCCTGCAGGTCCCGGACGTCGTCCTGGCCACGGCCGTCGCCACCGTCGGGTTCGCCTGCGCGATCCTCATCCGGTCGATCCTGCCGAGTCCCGCCGGTGAGGTGGTCGGCGGCCTGGCCTTCGCGGCCATCGTCGCCGCCGGGGTCGCCGGCCTTCGCCGGCGGGCGATCGCCGTCACGCCGCGGGATGATGTGACGCTACCGGGAACCGGAGAGGCCTGACCCGCGTCGGGCCGACTCGACGGCCTGCACCCTTCGATGCGGCGGATGAACGACCGGTACCATGGTGACCGGCGGTGCAGCAGCCGCGGAGTGGGGAGTGTCGATGGGCATGAACGCCGCCTCATTGCCACTGGGTTCGCGCGCCAGCGCGATCGAGGCGGCGCTACGCCAGGCCATCCCGGCGTTCGCCCTCGCCCTCATCCTGTACCTTCCGGTCGAGGCGACCCTGCTCGTCGCCTTGCCCCCGGGCCCGTACTGGGTCCTGCGCCTCCTGCCCGACGCGCTGATCGTGCTCGCGACACTCGCCGTCATCCTGGTCGGGGACCCGCGCGCACGCACGACCCCGATCCGCATCCTGTGGGCCGTCGTCGCGGTCGCCTCGCTCATCGTCATCGCCAACACGGCTCGGCAGATCCCGATCGCCGACTCGATCAACGCCGTCCGCGTCCTGACGCGGTACCTGGTCCTCGGCCTGATCCTGTGGTGGGCCGTCGATGGGCGCGACCGACTCGGCCCCGTCGTCGTCGGCGCCATCATGCTCGCGGGTGCGATCCAGGTTGGGATCGCGACGGTCGAACTCCTGACGCGGATCCCCGTCGCAGCCGAATCCGGCGTGTCCGGCTGGTTCTTCCTCGAGGGCTCGTTCGGGCGCTACGACCGGTTCGGGCTGTTCATGATGAGCGTCATCGTGGCGGTCGTGGCGACCGCGAACCGGCGCACTCCATGGCGGTTCGCGCTGCTCGCGGCGTGCGCCATCCTCCTGTACCTGTCGACGTCCCGACAGGCCGTCGTCGGCCTCGGCGTCGCGTGTGCGATCCTCACCGTCTGGCCACACGTGCCGCTGGAGCGGCGCGCGATCGCGTTCGGCACGGGTGTCCTGGCGCTTGCCCTCCTGCTGACGTCGCCCTCCGGCCTGCAGCCCCCGCTGGATGTATCGGAACCCGACGCTCCGGCGACCAGCGGGCACGGGGTCAGCCGCCCGATCAAGGACTCGATCGTCCTCTCGACGAACCCGAACCTGAACTTCCGGCTCTTCTACAACCTCCAGCTCGCTCCGTGGGCGGCGTTGACGGAGCCCCTCGTCGGATTCGGTCCGCGGCAACAGGTCGCCCTGGAACCCGATGCCCGACTCATCGCCCGCGTCGAGGCGGCCGGGATGGACTGGTCGTGGGCCCGCAACTTCACCAACGACTCGAACTACGCGAGCATGATCGTGCAGTTCGGCGTGGTCGCCCCGGCCATGTTCCTGCTCCTGCTCCTCTGGACGATGATCAGCGTCGCCCGTGCCGAGTGGGTCCGGCGCGATCCGACGGCTCGCTTCGCCGTCGCGTTCGCCGGTGCCACGATCGTGGCGGCATGGTTCGGACCCGCCTTCGAGATCCGGACCGTGTCCCTCACGCTGTGGGTCGGCCTCATGGCGGCGATGGCCGCCCGCCATGTGACGCTGCCCGGCGAGCTGCCGGCAGCCGCCGTCAGCACGACCCCCACGCCTCCCGCCGATGCCGGCACGACCGTCGAGGGCGCCCGGGCCTGAGGGGTCAGGTGCGCTCGGCGAGGACGACCACGGTCTCCGACACGAACCGAAGCATCGAGCGTCGGGCAACGACGCGGAGCCCGGCCTGACCGAGTTCCGCGTCGATCTGCGAGCGACTGATCGGGTTCCACGACAGGCCCCGACGTGCACGCCGACGAAGGATGCCCTGCACGGACGCCCGCTCGTAGAACGCCACGATGACGTGGCGCCGCGAAACCCGCCCGAACTCGCCGAGCACACGCACCCGGGTGGCCGGAGGCAGGTGGCCGGACAACCGGAGCGAGACGACGAGGTCGAAGGAGGCGTCGTCGAACGGCAGGGCCTCCGCGTCCGCGACCACGGCGGACGGCCGGCGATCGTCCGGCAGCGCCGACCAACGCGCTCCGGCTCGCTCGATCATCTCCTCGGAGACATCGACCCCGGTCACCCGGAACCCGCCCGCCGCCAGCGAGATCGCGAGGCGGCCGGTGCCGACCGGGATGTCGACGATGGAGGCCGGCGGTTCGATCCCTGCCCGCCGGATGAGCGCGCGGATGAGGCCCTGTTCGCGACGGTCGACCAACCGTCCCTTTCGGCTGGCGAACCGCTCGGCGTCATAGGTGTCGGCGACCGCGGCGTCGCGGTAGTGATCCTTTGCCCGATAGCTCAACGTTCCGCCCCGAACCAGAGCGCGATGTACGCCCGCTTGATGTCGGCGAGATTGTAGTCGCTCGCTACCTTGGCCCGGCATGCTTCGCGCATCGAGGCGACGTCGCGCGCGATCACGGCCAGCTTCGCACCCAGATCCGCTCGGTCCGTGGCGCGGTAGCCCGTCCGGCCATCCTCGATGAGCTCGTCGGCGCCGGGGACATCCGTTGACAGGACGGGGAGCCCGGTCGACATGCATTCGATCCACGTGAGCGGCGGCGCCACGATGCATTCGCGGTCCTCGATCGGCGAGATCAGCAGGTCGGCGGCCGCGCGCGCGTCGGCGAAGACGTCGACCGGGGTCGGCATGACGTGGACCCCGGCGTCCGGTCGGTGGAGGGCGGCGTATTCGGGTCGGAAGGTCTCGGGCTTGAAGGCGAACATGAACGTCGCATCGAGGCCCTCGTCGCGAGCCGCCGTCGCGAGGGCCAGGGCGAGATGGAAGTCGGGCTCGCGGACCTGCTGGATGAACCCGGCCCAGAGGACGACCGGTCGTTCCTCCGGCACCCCCAGCCGCCGGCGCGCCGCGCGCCGGTCGACATCCGCCACGACGTCCCCGGGCTCCACGCCCCATGGGATGCGGGTGATCGCCCGCCGCCGCACGCCCAGCCCGCGGAGCCGGTGCTCGAGTCCCCTGGACAGCGCGACGACCGTCATGCCGGGCACGCGATAGCTCAGCCGAAGGAACGAGTCGTAGAGGCGCCGTCCACGCCGCTCGTAGGCGATCGCCGTGACGGAGGTCGGTGCCCCGTGTCGCCGCGCGGCCCTGGTCAGCAGGTGATTGGCCGGGCCGAAGTTGTCCATGAGGTGGACCCGACCGGGCGCTCCATCGCGGAGCACGTCGCCAAGTTCCGCGATGACCCGGCGGGTCACGAGCTGCTTGGCGACGAGGCCCAGGAACCGTGGATGGCTTCCGCCCCGCCAGCCACGAACACCCTGTCCCGAGCCTGGCCCGTTGCTGGTGGCGCGCATCGCCGGTGCGACGTAGCGGATGTCGATCTCGCACGCACCCAGGCGAAGGTGCTCGCGTGGCTCGGGTTCGGCACGCACCGAGATGATCGAGATCCGATCGACCTGGGTCGCGAGCAGGGGCAGGAGCGAGGCCCAGAAGTTCTTGTCGCCGGTCGCACGTCGTGGGATGAAATTCAACCCGACGAGCACGAGGTGTCGGGTGTCCGCGGCCCGGGCGGGGCCCGTCGGCTCTCGCAGGATCACGACCACAGGATACCCGGCACGGCCGGTCCCGCATCCGGGGTGACCGGTGGGCAAGGCCCGTCCGCTACACTCGGGCCTCGATGACGACCGAGATCGCCCCGGCCCCCTCCCCTGTCGCCCCGCCGGTCCCGCGACCGCGGATCTTCTCCGGGATCCAGCCGTCGGGTGCGCCGCACATCGGCAACGACCTCGGGGCGATCCGGAACTACGTCCGGCTCCAGTGGGAGTACGAGGCGATCTACTGCATCGTCGACTACCACGCCCTCACGAGTCTCCACGACGCCGACCGCCTGCGCCGCCAGACGCGCGAGATGGCCGCGGCCCTCCTCGCCCTCGGGTTGGACCCGGAGCGCTGCACGCTCTTCGTCCAGAGCCATCGGCCCGAGCACACCGAGCTTGCCTGGCTGCTCATGACCGTGACGCCGGTCTCATGGCTGGAACGCACCCCGACCTACAAGGAGAAGAAGGCCAACCAGCCCGACGACGTCAACCATGGGCTGCTCACCTATCCGGTCCTGCAGGCCGCCGATATCGTCATCTACAAGGCCAGCCTCGTGCCGGTGGGCAAGGACCAGGCGGCGCACCTGGAGCTGTCGCGCGAGATCGTGCGCAGTTTCAATGCCCGCTACGGCGAGACGTTCCCCGAGCCCACCGCCGTCCACACCGAATCGCCGATCGTGCTGGGCACCGACGGCGTCCGCAAGATGAGCAAGTCGATCGGCAACACGATCGACATCTTCGCGCCCGAGGCCGAGGTCCGGCGCCAGATCATGTCGATGGTCACCGACACCAAGCGGATCCTGCGCACCGACCCGGGGCGACCCGAGGTCTGCAACGTCTGTCAGCTGCACCGCTCCTTCGGCGACGACTACGAGGAGATCTGGGAGGGCGAGCGGACGGCACGGACCGGCTGCGTGGACACCAAGCGGCTGCTCGCCGACCGTGTCCTGCAGCATTACGCGGAGGCGCGCGTCCGCTACCTCGAGTTGATGGCCCACCCGGCGCGCATCGATCGCATCCTCGACGAGGGCGCGGAACGCGTCCGCCCGATCGCCCAGGCCACGATGGCCGAGGTGCGCGAGAAGATGGGGCTCCGCTGACCCGCCGATGATGGACGACGTGCGTCCCACGAGCCGCGAGCGCCGCTTGCTCGGCGCGATCCTCGTGCTCGGGACCGTGGTCCTGTTCTTCATCGCGATCAACCTGATCGGCGCGGTCCTGGCCGCGTTCAGCGACATCCTGCTGGCGTTCTTCCTGGCCTGGCTCCTCGCGTTCATCATCAGCCCGATCGTGACCCGCATCGCGGCGGCGATCCCCGGCCTGCCGCGGGTGGTCGCGACCGTCCTCATCTACACGATCATCGTCATCGCCCTGGTCGTGATCGGCCTCGTCGTGGCGCAGGCCCTGACCACCTCGATCACCCAGTTCGTGGCGTCCATCCCGCAGATCCGCGCCGACATCGACACGATCGTCGCGCCGCTCCAAGGCTGGCTCGATTCGATCGGCCTCGCCCAGGTGGACGTGGCCACGCAGGCGCTCGCCCTGCTCGACAACATCGATGACATCGCGGCCTCGCTCATCGAGCCGCTCCAGTCCTTCGCGGTGGCCAGCATCGGCGCCATCGGCCTGACGCTGATCATCTTCTTCCTGTCGATCTACATGGTCATCGACCGCGATCCGATCATGGCCTTCCTGTACCGGCTGGTCCCGCCGTCCTACGCCGAGGAGGCGCGCCTGCTCCAGTCGTCCGTGGCCCGTTCGTTCGGCGGCTTCCTGCGCGGCCAGGCGGTCATGGGCATCGTGTACTTCGCGATCGCGCTCTTCGCCAACATCCTGCTGGGCCTTCCCCTGGCCGCCCTGACCTCGGTCAGCGCCGGCATCCTGATGGCCATCCCGTTCTTCGGGCCGTTCGTGTCGTGGGCGCCCCCGGTCATCGTGGCCCTGCTGTTCCAGCCCGACGCGCTGCTCCCGACCGTGATCATCATGGTCACCGGCTGGTTCGTCGTGATGAACATCCTCCAGCCGCGGATCATGCAGGGCGCGGTGGGCATCCACCCGATCGTGGTTCTCGCGTCGGTGCTCATCGGCTCGCGCATCGCGGGCATCCCGGGCGCGATCTTCGGGATCCCGGTGGCGGCCGTGATCTCGGCGTTCTTCCTGCACTACCTGCGCCTCACCTCGTCCGACCGGACCGTGGCCGACCGGGCCGCACGTCGGCTCAGTGAACGGGAGGGTCGTCCGGTCCGCGTCCCGCGCGAGCCGGCCCCGGGCCAGGCGGAGGACGTGGAGCCGAGCGACCCGTGAGCGAGGGCGAGGAGCGTCGCGAGGATCCCGGGGCGGCGACCCGGCACGACACGCCCGACATGACCCGGGAGCGCGCCCGCGCGGAACGGCGCGACGTGGACAAGGAACGCGGCGAACCCCTGGCCGGTGGTGCCGCGCGTGGCGGCCCGCGGGCGCTGCGAACGCCGGCGCGCCCGCGGCCCGAGTGGACCACGAGGCCGCGGATCCTCATCACCAACGACGACGGCGTGGAATCGCGGGGCCTGCTCGCCCTCAAGCAGGCGCTCGAGGTCATGGGCGACGTCACGGTCGTCGCGCCGGACACGAACCAGAGTGCGGTGGGCCACCAGAAGACGCTGATGCGGCCCCTGCGCGTCCGCGAACGCACCCTGGCCGACGGCTCGCTCGCCTACTCGGTGGATGGGTCGCCCACCGATGCCGTGAGCATCGCGTTCCTGGGCTACTTCGGCCACGGCTTCGACCTCGTCGCATCGGGCATCAACTACGGCGCGAACCTGGGCGACGACATCACGTACTCGGGCACGGTGAGTGCCGCGATGGAGGCGGTCATCAACAACTGCCCCGCGTTCGCGATCTCGCAGGAGTACTACGAGCACCCCGACTTCACCCTGGCCGGCCTCGCGGCGACGATCGTGGCCCGCAACATCCTCCGCGAGGGCCTCTCGCGCGGCGAGCTCGTGAACGTCAATGTCCCGGCCGTCCCGCCCGAGGAGTGCGAAGGCATCGAGGTGACACGGCTGGGGCGGCGGGTGTACTCCGACCAGCTCGTGGAGCGGCTCGACCCGCGCGGGATCCCGTACTTCTGGATCGGCGGCCCGCCCCCATCGGGATTGGCCGTGCCGGGGACCGACTTCCACGCCGTCGTCAATCGGCGGATCGCCATCACGCCCATCCACCTGGACCTCACCGGCCGAAGTCTGCTCAAGCGCCTGCGCACCTGGGAGTGGGCGCTGCCCGCCAGCGGGGCCGGCAACGAGGCCGAGACGGGACCTGGCGACGGGACCACGGACGGCGACGCATGACGGAGGAGACGATCGATGGATGACCTCAGCGGCCTGATGCGGGGACTGGGCGACGACGCCCCGGGCGGCGCCGATGCGGCAGCCGTCGGGTCGGGGCTTGCGAACGCGATCGGCGCGGAAGGCGGGCTCGATGGCCTCGTCGGCAAGCTGCGCGACGCCGGGCTGGGCGATCAGGTCGATTCCTGGGTCGGCGGCGGCCCGAACCAGCCCATCGACCCGCAGCAGCTGCGTGCCGCCCTGGGCGACGACGAAGTGCAACGCCTCGCTGGCTCGTCGGGCATCGACATCGCCGCGCTCCTGCCGATGCTCGCGGCCTTCCTCCCGCAGATCATCAACATGCTCACCCCGCAGGGCTCCGTACCCGATGGTGGGCTCGACGGCGCCATCGGCAGTGGCGGGATGCCGGACCTCGGCGGGCTCCTCGGGGGCCTCATGGGCAGCGGCGGTGCGGCTGGGGCCGGCGGGTCGTCGGGCGGGCTCGATGACCTGCTCGGTGGCCTGGGCGGCCTGATGGGCGGCGGCCAGGACCGCTGAGGCCGGGTCGTCACATGTCCATGCCGCGTGGGGACGGTCGTCGGCGGTCAGCGGACGACCGGTCCGGCACGCTCCCGGCATGGACGCCTCGACAGACCTCGCCACCGCGCGCCTGAACCGGTTCCTGGAACGGGAACCGGTGATCTGGCTGTCCACCGTGGGCGTGGACGGGTCGCCGCACCTCGTCCCGACCTGGTTCGTGTGGGACGGGGAACGCATCACGATCCTCTCGAAGCCGGGCGCTCGCAAGGCGCGCGACATCGCCGCGGAGCCCCGCGTGATGCTGGCGATGGGTGACGCCGACGACGACTTCGATGTCGGCCTGCTCCGCGCGCGCGGGGCGATCGATCCGGCACCGACGCCGCTCGCGCTCCCGCCGGGGTTCCTCGAGAAGTACGGCGAGCGAATCGCGGGCCTGGGGCTCACGCCCGCGCAGTTCGCGCGAACGTACGCGCTCGTCATCCGCCTGACACCGGTCAAGGCGCTGGGCTGGCACGGCCGCACGACGCCCGGGTCGGTCCTGGCCGCGGCGGCTGCCCTGTCGGCCCGGCGGGCGACGACGCTCGCGGAGCCGATCCGCGGCGCCATCCGGGGTCTTCTGGGTGAACCGATGGCACGTGGTCTTGGGGCCGCGACCGCCGGATAAGCAGGTCGGGCACGCGGGGCGCGCCCGCGCGCCTAGCCTGGCCCCGTCGCCCCGTCCACGATCCGCCCGTCGCGCAACTCCACGACGCGATCCGCGAGGTCGATGAGCATCGGGTCGTGCGTCGCGATCAGCGCGGTCACGCCCTCGCTGCGGACGACCGCCCGCAGCAGGCTCATGATCGCCCGACCGGTATGCGAGTCGAGCTGGCCGGTGGGCTCGTCGGCGAGGAGCACGTCGGGGCGATTGGCCAGCGCCCGGGCGATCGCGACGCGCTGCTGCTCGCCCCCGGACAGCTCGTGCGGTCGATGCTGGGCCCGATCCCCCAGCCCGACGAGCTCCAGCAGCACCCGCACGCGGTCCTCGCGCGCGGCGCGCTCGGCCCCGACCAGCCGGAGCGGCACCTCCACGTTCTCCGCAGCGGACAGGATCGAGAGCAGGCCGAACGCCTGGAAGATGAACCCGATCCGTCGGCGCCGCAGCTCCACCAGGGCATCGGCGCTCATCTCGCCGACCGACGCGCCATCGACGAGGGCCTGTCCCGCGGTGGGGCGGTCCAGGCCGCCGATCAGCGACAGCAGCGTCGTCTTGCCCGAGCCCGAGCGCCCCCGCACGGCCACCAGCTCACCTCGTGCCACGCGCAGGTCGACGTCCTGCAACGCGTGGACCACGACCGACCCGACCCGGAACTCCCGGCTCAGGCCACGGGTCTCGACCATCGGCGTCGTCACGCCCCCGACTCCGCCCCCGGCTCCGGCCCCGGTGGCGGCGCGCCGTCGAGCCCCGGCGCCGGGCGCTGCCCCGGCCCCGCCCCCGGTCGATCCGGCCAGACCGCGATGTGGTCCTCCTCGAGATCAAGCCGGACCCGGCGCTCCAGGCCCAGGGCCTCCACGTGCGCCCGGGGCAACTGGAGGCGACCCACCCGGTCCAGCACCGCGTACTCGGTCGATTCCACGTGATGGTCCCCCGCCGCGGAGATCGTCCGCTGGCGGAGCACCTCGCTGCTGACGCGTCCATCGCGGATCGCAACGGTCCGGCTCACCTGGGTGCTGACCAGCGGGTCGTGGGTGGCCACCACGATCGTGACGCCCGACTCGCGGTTGATCCGCCGCAGGAGCTCGAAGATCTCGCCGGCCGTCGTCGTGTCGAGCTCGCCGGTCGGCTCGTCGGCCAGCAGCACCTCGGGCTCGTTGGCGAGGGCGACGGCGATGGCGACCCGCTGCTGCTCCCCGCCCGAGAGCCGGTCCGGCCGATGGTCGGCGCGATCCGCCAGGCCCACCTGGGCGAGGAGGTCGCGTGCCCGCGCCTCGCGGGCACGCGGCGGCACGCCGTCGAAGACCATCGGCAACGTGACGTTCTCCAGCGCGGTCAGGTAGGAGAGGATGTTGCGGCTCGTCTGCTGCCACACGAACCCGATCACCCGACGCAGGTACAGGGTCTGCTCGTGCGCGGTCAGCTCGGTCAGCTGGTGCCCGGCGACGACCGCGCGGCCGGCGGACGGGACATCGAGGCCACCGAGCACGCTCAGCAGCGTGCTCTTGCCCGAGCCCGACGCGCCGACCAGCGCGACGAACTCGCCCTTCTCGATGAGCAGATCGAGGCCCTGGAGTGCGACGACCTCGAGATCGGCCACCTTGTAGATCTTCACGAGGTTGTCGCAGACGATCATCGTCCGCTCGCCGTAGCGCGGGCGCACGCGGCGCGCCGCCTGCTCGGCGCTCGGCAGGTCGATGATCTCGGGGAGCTCGCTCATGTCCGCGCCATCATCGCTTGCTCAGGCATCGCCCATCCGGAGCGCCTCGGCCGGGTTCAGGCGGTGGGCCGCCCATGAACTCGCGCCCACCGCGGCGACGACGACGACGACCACCGCCAGCACGACGGCGCCGATGGACGGCCAGTCCACCGAGAGGGTCACGGGTGCGCTCGGGTCGATGAAGACGGCCAGGTCGAGACCGGGTTCGAGCAACCAGGCGATGCCGAGCCCGAGCGCCACGCCGATCGCGAGGGCGAGCACGACGGGTGGAGCGTGCTCCACCACGGTCAGCCCGACGAGCTGTCGGTCCGTCAACCCGAGGGTCCGCAGGAAGCCCAGCTCCCGGGCGCGTCGCTGGGCGTCGAGGGCGACGATCGCCACCACGGCAAGGGCCGCATAGGCCGCGGCGACCCCGAGCGCGACGAGGAACCCGGAACCGACCGCGAGCACGAGCGGGGCGTCGTGGAGCGCGGCGAACGTCGCGTGACGCGACACGTGGGTCTCGATCGCGGCCGTGTCGGCGAGCAGGGCCTCGATCCGTGGACCCACCTCGGCCGGACCGCGGGCGAACAGGATCGTGGGCCGGACGCGCCCGGCGTCGTGCGCCGCGGCGACCGCCTCGAGCGACGCGACGACGAACGTCGCCCCGCGCCGGATCCCCGGGAAGGTGTCGCGGATCCCGGCGACGACGAATGCGACGGGCCGGCCGTGGACCTGGAGCTCGAACGTGTCGCCGACCCCGCGCTCCGCCCACCCGTTGGGAACGCGGCTCGAGACGAGGGCGGGGATGGGCGTGCCCGGCGTCCCGATCGCAGGATCCGTCGGCGCGGCGTGCAGGACCGGCGGCAGTGCCACGGCCACCGGGGTGTCGGCCACGATCGCCTCGTACGCCGCCGGCTCGATGGCATGGAGGAGCGTCGGCGTGGCACTGCCCGCCGTCCCGACGCTCGGCGGGACCGCGACACTCATGCCCATCGCGACCACGGTCACGCCATCGATCCCGGCGACATCGAGGTCGTCCGGGACCGAGCTCCCGGGTGGGGCCTCCACGCGGTGGTCCGCCCCGACCTCCTGCCACGACGCCGCGAGCTGTCCGCGCTCGATGGTCATGGCCACCACCGATGAGAAGACCCCGATCGCGACGGTCAGCGTCAGGACGAGCAACGGCAGGTACGCCGCGCTCGGGTGACGACCGATGCTCCGCAGCCCCAGGACCGGGACGAGATCCCGCCGCCGCGCCGAGACCGCGGCCAGTGCGCGCACGGGGATCGGGTAGCAGCGGATGGCCAGCAACCCGACCGCGACCCCGATGAGCACCGGCGTCGCCGCCAGGAACGGGTCGAACCCGGCCACGCCGCCCTCGGGCACCTCGCCGGTCACGCTCCGCTCGCGCAGCAGCCACGCAGCGGTCAGGGCCACGCCGATGATGGTCGCCTCGAGCACGAGCCGTCGCGGGCTCACGCTGCGGCCGGGCGTATCCTCGCGCTCGATGTCGCGACGGGCCCGCCGAGCGAACGGCCATGTCGCGACCAGCAGGAGCGCCGTCGCGGCGAGGGCGACGAGGATCGCGCCGATCGCCGACATCGGGTTCGACCGCGCCGTGACCGCGATCGTCGCGAGCAGCATCCCCAGCACGGCCGCGGGGACCGTGACCAGGAGCCCTTCCCAGAGCTGCGCAGCCAGCAGCTGGCCGGAGGAGGCGCCCCGGCCCCGCGCGAGGATCAGGGCACTGCGCCGGCGCCGCACGATGATGATGGAGACCAGGCCGACCGCGCCGGCCGCGACCGCCAGCGGGCCCAGGGCGGCGACCGAGAGGGTCGCCTCGGTCGTGGCCCGGCGAGCGAGGTAGCGATCCGCGATCTCGAGCAAGCCCGTCCGATAGGCGACGTCCCCCGGTGTCCCGGTCGTGGACCCGAACGCCGATTCGAGCCGTCGCAGGTCGGGGACGAGGGTCTCCAGCCGCCCCGCGTCCATGCGGTCGGCCTGCACGTGGAACCGCCACCGGTACGCCGCCGGCACCTCCAGGCCGCGCAGGTCCTCGTAGGCCTCAGGGGCGAACAGCGCCAGGGCGAACGCGATCGGATCGTCCTCCGTGCCACCGATCGCGGCCTGCGCCATCCGACGGTCATCGAACCAGTAGGGGGCCGTCGGGTCCACGACGCGGAAGAGCCCGACGACCTCGATCTCGACGGGCGTGGTCGGGCGCGGGAAGACCCGTCGCAGCATGGGATCGCTTGGGTCGATCCCCGCGGGGAGCACATCGCCGACCGCAACGTGGATGGTCTCCGCAGTGGCCGTCGACATGGCCACCTCGAAGCGCGGCGGCGCGTCGCCCTCGACCGGCGCCGCGCGACTCGGCAGCCGGCCTGCCACGAGCTCGATCCGGTCCTCGATCCCGTCCTGGTAGCCGAACGTCACCTTGGTCGTGAAGTTCGGCGGATCGGCGAGCGTGAACCGCGTCGAATCGATGGCGAATCCGCGCTCCCCGATGACGTCCTGGACGGTCGTCGGGAGGCGGCCCCACAGCGCGTCGCCGTGCGCCCGGACGCGGGCGAACGGGTCGCCTTCCTGGGCCTGGATCTGCCCGACGGCGCTGAACTGCAGATTGCGCTGGATGGCCGTCGCGTCGGCGAGTTCGTAGCGGAGGCCGTCATCGGCGACGCGATCGAAGACCCGAGGGCTGGCCGCGACCACGAAGCTCGTGACGGCCACCAGGACGAAGAGGAGCGCGACGGCGCCCCGTTCGTTCCGCAGCCGACGCAGGATGGCGGCGACCGCAGCGACGATCCGCATCGTTCAGTCCTCGCCCGTCCGCAGGACGGCCGCGAGGCCGATCCGGCGCAGCAACCAGGCCACGACCAGGACCGTCGCGGCCAGCGCGACGATCCCGGCGACCACGAGTCCGCCGATCGTGATCCATGGGACGTCCAGGTCGACCGGCGGGAACGGGGTCCGGGCCTCCTGGGTCACCGTCACGAAGGGCAGCACGACCCACGCGATCAGGAGACCGAGGGCACATCCGGCGAGGAGGCTCACGACGGCAAGGACCGCGTTCTCCAGGGAGAGCCAACTCGACAGCTGGCCCGAGGACAACCCGAGGGCCCGCAGGAGCGCGAACTCCGACACGCGCTCCCGGGCCGAGACGGCAGCGCTCACCACGAACCCGACGACCGCGAAGAGCGTGGCCGCCACGAACCCGATGCTGAGCGCACCGATGATCCCGAGGGCGACGGGGTCGGTCGCGAGCGCCCGTGCCCGGGCCGTCCGACTCACCACGGCGCGACTGTCGAACGGCCGGTCCTCCAGGGCGCTGACCGTCGCGTCGAGGGCGTCATCGTCGACCGCGAACCACCATTCATCGGGTGGATCCACGCTGGCACTGCCCTCGAAGCGCAACAGCGTCGCCGTGGGCAGGTCCACGACGAGGACCGGTTCGGCCTCCTCGACCGTGGGGAACGCCCGCATCGCGCCGACGATCTCCACGGTCCGCCGGACCCCGGCGATCTCGATCGGGATCGATTCCCCGACGGCCACGGCGCTGGCCTCGAGGAAGGCCGCGCTGGCGACGGCCGGGACCGCGGCCTCGGCGAGCGCGCTGAGGTCGGAGGGCGCGAAGACGAAGTCGATGCCCCGGCCGTACTGGTCCTCGCCGCGGAACGTCGGCAGGCTGCGGCCTTCGCCGGCCTCGGCGGCGAGTCCGTTCGCGCGCAGCGACGGTTCGATCGTCTCGTACGGGAGGCCCTGGATGGACGCGCTCAACCGCCAGCCGCGGCCGAGGTCCATCGGGACCGGCTGCCAGGCACCGTCGAGCGGCGCCGCCTCGGCCGCCAGGACCGTGATCGAGGCGTCCGGCGACTGGAGGTCGCCCGGCAGGTTGAGTCGAAGCTCGACGGCGAGGATCTCCAGCGGGTACGCGAGCGTGGCCGCGGTCTCCCCTGGCTCGCCCAACGGGATCGTCACCCATCGCGGACCGCCACCCAGGGTCGTGGTGTCACCGTCGAAGCGATGCAGGCCGCCGGACGCGTCGCGCACGACCACGGACGTGCCGACCCCGGCGCGGCCGGCGATGCTGGCCGGATCGACCGGTTCGCTGACCAGCTGGCCGAGGTCGTCGTCGAACACGAGACGCTCGACGACCCGCAAGTCGGGGGCGACCTGGAGCCGAAGGGCCTGGGGTTCCCCGGCGAGCCGGACCGCGGCGAGTCCGGGCCGACGCACCGCGAGCGGTGCCAGCAGATCGGGGAGTGGTGCGTCGGCGAGGTCGGGCCGCAGGGTGACGATCCGCCCCGCCGTCGCGGCGTCGAGCGCGATGAGCGTGGCTCCCTCGGCCCGCGACGCCTGCACGGAGTCCCGCTCCACGGCGCTGCGTTCCGTCACGCCCGGCAGGGACGCATATGCCCGGTCCGCGCCCCAGCGGGGCACGCTGCCGGCTCGCGTCCCGGGCTCCACGCGGACGTCCGCCCCCACCTGGAAACCCGCCTGATCCACCTGCGACGCGGTCCAGGTGTGGGTGTACGAGACCGCGAAGACGCCCATCGACATGGCCAGCATCAGCAGGAGGGCGGCTCGCGTGTAGCGAAGCGGCCGCCGGGCGAGTTGCCGGGCACCCCGCGCTTCCGCCTCTCGGCCGGCGGCGGCTCACTCGACG
>CAYVJP010000001.1:232-18126 GCA_964451745.1 uncultured Anaerolineaceae bacterium | reverse complement strand
CCAGCGATGCGACGAGTCCACGGCCGCGTGACGTCGCGCGCTCGATGAGCCCGGCCAGGAGCGGCAGCAACCGCAGCGCGACCACGGCGCCGGCGAGCAGCCCGATGGCCGGCGCCGCGACGAGCAGCGGATCGATCCCGAGCGCGCCCTGCACGCTCTGGGTGATGGGCGCGCCGTAGTGGCGCAACTGCCACAGGCCGATGGCCGCGACGGCGATCAGCGCGATGTCGAGACCGAGCCGCTGACCGGTGGGCACCGTCGAGGCGCGCGACACGCCGCTGGTCGCCGCGGCGAACGAGCGTCGGGTGGGCAGGGCGGGCAGGATCAGCGCGACGAGACAGGCCACGGCGCCCGCGATGGAGGCCAGGAACGCGTCGGTCGAGACGGCCGGATCGAGCGTCAGGCCGATCGCGGCCTGCGGTCCGACGACATCGAGGAGCCCGAGCGCGGCGACGGCGATCAGCGGACCCAGGACCGCCGCCGGGACGGTCAGGAGCAGCCCCTCGACCAGGGCGAGCGCCCCGATCCTGGCCGGCCCCGCGCCGCGCGAGCGCAGCATCGCGGTGTCCACGCGCCGATGCTCGACCAGGAGCGCCGCGCTCAGCAGGACCGCGTAGGCGGCGAGCACCGCGAGCTGGACGATGAGGACCAGCACGCCGGTCCGGCTCACGAGCAGGGACCGCTCGGCGTCCTCCAGGATCTCGGGCAGCCCGGTCGTCACGGTGGTGGGGACGCCGCCGGTGGCCGCCTCGATCCGCTCGTCCAGCCCCGCCACCCGCGTCCGGAGGCCCGCCAGCGCATCGATCGTGAGGGCGCTCACCTGGGGGAATGCCCGCCAGGTGAGCTCGGTGCTGGTCGTGGTCGCGCGCGCGAAGAGGTGCTCGCGGGTCGTGAAGAACGGTCCATGGGTCGCGAAGTCATCGCTGGTCACGAGGCCGTCGAGGACCTGTCGCTCATCCCACCAGGCGGGCGCCGCTGGGTCGTCGATGCGGAAGATGCCCTCGATGCGCACGGGCAGGACACGGTCCGGGTCGAGTCGGTTGGTGAGCGAGAAGCGCTGCCCGACGGCGAGTCCGAGCGGGATCGCCACGACGTCGGCGACCGCGACCGGGACCGGTCCCCCGGTCGTCGCCGATGCGGCGTCCGGCCATGCCCCACCGACCAGGGTCGCGCGTCCCGCCAGCCCCTCCATCCAACCGAGGTTGACGAGGTCCGGGACGGCACCCGGGACCGCCAGGGGCAGATCGAAGGTGCCCGAGCGAGCAGATCGCACGATGTCGCCGCCGACGTCGACGAGCGCCTCCTCGATGGTCGCGGTCACCGCGATATCCGCGGCTGGTGCCTCGGTCGGGACCACACGAAGGCTGACCTGGACGTTGGCCGCCTCGACCGGGGAATCGGTGAGGACGCGATGGAGGCCGGCGATCGAGACGGCGTTCGCGTAGATGGGGCCCGCTGCCAGCAGCGTGGTCGCGAGGACGCACGTCAGGCCCGCGGCCGCGACGATGGGCCAGGCGGCCCGTGTGCGGCGCAGGCTCACGAGCAGCGTGGCGGCGATCGACGGGTTCAACGCAAGGTCGAGGCGGCGTGCGCCTCCAGGCGCTCCAGCGCTTCGGGCAGGTCCGTCCGCCCGAAGCCCAGGCGGAAGTGGTTGCCGCCGAACCCGAAGTGGGAGCCCGGCAAGAGCAGGACGCCTTCCGTCTCGACGAGATCGGCGGCCCAGTCATCGATGGACACGCCCGGCACCGTGAGGCGCGCGAACCCGACGGACCCGGCCCGCGGACGGACCCACGTGAAGCGGTCCGCCCATGCCTCGAAGAACGCGTCGAGCGCCTCCAGGTTGGCCGTCACGATGGAGCGCGAGCGGGCCAGCACGACATCCGCCGCGCGCAGTCCGATGAGCGCGAGGATCTCGGACGGCGCTGAGGAGCAGATGGTCGTGTAGTCCTTGAAGGCCGCGCAGCGGGCCAGGAGGTCCCGGTCGCGGGTCGCGAGCCACCCGATGCGGAGCCCGGCCATCGCGAACGATTTCGACATCACGCCGAGGGAGACGCCCCGCTCGAGCGCTTCGACGCCGGCCGGCAATCGATCGGCGGGGTCGAACTCGAGGTCGCGGTAGACCTCATCGACGAGCAGGTGGGCTCCTGCCTCGGCCGCGATCGCCACGAGGCCATCGAACGTGGCGCGGTCGGGCAGCATGCCGGTCGGGTTGTGCGGGGCATTCACCACGATGAGCCGGGTGACCGGCGTGACCTGGGTCCGCAGGAGCTCCAGGTCCAGCGCCCAGGCTGCGTCCTCGCGCAGTTCGTGGAGGGTCACGTCGGCACCGGTCGCGCGACCCACCTCGTAGAGGCTCTGGTACCCGGGCCACGTCACGATCGCGTGATCGCCCGGCCCCAACAACACGTTGGCGACGCAGAAGATGGCCTCCTCGGCGCCCGCGAACACGAGGACATCGTCCTCGGTCAGGCCGTCGTATCGCGCCGCGATCTCGCGTCGGAGCAGCGGATGGCCGGTCGATTCGGTGTAGCCGAGGGTCAGTCCGTCCCACAGGGCTCGCGTCTCGTCGTCGGCGAGCGCCAGGAGGTCGGCCATGGGCATGCCCTGGACATCGGAGGCGCACAGGAGGTGGCGGACGGCGAACTCCCAGCGGGCGAAGTACCGCTCCAGGGCGAACTCGGCGATGCGCATGCCGCCATCATGCCGGAAACCCACCCGCGCCTTGTCGGGGCATCGGGCGGCACGGGGCGGCGGCACGTATCCTCACGCCCATGAGCCTGCCCAGCACCATCGTCACGGTCGGGTCGCCGACGGCCCTCGGCGGCCATTTCGGCGGCATGGAACGCTCGCCGACCGCCCTCCGCGCGGCGGGCGTGCTGGAGCGCGTCGCCGCGCACCTCGGATCCGCCGGGGTCGTCGTGGACCACGGGGACGCCCGCAACGATCCGGGCTGGGCACCCGACCCGGATCCCCGGGCCAAGAACCGGGCTCGGATCTGCGACTACCTGCCGCGCCTCGCGGGCCACGTCGCCGACGGTCTGACCGCCGCGGACCCGGGCGCCCGCCTCCTCGTCCTGGGTGGCGACTGCACGTCCCACGCCGGGGCGATGGCCGGCCTGCGACGCGCCGCCCCGGGCCGTCGCCTGGGTCTCGCCTGGTTCGACGCCCACGGCGACTTCAACACGCCCGACACGACCCCATCCGGGAACGTCTGGGGCATGCCGTTCGCGATGGCCTGCGGGCGCGGCGATGCCGACCTGGTGGCGGCCGTGGACGGACCATCCGTTGCGGCGACGGATGCCGCACTCCTCGGCGGCCAGGTGCTGGACGAGACCGAGTCGCGCATGCTCGCAGCGAGCGGCGTCGCGCAGTTCGGGCCGGGCATGCTGGCCGGCGATGCCGGGATGGCCGCCCTGACCGCATGGGCCGCCGTCGTCGCGGCGCGCATCGATGGCTGGTACATCGCGTTCGACCTCGACGCGCTGGACGCATCGGGCGGCTGGTCGCTCGCGATGCAGGAGTCCGATGGCCTCGCCCTCGAAACGGCCGTCGCGGCCGTCCGGGCGATCGCCGGCAGCGGTCCGGTCCTGTGGTTCGGGGCGACGGCAGCGATGGCCCAGCCGGGCATCGACCTCGATCCGACGGCCGACGCGATCGCCAGGCTCGCCGCGGCCGCGCTGGGCTGAACCCGCCGGTCAGCCCTCGACGGCGATCAGATCCGCGGCGATCGTGCGCACGTCGGCCTCAGACAGCCCCGACGCGATCAGCACCCACGACGGCGACGTTTCGGCGTCCACGAGCACCTGGAACCCACCGTCTCCGACATCCCACAGGCGACCGGTCAGGTCCCCGTAGGCCGCGTCCCCCAGCTCGTCGCCGGATGGCGCGCACGCGTCGGCACCGCAGACGACGCCCTGGCGCAGGGTGATGGACGCTCCGGCCGGCCCGCGATACGAGATCTCCATCTGGCCGCCGTCGGCGAGGCTGTACTGCCCGGCCGTCACGAACCAGCCATCGGGCAGGACCGGGCAGTAGACCGGCCACGAGACCGCGTCAGCGGTGGCTGCGTAGAAGTCGCGATTGTCATCGCTGCCGGCACAAGCCGCCGCCGGGCCGCTGCCCGCCGTCGACGACGGCTCATCGGTCTCGGGGGCCTCGGTCGGCTCCTCGCTCGGTGGCAGCTCGGTGGGACCGGGGTCGCCCGGGTCGGTGGCGGCCGCCGTCGGGGTCGCGGCGACGGGCGGCGCGGAGCTCGCACCCGGATCGTCGGAGCCGGTGGCGTCGGGCGCATCGCCACAGGCCGCCACGACGACGGCAGCGAGCACCGAGAGGATCAGGAGGGACCGACGACGGTCGGGACGGATGCGTCCCGGCGCGCTCGATCGACGTCGAGTCACGCCCGGAGCGTAGCACGGGTCAGCGACGAAGGACCCGCGCGCCAGCGGGAGCGAGCTCGGCCCCGTTCGTCGGGTCGCCGGAATCGGCGACCATGGCCAGCCGGATCGGGCCGCCATGCGAGACGACGACGACGGAGAGGCCGGCCGCCAGCCAGCGATCGACATCCTCGAGCGCCGCCATGACCCGCGCCTCGAGCGCCGCGGCCGTCTCGCCGCCAGGCCAGTCGATCGACGGGTCGCCCGCCGCGAGCCGGCGGGCCAGGTCCGGGTCCGCCCGTTCGATCCCGTCGAAGGTCCAACCCTCCATCCGTCCGAAATCGGCCTCCGCCCAGCGCGGGTCGACGACCACCTCGGCGCCGGCGACCGCACCCGCGATGGCCCGGGCCGTCTGGCGCGCCCGGCGGCGCGGGCTCGAGACGATCCGCACGGGCGCCTGGAGCGTCCCCGCAAGCGAGGCGGCCAGGGCATCGGCCGACCGCCGGCCCTCGGGACTGAGCCATGGGTCGCTGCGCCCGCAGTAGCGACGACCCGTCCAGGCGGTCGCTGCGTGGCGCACGAGGATGAGCTGCGTCACGGTGCGACGTGCGCGCTCGGTCCTGCCACCCCCGCGGAATCGAACGTGGCCATCCCATCGCGGATCGCGACCGACGCATCGAGGAGGCCGAACGCCAGGGCCGCCCCGCTCCCCTCGCCCAGCCGGAGGTCCAGGGCCAGCAGCGGCTCGAGCCCGAGGCGCTCCAGGATCACGGCGTGCCCGGGTTCGGGCGACCGGTGTGCCGCGACCACGCGCGCTGCGACCCCGGGCGCGAGCGCGGTGGCAACCAGCGCGGCGGCCCCGGTGATGAAGCCATCGAGGACGACCGGCACGCGGGCCGCCACACCGGCGAGGACGACCCCGACGAGGGCCGCGATCTCGAGGCCGCCCACGGCCGCGAGCACGCCGAGGGGATCGCCGCGATCGGGGGCGTTCACGGCGAGCGCCGTCCGGATCGTCGCGACCTTGCGCTCGACCCCGGCGTCGTCCAGGCCCGTCCCACGGCCGGTCACGGCGTCGACTTCTGCCTCCGCGAGGACCGCCGTCAGGGCACTCGCGGCGGTCGTGTTGCCGATGCCCATCTCGCCGATGGCGAGGACATCGCAGCCGCTCGCGATGACCCCCGCACCCACGCGCCGCCCGACCGCGATCGCGGCCAGTGCCTCCTCGCGCGTCATCGCCGGTCCCTCGGTCATGTCCGCCGTGCCCGCCCGCACCCGGGCCTCGACCAGGCGACCGCCCCGCCCCGTCGCGTCGGTCACGGCCGGGATCACCGACGCGACCCCGACATCGATGACGGTCAGCGTGGCGCCCGCCTGCGCGGCGAGGACGTTGATGGCAGCCCCGCCGGCCAGGAAGTTCGCGACCATCTGGGCCGTGACCTCGGACGGATAGGCCGAGACCCCACGATGGGTCACCCCGTGGTCGGCCGCCGCCACGATGACGCTCCGACGCGCCACCTGCGCGTCGGCCCGGCCGGTGATCCCCGCGAGCGTCACGGCGAGCGATTCGAGACGCCCGAGACTCCCGGGCGGCTTGGTCAGCCGGTCGAGGCGGGCCGCGGCGGCATGCATCGCGTTCGCGTCGAGCGGCCCCAGCGCCGCGATCGCCCCGATCGCGCGTTCCAGCGGCGCGCCGTCCCCGGGCGCGTCGGTCATCGCGGTCCGCCCTTCAGCCAGACCGGCAGGCCGGCGACCATGAGGACCGCCTCATCGGCGTCCGCGGCGATGCGCTGGTGGACGATGCCGACCAGGTCGCGATACGCCCGGGCCATCGCGTGCATCGGCACGATGCCGCCGCCGACGTCGTCGCTGACGACGACCACCGGTCCGGGCCGCTCGCGGATCGCCGCCAGGCCGGCCGCCACCGGTCCGTCGAGGATCGGATCGATGTCCACGGTGTCGTCGGTCATCAGGCCGCTGAGCCACAGGGTGAGGCCATCGATGAGGGCGGGCTCGTCGGGCTCGGTCGCGTCCAGCGCCGCGACGAGGTCGGTGCCGACGTCGATCGTCGGCCATGCCGGCGGCCGCTCCCGTCGGTGCCGCGCGATCCGGTCGTCCAGCTCCGGGTCCCCCGGCCACGCCGTCGCGAGGAACCAGACACGCCCGCCATCACCCGCGAGCCGGCGGCATGCGGCCAGGCCCCAGCGGCTCTTGCCGCTGCGAGTCCCGCCGACCGCGAACAGCAAGGGCGTCGCCATCAGGCGAGCACCGCAACGAGGCCCAGCGAAACGGCGACCGTCAGTTCGACGGACGCCCCCAGCGCGTCGCCATCGAGGCCCTCCCGGCGCCAGGAGATCCAGCCCAGGATCACGAGCCCGGCCAAGGCGCCGACCGCCGTCCCGGCGAGCAGCGCCAGGGAGCCGGTCAGCCCGACCACCACGGCGACCGCGCCGATCGCGAAGGCGACGGCGGCGGTGACATCGAGCGGTCGCAGGCGATCGATGAACCAGGCCCCGAACCCGTCGCGACGCGCCCGGCGACGCCACAGCCATGCGCCGGCGATCGGGACCAGTCGCGAGACCGCACCCACCGTCACGCACGCGCCGGCCGCGAGCACGGGTCCGCCCGCGCCACCGGCGACGCTCGCGAGCGCCGCGACCTGCGCCCCGATGACCACGATCAAGGTCACGACACCCCCCGTCCCGGTCGTCGGGTCGCGGCGGGCGGCCTCGGCGCGGACCGCGTCCGGCGCCATGAGCGCATCCGCCGTGTCGGCAAGCCCGTCGAGGTGCAGGCCACCCGACACCAGGGCCATGACCCCGATGGCCGCGATGGCCGCGATGACCGGTTCGCCGGTGGCAGCCAGGGCGAGACAGGCCAGCCCGCCGATCATGCCGATCAGCGCGCCGACCAGGGGGAACGCCGCCGCGCCACTCGCGTCGACGAGGTGCCGACCCATCGGGATCCGGGTCAGCAGCCCCATCGCCGCGCGCATGGCGTTCATCGGGCCGTCGACGGGAGTCGCACCAGGGCCGGGTCCACCCCGAAGACCTCGCGGATGCGCGCGTCGTCGAGCGTCGTCGACGGAGGCCCATCGGCGACCAGCCGGCCCTGGTTCACGATCGCCACCCTCGGGAAGAAGTGCGCCGCGAGGGCGAGGTCGTGCAGGACGGCGATGACGGTGGTCCCGGCACGCTCGTTGCGTTCGACGAGGAGCTGCATCACCTCCACCTGGTGACGGATGTCGAGATGGGCCGTCGGTTCATCGAGGACGAGGATCTGCGCTTCCTGCGCGAGCGCGACCGCGACGAAGACGAGCTGGCGCTCGCCGAGCGACAGGGTCCGGGCATCCTGGTGGCGGAGGTGATCGATCCCGACGCGCTCGATGGCCGCATCCACCGCGGCCACGTCCGTCGGACGCAGCCCGGTGAACGGCGGTTCATGCGGGAGGCGCCCCAGCGCCACGACCTCCGCGACCGGCATCCCGAAGGGCAGCTGGGTGAGTTCGGGCACCACGGCGATCGTCCGCGCCACGGTGCGTCGCTCGACCGACTCGATGGGCGAGCCGCAGAGCCGGACCGTTCCGCTCGTGGGACGCAGGACGCCGGTCAGCATGCGCAGGAGCGTGGATTTGCCGGCGCCGTTGGGCCCGACCAGGGCGAGGCGTTCACCGCCCGCGAGGGCCAGGCTTGCGTCGTCGACGATCGGCCGGCCATCGATGACCAGGCTGACCGCGTCCGCCGCGAGGACCGGCTCGCTGGCGTCGTGATCCGCGAGCTGTGCCCCGCGATCGGTGCCCGGAACGGGTGGCGCGACGGTCGTCACAGCTCGTACCTGGTCCGGGTCCGCTGCAGGAGGAACAGGAAGAACGGCGCCCCGATGAGGGCCATCACCACGCCCACCGGGACATCGCCGGCGAGGCGGGCCACGAGGTCGGCGGCGGTCAGCAGCCACGCCCCAGCGAGGGCGGAGATGGGCAGGACCCGGCTCGCGGAGGGGCCCACGACCAGCCGGATGACGTGCGGGACGACCAGTCCGACGAACCCGATGAGGCCGCTGATCGCGACCCCGGCCGCGGTCGCCATCGATGCGAGCGCGAGCAGGACCCGCCGCTCGTGGCGGACGTCGATGCCCAGGTGGTGGGCGGCCGCGTCACCCAGCAGCATGCCGTCAAGCGCTCGCGAGCGCCGGAAGATGAGCAGGCACGCGACGACGATGAGCGGAGCCGCCACGGCCAGCCTGGCCCATGACGACGCGCCGAGACCGCCCAGCAGGAAGGAGAAGATCTGGCGCAGGTCCGAGCCGGACACGTACATGGCCAGGGTCAGGAACGCGGTCAGGACCGAGGCGACCGCGTACCCCGTCAGCAACAGCCTCGTGAGACCGCCCGGACCGCCCGAGCCACCCAGGCGGAAGACCAGCCACGCGGCGAACAGCGCCCCCGCGAAGGCGAACCCGTGCAGCAGGCTGAAGGCGAAGACCGCGAACTGGACGGGCAGGATCACGGCGACCGCCGCCCCGAGCGCGGCGCCGGACGCCGTGCCCAGCACGTATGGGTCGGCGAGCGGGTTGCGCAACAGTCCCTGGAAGGTGGCGCCCGCGACCGCCAACCCCGCCCCGATGACCATCGCGGTCAGCACCCGGGGCAGGCGCAGCTCCCACACGATCGTCGCGGTCGCATCCGAGTACGCCACCCCGATATCGATCCCGAAGGCGCGCTGGAGGATGACGGCCAGCGCCTGCTCCGGCGCCACCTGGACGGTCCCGAGGCCCACCCCCGCGATCATCGTCACGAACAGCGCGACGATGATCGCGAAGGAGACCGCCAGCGGCCGGCCCCGGACCCAGGTGGCAAGGCCACCCGCTCCGTGGTCGCGCGAGAGCGCACCGGCCGCCATCGCGGTCCCTACGGGGCCGCCGGGAGGGTCACGTCCGGCCAGATGGCGCCGGCCAGGTTGCGCAGGCCCAGCGGCAGGCGCGGCCCAGGCCGGGTGATCTCCGTGTCGGGTACCTGCCGGATGTCACCGGTCTTGACGGCGGTCAGCGCATCCCACCCGGTCCGCGCGGCGACCTGCTCGGCCGTGGGCGCGTAGAACGCGTTGACGCCCAGCACGATCACGGCAGGGTCCGCCTCGATCAGCTTCTCCAGCGGGATCTCATACGACATCGGGTCGCCCGTCGTGATGGTGTCCGCCCCGGCGAGCGTCACCATCTCGGCCACGAACGAGTCGTCCGCGGGGGCGAAGATCTGGCCGGTCGTATCGTCGTAGCCCACGTCATAGAAGGTGCGCGGCGGCTCGCCGGCGTCTGCGACGGCAGCGCTGATGGCATCGATCTCGGCCTGCATCGCAGCGGTCAGCTCGCTCGCCTCGGCTGTGCGGCCGACGGCGGACCCGATGAGCTCGATGTCACTGAGCACCGCGTCCACCGTGGGGGCATACACCACCACGACCGGGATGCCCAGCTCGCGCAGCTGTGTCACCGCTTCGGGCGGGGTGAAACCGAGGCCCACCGCCAGGACGAGATCGGGCTCGAGCGAGACGATGGACTCGACATCGACCGCCGCGAAATCGGCGACGTCGGGCAGGGCGGCCGCGTCCGCGGGGTAGTCGCTGGCGCTATCGGTCGCGACCACGCGGTCACCGATCCCCAACGCGTACAGGATCTCGGTGTTCGCCGGCGACAGGGAGACGATGCGCGACGGCTCGGCGGCGATCTCCACCGCCGTGCCTTCGTCGTCGGTGATCGTGACGGGGAACGCGGCGACCGGGCTCGGTTCGACGCTCGGCGCGATGCTGGGCGCCGTGGATGGCGCGGTCGTCGGCGCGGTCGAAGGGGCCGCGGACGGGCTCGCGGACGGGCTCGCGCACGCGGCGATGAGCGTCGCGGTGCCGAGGAAGAGCGCAAGCACTCGATTCGATGGGGAGCGTGACATGACGGGATCGCCTCCGGGATGGGCTGGGGCCGGAGGGGCCGCGACGGGAATCGCGAACCCCTCGCTTCGAATGGGTCGAAGGAGGGGTCGTCAGGGGGAAGCGTGCACGGTCCTGCCTACCTTTCTCTCGAAGGTTCGAGCATGCACCGTGGGGTCGGCGACCGGACTTCTGCCCTGTTGTGGGGCAGTCACCGTAGCGGGACTGTGCTGGATTCACACCAGCTTCGCGACCACGCGGCGTTCGACGGATGTCGCGCCGGAGCGTAGCAGATAAGGGCGAGTGAAGCCCATCGCCGTAGAGTGCCGTCCTCGCCCTCCTCCCGCCTTCGATGTTCCGCCGGAGGAGGTCATCGGACCATGGTGGAGTCGAGATGGGTGCATCGGGTCGGGCCGGGGCTCGCGGCGGTGCTGGCGGTCGCCGCCGTCGCGACGACGACGCTCGGGGCACGTGGGGCGCCGTGGGAACCGCCGCCGTGTCCTGGAGCAAGGATCGGGTCCTCCGAGGCCCTCGGCACGTGGTGGCGGATGGACCCGCGGCTCGTCGAGGGACGGCTCGTCGGGCAACGGCTTGCCGTGGGCGGGCCGGGAGCCACGCGACCGCGGACCCTCGATCTCCCGCCCGAATCGTTCGCGGCCGGTCCCCTGCGCGGCCAGGTCCTCGTGGGGTCCGACGACGGCGTCGCCTCCACCCTGCGCCTGATCGATATCGGGCGTGGCTGCGCGACCACGGTCGGCACGTCAGCGAACGTGATCCGTCGCGCGATCCTCGCCCCGGACCTGCACTCGATCGTCGAGTTCCGGATCGCGCGCGGCACCCGCGCCGATCTCGGCGTCTTCGAGCGCCCGGTGGCCGGGCGCGGACCCGCCCGTCGGATCCTGGCGCCCATCGACCCGGACGCTCGCTTCGGGCCGACATGGACCACCGAGCTCGCCTGGAGCGCGGATGGGCGAAGCCTGGTCGTGCAGTCCTGCGGCGCCATCGCCTGCCGCACCCGGATCCTCGACCGGGCCGAGCGGACGGTCCAGCGCATCTCCGACGCGGATCTCGGTGACATGGTGGGTCTCGCCGGGGACCGGCTCGTCGTGCATGGCGCGTGCGGCGGGTTGCCGTGCGCGCTGATCTCGATCGATATCACCGACGGGTCGCGGGTGACGCTGCACGATGCCGCCGGCCTGGCGACGCTGGCCAAGGGACCCGACGGGCGCCCGCTGGTCGTCCACGAGGCGGGTGCCGACGGGCGGACGCTGCGCTCCGTAGGGATCGATGGCCGCGGCGCGCGCGACCTGCCGGGCGATCGGCAGGGTCGTCGCGTCCTGGAGGGTCCGGCACGTGCGGGCGGCGGCGCGGAGTCCGGGCCCGGACTCGTCGTCCTTGCCCCGGACGGTCGGATGCCGCTCGAGGGCCCGGCGGTCCCGCTCCTCCGCCGGCTGGGAGATGGAGCCTCGCTCCGATTCGATGAGGTGACCCGATGAACTCCGACCGAGCGCGGGCGGTCGTCGCCCTCGCCCTCGGCCTCGTCGTGGGTCTGGCTTCGGCCGACCAGGCGCTGGCCCACGGGCCCGACCCCGTCCTCAGCGACAAGCTGTTCGCGCAGGACCAGAAGCTCGAGTTCCGCTGGCGCTCGGGCTCGGAGCCGCCCACCGAGATCAAGGCTGCCATCCGCGGTGCCGCCGAGGGCCTGAACGACAGCCGCGCCTCGCGGGCCGCGACCTTCGTCTATGCCGCGGATGGGGCCAACCCGATCGGCTACGGTCCGGCGGCGACCTGCGGCGTCAACGGGATCGCATGCTTCACGCGGTCCGCGCCCAACGGGTTCACGATGTGGCTGCGCGAACATGGACGGGTCTTCGATTGGGGCACGCTCAAGTGGTGCCAGATGTACGACAACCCGCCGAACGGCTGCTACGACGCCGAGACGATCGCGCTCGATGAGTTCGGGCACGTGGAAGTCCTCGCCCATCACGTCAACCACGCCGACGATCGGGATTACCTTGACGCGGTCGTGCAGACCTACTCGAGGACGAAGCCGAAGGATGGGTGGAACGAGCACGTCCTGGGCCGCTGCGACGTCGCGACCCTCCAGCGCGAGTACGACGTCCCGTCGGCGACCACGAAGATCTCGACCTGCCTGGACCTCGACACGGTCGTCACGCTCGCCGCAAGCCCGACGGCCGCCATTCCTGGCTCCACCATCAAGTTCACGGCCACGCTCGAGATCGCGAGCAACAGCGCGTACGACCGGCTATCGGGCAACGACCTGTCGGGGCGGAGCGTGAAGCTGCAGCGACGCGCCCCCGGAACCACGACCTGGACGACCGTCGCGACGATGTCGGCCGGTTCGTCTGCCGGCACCTACAGCGCAAGCGTCGTCCTGACGGCGACCGCGGAGTTCCGCTCGCTCTTCTCGGCCCCGACGAACGAGGGGCTCGCCGGCGACGGCAGTCCGGTCGTGACCGTCAGCCGCATCGTCGCCTGCGGGGGCGCGCCGTGCCTGCGGCCGGGACGGTCGTGATGCGCGCGTCCGGCCGGATCGCGCTGGTGGTCGTGGCGGCCGTGCTGGTGGCCGGATGTGCGGGCGACGGGACGGCGAGCCCGGCCCCCTCGACACCCGGGTCGGGACCGGTCAGCTCGTCGCCGCAGACCGCGACCGCCGTCCCGGCGACCGCGACGCCCCCGACGGTCGTGCCGGGGATGGACGCGCCGCCCGATGCATCGCTGGCGGCGGAGGGCGGCGACCCCGTCGTCGGTCAGCTCGGGTCGTACACGTGGCTCGGAACCGGGTCGGACGCGCCATGGCTCCCGGGCTCGCCCATCACCGTCGGGGCCGGCGAGCCGCTCACGGTCCGTTTCGAACCGGACGGCGAGATCGTCGGGTGGCGGGGGCGCTACGTCCCCGCCGGCCGAACGGATCCACAGGGCGCGGTATCACTGGGCGAGGGCGCGGGCGCTCCCGCGTTCCCGGCGCCGGCGGCCGGCTCGTGGACGGCCGAGGTCACCGTGGACTTCGGCCAGAACGTCGGGTCGGCCAGCTACTTCTGGCGCCTCGACGTGCGGTGACGGATGACGGTCAGGCGGTGGGGACCGGCTGACCCGCCGAGAAGATCGAGACCTGGGCGTCCTCGGGCAGCATGACGCCCATGACCTTCTGGAGTGTCAAGAGATGGACGCACGACCCCCAACTCTCGAAGTAGTGGCAGGTGCATCGCCACTGACCGGAATCGAGCTCGACATGGTGCGTGTCGTTGTCACCGCGGAAGGTCAGCGAGAGACGGTCGATGGTGATCCGATCAAGCTCTCGCGCGTAGCGATTCGCCTTCTCGACCTTGCCGATCAGTGAGCTGTGCATCGCCGGTCTACCTCCGTCGCCCGATGGGCGTTCACGGGGCCGCCGTCCGGTCATGCACCTCGACCGGTGAGGGCGGTCGCGTAGCGCAACACTACACCCGCGGTCGGCGTCGGTCACCCCCGAAATCGTCCCGGGTCAGGGCGCGTTCGTCCCCTCGCGGCCGAAGTCGTCCTCGAGCCGCACGACGTCGTCGAGCTCGGGCGTGGAGACCTCCATGAGCTCGCAGCGCTCGATCGCCTCGTAGCGATGGATGCGGCCCGTGGCCACGTGTCGGGCGGCGCCGGGACCCAGTTCCTCGGTCCGGATCTCGCCGTCGTCATCCTCCAGCCACAACTTGAGTCGGCCGCTCACGACCAGGATCGATTCGTCCTTGATCTCATGGCGCTGGAGCGAGAGCCGCTTGCCGGTCTCGATGACGAGGGTCTTGCCGACGTAGTGGTCGGTGTGGGCCCAGATCAGTTCATGGCCCCATGGTTTCTCGACCCGGCGCGCGGTCACCTCCGCGTCGCTGGTCATGTGCCCCGCACCAGCTGTTCACCGGCGGTCAGCAGGGCCTCGCGCAGGTCGGCCGAGGTCGCCTCTGTGTAGATCCGCACGAGCGGTTCGGTGCCGGACGTCCGGATCAGCAGCCACGACCCGTCGTCGAGGAAGAATTTGAACCCGTCGCCGGTATCGAGCGTGACGGTCCGCGCGACCGACGCCCCCGCGAGCGACGCCGGTGCGGCGGCGGCCAGGTCCACCAGGAGCCGGCGCTTCATCTCCGCGTAGATGGCCCGATCCACGTGGACGTCGACCCGTCGGTAGAACGACGGCCCGGCGATCTCGTGGAACCGGGCGATGGCCGTCGACACCGGCCAGCGCCCCGCGGTCTTCTCGCGCAGGAACAGGTCGAGCAGCAGCAGGTCGGCATAGATGCCGTCGCGCTCGGGCAGGTGCATCCCGAACCCGAAGCCGCCCGATTCCTCGGCGCCCATCATGGCGCCGGTCTCGATCATCTTGGGTCCGATGAACTTGAAGCCGACCGGGGTCTCCGGCGTCTCGATCCCGTAGCGCTCGCCCAGCCGCGCCGCCATCGAGGTGTTGTTGATCGAGACCACCACCGGGTCGCGCCAGCCGCGATGCTCGGCGAGGTAGTACATCAACAGCCCGGTCACCTGGAGTTGGTGGACGAAGGTGCCGGTCTCGTCCGCGGCGCCCGCCCGGTCCGCGTCACCGTCGAGCAGCAGGCCCAGGTCGTACCCACCACCCGCGATCATCCCGAGCGCCTCGTCCACGTTGGGCCGGATCGGCTCGGGGTTCACGCCGCCGAAGTAGGGGTTCCGCTCCTGGTGGATCTCGTTGACCCGGATCCGACCGCCGGCCAGCAACCGGCTGATCCAGCCGGCGCCGGACCCCCACAGCGGGTCCACCAGCACGCTGATGTCGGCGGCACGGAGCGCGTCGAGATCCACCGTGCGCCGGACGAACGCTTCGTACCCGTCGTACGGATCGAAACGCTCCACGAGCCCGGCCGCCTCGGCGTCCTCCATCGGCCGTCGGTCCAGGGCGATGTCGCCGTTGGCGTCGAGCCTCGCCTCGATGCCCGACAGCATGTCGTGACCGGCCGCGGCCCCGGTGGGCGCCTTGACCTTGAACCCGTTGTCCACCCAGGGGTTGTGGCTGGCCGTGATCACGATGCCGGCGGCGGCCCCGCGTTGGACGACCTCGTACGAGCTCATCTGGGTCGGTACGGCCCGGACGCTGAACGCGACGGGGATCCCGTAGGCGAGGATGACCTCGGCGGCGGCGGCGGCGAAATGCTCGGACGCGAACCGGCGGTCGTACGCGATGACGACGCCCTTGGCGGTCTCGCCGCGCTCGGCGATCACGTGCGCGACCCCGTCCGCGCAGCGACGCACGTTCTCGAAGGTGTAGTCGTCGGCGATCCTGGCGCGCCAGCCGTCGGTCCCGAAGACGATCTTCGTGGGGACCCGAGTGCCGCTGGTCGTGCTCACGTGGATCCCTCCGGTCCGTCACAGCGATCGATGAGCGCCTCGACCAGGGCGCGGTCGGGGCCGGCGCCGCGGAGCACGGCGATCGGCTGGGCCGCGGTCATGCTACCGCGCTCCGGCGGCGCGATGACACCAAGGCGGCCGTTCACCCGGCGGACCACGAGGTCGCCGTCCTCCACGACCACGCTCTCGCCCGGCTGCACCACCGACCCCTCGCCGCGGGCGCCGAGCGCGGCCAGCAGCGCGCTCCACGACCCGAGGTCCGACCAGCCGACATCCATCGAACCCATGACGACCTGGTGGTCCCGCGCGGCACCTTCCATCACGGCCACGTCGATCGAGACCGCGCGCTGGATCGATTCGTACGCTCGCTCGAGCATCGCGGGTGACTCGGCCATCGGCCCGATCGTCTGGAGGAGACCCGTGTACCGCGCGAGCGCTGCCCGGATCGCCCCGCGGCGCCACAGGAAGATGCCGGCGTTCCAGGCCACGCCTGCCTCTCGCTGGAGATCGATGGCACGCTCCGGGGTCGGCTTCTCCTCGAAGCGCAGGAGCCGATAGGCGTCGAGGCCATCGATCGATTCCTTCGTCGCGACCTCGGGGATGAGATAGCCGTACTCCGTCGCCGACCGCTCGACCTGCACGCCGAACGTCACCAGCGGCGCCTCGATCTCGAACGATCCCGTGGCGAGGTGCGTCGCGGCCTTGCGCAGCACGTCCGCGTACACGCCGTCGCGCGCCGGGTCCACGTGGGCGTCCGCGGGCACGACCAGCATCACCTCGTCATCGGGCCGATCGATGGCCGCGGTCGCGAGGGCGATGGCCGCCGCCGTGTTGCGACCCATCGGCTCGAGGAGCACGTTCGCATCGGGCAGCTGCTCGCGCACGAACCGCTCGTAGCGACGATCGGTCACGACCGTGATGTCGTCGGTCGGGAGTCGCGCAGCGGTCGCCTGCAACAGGGAGGTGGCACCGAGCAGCGGGAGGAAGGGCTTCGGGCGCTCGGGTCGACTCAGGGGGTGCAGTCGCGTCCCGCCGCCGCCGGCCATGATGACGGCGTACATGCGTGACCCATCGTAGCGCCCGGGGCTACTGGCTGATGATGACCCAGGTGCCTTCCCAGACGACGCTGCGCTGCCACTCGTGGTACGCGGTGAAGTGCGAGCGGAACGTCGCGTTGCTCATGTACGCGTAGGTCCACGGGTCGCTGGGCGATCCGAGCGGGCCGCTCACGTAGAACCCCAGGATCGTCCGCTTCCTCGGGTCGGCCGGGTCCAGCTTCGCCTTGTACCCCAGCACGATCCAGGCGTGCGTTCCCTCGTGGACCGGGACCCCGACCGGGGTGCCGGTACGGTCGATGGACTCGACGATGGCATTGAGCGAGGCCGTCTTGTTCGTGAACGAGCGGGCCTGGTAGTCGGCCACGCCGCCGCTGTAGTAGCGCAGGGACCAGGCCCACCCATCCGGATCGTTGCCCTTGGTGGCGTAGGTGTAGCGGTTGTTCTGGCGGGTGCCCGCGTAGTAGCGCTCCTGGGTCGCGCGAGTCCGATCGCTCGTCCCGAGGATCAGGTTCAGCATCGACTGGGTGGTCGCCGGGACACACCAGTAGTTGGTGTACTGCTTGACCATCGCGCTCGAGCGATGGATGAGCACCCGGGTGGGCAGGGGCTTGATCGGGGCGAGCGTCGCGCCGGGCTGGCGCGGTCGATCGGCGGCGACGATGGGGCCGGCCGCGACCAAGCTCCCGAGCACGATCACCACCAGCGTCAGGAGGATGCGACGCCCGGGGTGGCTCGCGCGAGGGAGACGCGGATCCGTGAGCTGGACCATGACCCTAGGGTACGGGCTGGCAGCAACCCGGCGCCCGGGGTCGATGGTCCGTGGCCGCGCACCCGCCGATGGTCCCGGGGCGTGGTGCGTCGGCGCGCCCCCGGGAGCCGCCGCGACCCGAGGACGTGCCGTGGTTGACGGCCGACGGACTTCGTGTCGTCGAGGGCATCACGCTGCGAGATTCGCACCCGCCGCGCGTTGACGGCACCGACGTTCGCCCGTAGGATGCAGCGACCCTGTGGCGTGCCGCAGGGTGCCGCTCAGCGACCGGAACCACTGCGCGAGGACCGCCGTTGACCGCCTCCCCCGTCGCGGACGCCCACCAGGCAGGCGCCGTCTCATCCGTCGGCGCTGCTCCGAGCCCCGGGGGACAGACCGTACCCGACGTCGAGATCATCGATGTCACCAAGCGGTTCGG
>CAYVJP010000001.1:0-222 GCA_964451745.1 uncultured Anaerolineaceae bacterium | reverse complement strand
GGTGACGTCACGGCCGTCGACCGCATGCAGTTGCGGATCGATCGCGGGACGTTCTACTCGTTCCTGGGCCCGTCGGGCTGCGGCAAGACCACGACCCTGCGCATGATCGCGGGCTTCGAGCAGCCGAGCGAGGGCGAGATCCTCCTCGCCGGCCAGCCCATCGCCGGTGTCCCGCCCTATCGACGCAACGTGAACACGGTCTTTCAGCACTACGCCCTGTTC